>JANMFM010000107.1:0-13495 GCA_031374125.1 Bdellovibrionales bacterium
CATTCGATACGAATCTAGTAACGTCTTCGTCCCAAAGAACGATATCAATCTTCTCGCCTTGTAATTCTTGAACGATATTCTGAACGCGAGAACCTTTCATACCAACACAAGATCCTACTGGATCGATAGACGCGTCGTTAGTGAATACAGCTATCTTCGCTCTTGAACCTGGTTCACGAGCAGCAGATTTGATTTCGATAACACCGTCAGCGATTTCTGGAACTTCAAGTTCAAATAACTTAACAAGATATCTCTCATCTGCACGTGACATGATGATCTGAGGACCTTTTGTAGTATGGCGTACATCAGCGATGTAACCTTGAACTCTATCACCCGGCTTGTAGTTTTCTCCTGGTAATTGTTCTCTGATTGGGATGTAAGCTTCTGTTCTTCCAAGATCCACAACGATTGCTGATCTCTCAACACGTCTTACGATACCCGAAGCAATTTCACCTTTTCTGGATTCGAATTCAGCGAAGATGATTTCTCTTTCTGCATCACGAACTTGTTGCGTGATGATTTGTCTAGCCGTCTGAGCAGCGATACGTCCTAAATCTTTTGTTTCTAATTTTAAACCGATGAAGTCACCGATTACGGCGTCCGGATCCATTTCATGTGCGTCTTCTTCTGTGATTTCAACTTCTTCGTCTACGAATTTTTCTTTTTCGACAACTTCTTTAAATTGGAAAAGCTCTACTTCACCGGCTTCCTCGTTGTACTGAGCTTCGATTTCTCTGTAAGTTCCGTACTTTTTCTTAGCAGCAGTAAGCATACCTTGAATAATAGCGTCGATAACTACTTGTTTACCGATTCCTTTTTCTTTACCAATTTGTTCGATCATGCGGCCTAAGCCTGAAAAACTGTCTGTTGCCATTATAAACACTCCCATCCTAATTCACTACTCACTTTGGTGAGTAGTACTGATTTTACATCAGTCTAATTCTTTTTCTGCGTTTTAAGACTATCGTAATCAAAGATCACGTTAGATTTTTTTACGTTATTCATTGAAATCACAAAATCTTTGCCATCGGCCTTCACTATGATTTCCTTGTCACTTACACTTTCCAGCTTCCCGTTCACCTTGTATCTCGGAACACTTCCAGCTGGATCCATTGATTCTGAACTTTGAACAAATACTTTTTGCCCAACGACAGCCTCAAAGTGCCACTTTTCCTTCAGCGGCCTCTCTAATCCCGGACTAGAAACCTCGAGTGCGTACTCGCCGTCTGGGATCAAATCATTCTCATCAAGAATTTCGCTCAAACCTTTTGAAACACGTTCGCAGTCTTCTAAAGAAACTCCGCCCTGCTTTTCAACATAAACTAAAAGTCTACGGCCCTGTCCCTTGGAACCAGGAGAAAAATCTAAATCGTAAAGTTCGCAACCTTGTTGCTGGCAAATTTCTTTTGCTAGCTCTTTCATTTTAGGCAAGTTCTGTAACATCTCCGGATCTCCCTAAAGACTCCACTCCTATGTACATTTCATTCAAATGATCGCTTTGACCAAAAAAAAATGGGCCCTTACGAAGCCCATTTTTTAGCTAAATATTAGCCCTTGTGTTTAGCAGTTTATAATTAAAACCATTAACGCTAATCATAAGAAAATGTCTAATTGACGTAATTAAATAACAAAAAAAGCTTTTAAAATCAACCTTTTGATCGCTATTTCTTAAAGTGAACAAACGGTCAAAATATCGTCAGAACGAATTAAATCCATTTAGAGCATTAAAGTCATAAGAATTGCCGCTTTACCATCGGGATAATACTTAGGACGTTTGGAGTTTTGGGTAAATCCCATTTTTTTATAAAAGCCCAAAGCCGGGGCATTTTCTTCATGAACTTCGAGCCAAATTTTATAAAAGGCGCCGTTATTTTTGCCGTTATTTTTTAAATGCATGATCACTTCTTTAAAAAGTTTTTCCATATGGCCTTTTTTAAGGTCCGCTTTGTTCGTCATCGTCATATCAATTTCAAGAATATCTTGATCAACTTTTCTACCCAAAATAAATGCGAGAAGCTTATCCTCATCAAAAAAACCAAAACAAATATCTTTTGAAAGTGAATTTTCTATTTGTACAGTGCTCAGCCTCAAACCAAAACGTTCAAAGTCCGTAGACTCATGACTCTTTAAAATATTTGCCACCACTGAAATGTGCGAGGAATTGAGCTGCCTAAAAATCATTCTGGCGCGATGTAACTGATGGTTTTTGTAACATCATATTTTTTCTTTAAGATATCATACCAAGCTTCTAAGCGTTGCTCCGCTTGAAGTTTTGCAAGGCTCTTTTTAATGCCTTCCTTTATAGACTTGTATTCCTTACCATCGTATTTGTCTTTATTGTTATTATAATAGTTGAAAGCTTCTGCCTCTGTCACAGGAACATAGGATGCTTTGGACTTGAATTCGATGAATTTTTGTGAAGAAATTTTTTGCTTCACAAGTTCTGCCATTTCTTCTTGAGTGAGGGCCAATTCTGTCCATATGGATGCAGAGCTTGAATTTTTGATTCTATTGAGAATAGACTTTTTTGCTTTCTCTACTTCTGATGACGTCACATTTATCAAAGAAAAAGATTTGGATTCCAAGTATACCACTCTCTCCATAAGATACCGATTGAGATCGTTGTTAAATTCATCGCTTTGTGTAGATGTATTCTTTGCACCAGTTGTAGATTTAATCCACTGATCTTCTAGGATTGTATCGGCGATGACCTTTCTACTAGTAACGACATCTCTGCCAATCTTTGCAACAACTTCAGATGTAAATGATTTGGAATGAGTGGAGATAGAAAAGATTGTAAAAACTAAGATTACAAGTTTTATAAGTCTGTGGTTCATACACTTACAATAAAAAAAAGACATATATAAATCAAGAGCTAACGTACCGGAAGATTTATATATGTCCCAAAGTTTCACTATTCAATAATTAGGCGCCCTTCAATCGACTTAAGGGCACCGGGTCACACGCGAGACTTTCTTAGAAAGTGAATCTCGCGTTGATTAGGAAATTATAATATCCTAATTCTTCAACTGGATCAGTGTAGAAATCATCATACATTTGCGATGTCTCGTAACGACCATTTGAATTTGTGTCGTATGCAACATTCATTACATACTTTAGGTCTGCACCGATTGTGAATGAATCCGTCAATCTGATGTCAGCACCAACGATTAAACCTAAGTCAATCGCCCATGAGCTACTCTCAAGAGCTGGATAACCATAAGTGATTTCATTAGACTGTCTGTCTTCATAATTTCTATGTGTATAAGATAAAGATCCGCCCACATATGGAGAGAATCTTGTCTTTAAGATTCTATATTTAAATGCACCAGAGAAGTTGTATTGTTCCATCTCGATGATTGTTGGGAACATACCATAAATGTAGTCTCTAACAACACTTTCAATATCACCTTTAGAGTAAAGGAAGCTACCTTCAACAATATATTTCTCATCAATCACTGAACCTACAGTAAAACCTGCAGCTCCTGTTGTTTTGATATTGTCAGCCGGGTAAGATACAAAACCCGCATCAGCTCCAACAAATAAACGGTGTGAAGATTTCTTTTCTTCTTCGTCAAGTTTAGCAAGTTCAGATTTAACTTCAATAGCTGGCTCAGCTTTAACTTCTTGAACTATTACCGATTCAACCACTTGGATAGCTTGTGGAGCAACAACTACTGGTGCCACCACCGGAGCTACAACTTCTTCCTTCTTAACTTCTTCTTTTTTCTCTTCTAAGCCAGTTAAAAGCTTGTTAGCTCTTTCTTGCTCAGCCTTCATTCTAGCTTCTTCGAGTTTTTCAACAATCTTAGATTCCGTTTGCTGTTCCATCTCGACTCTTTGCTTTCTCAACTTATCAGCAGCAGATTCACTGAGTGGTGAAGCTTCAACAACTGCCGACTCCTGCTTTTGTATATATATAGTAGGTTGTTGTTGCGTGATAACCGGTTGGTTTTGAACAATCGGTTGTAATGTTGTTGTCGTAGTCACTGTTTGTGACTGTGAGTTGGCTTGAGATAAATCTTTCGCCGACGCAGCCGGAGCTGGATCATTCACAACTTCGATAATGGCTTGGTTCTCTACTGAACCTTGGGCAAAGGCTGATAGGCTTAAAGCACTAACGGCTAACCCAACTACAAACTTCATTTTCATATATAAGTCCTCGTTTAATATTTTTAATTCCAATCCTAACTCAACCTATATGAGCAATTGTTATGCCTCGCATTAAAATCAAAACAATTGAACATAAGTATTTGATATTACTAGTATTGTTTATAATTTTGACACCTCTAAAGATGTAATTTTTACCGACAAGTGACGTAGAGGGCCGTCACCCGCGCATTTTTGGGTAAAGGTGCGCAGCACATTTTCCAAAGGTTCGCGTCGTAATAACGGAAGTCTTTGGTAAAGGTGCGGCTCACCTTTATGAGTTTTCTTCATTCATCATGAATCTCTTACATAAAAGTGAATGCCTTAGGCATTTTAGACGCTGTAGAGGTGGCACAGTGATTGCTTAAGGATAACCTGCTTGCTAAGTGAATTCAGACATCCCTCCCCCCTTAGTTCTGTTTTCATATTAGCAGGCAATGACCTCATAAGCCCCCTAACCGGGGCTTTTTTTTTGCGTCGAATATCTCTAAGAAAATCTTTGTTTTGTAAGAGTCACTTTGGCCATGGTCCCAATATCTCCTGTAAAAAAAACAACCCAAATCAAAATTTAGATTTCAGATCCAATTATTGTTATTTTGAATGGAACAACTCTTGTACCTTGTACTAGTAACCGCAGCTACTAAAGAGGAGATTCTTATGGCTTTGAATATAAATGACTTAGCTAAATACTTATCTATATCGCTGGTTATAGCTTTAATTAGCTCTACATCTTCGGCAATTACTCGAGAAGCAAAACTCATTACTTCTCCAGAAGGAAAATTTATTTATAGCGCTATATTGGACCATAAAGAGGAAATCGTATTTGAACAAAACTCTGCAAACGTAACTTTCTTACAACAGAAGGTTAATGAAACGAATAAGAGGTCTGGAAAAAAAATAACTGCCAATAAAGTTCCAGGAAAGGATGCAAGCGGTTTTTCTGAGTTAATTATGAAAAAAATTGATGATAAAAATGTCACTATCGAAATTAATAGAAGAGAATACCCTGAAAAAAATCTCCGTATAGATTTACATTATCAAATTACAGGAAAGTTTGCGAAGGGAACTTGGACTGATTTACTCGCGGATAAGGACGTCAATATTATATTAAGTTTAGACTCTAAACGAACTTCACAATCTCAATTAAGACCATACATGGCTAAAGTAATAAAAAGTATTGGTGATGAGCAACACCCTTTAGGTCGATTCAAAGGAATCGAATTAACAGAGGAAAACTTTGTCTTCGATCTGAAGTCTATTTCGGGTAAGAAAAAAGCAATGATTCAAACCTTCGACATCTCAACAAAGTTTAAACTTTTTTAGAATGTGTAGCCGCAAAATCAAGAGAGCTCAGCCCGAATATGATGCAGTTGCGCACAAAAATCTTAGTTCCAGCAAAAGAGTTCTTAGAAAGCCTTCAAAAAACGGCAGAATACGTCCAAAACTATAACTAAATTTCGTTTTAAGCTTGAATCAAAAAAGAGCTTCTATTATCAATAGAGACTCATCTATTCGTGGCCTCGTGGTGGAATTGGTAGACGCGCTGGACTCAAAATCCTGTGTACGCAAGTACGTGTCAGTTCGAGTCTGACCGAGGCCACCATTTGTCAGTCTCTTTTTACATTTACCCAGACTTCATCATAATCATGCAAAATATCTGCCTACATACAAAGTGCATTTTAATCTACTTTGTCACAAATGTAAGTCACTTCACAACCCCAAGAGAATACCGCTCGACACGTTTCTCCTTCCGCACATGCTGCTTGAGTACATGTTTTCGGACCACAAGAATTTGAGCTCAAACTGATTTTATCGAAAGTACATGCATATCTAGCTTTGTTGGTTGGCGCTACGGCTTGAGTTCTATAACACGTTAATCCTCCTACAGACTTCTCTGTTTTGACAACTCCATTGAATGGAATCTCAGAGGTGTTTATCTCTTCTACATTCAGGGCCATGTAAATGGCTCGATGATCAATCTGTTGGGCATACGAACTTGATGCCAGCAGCAGTCCTACAATTAATATTTTTAGATTCATTTTTTCCCCCTTAGTGGTTTCGTTAAAATAAAATATATCCAAATTATTGATTTCTTCTATGGAAATGATGTAAAAGAACATTTCTAATATGGAAACACTGAGACTGACCCAATTTAAAACCATCGTTGAAGCCGGCGGCCTTCTTAAGGCGAGCGAAATATTAGGTATTTCTGGTGGAGGCCTTTCTAAATCCATGGCCGTTCTTGAAAAGGAAGTTGGATATAAGTTATTTCTTCCAAAAGGGCGAGGTTTAGAACTGACTGAAAGAGGGCGACGCTTCTATGAAAGAGTACCTGAAACTTTAAAGGCCATTGAAGCTTTGATGGAAACCAGAGAACCTTTAAAAAACACGCTCAAGATTGTAAGCTTCGAAGTTTTTACGACTTATTTTTTAGCCGATGTCGTTTCAAAATATTTTCATAATCACAATGTTGAAATACGCGAGGCAATACCGGGCCAAATGGAATCTTTAATTGCTGATGGACACAGTGACGTTGGAATAACTTACCTCCCCATTCCTAGAGCTGGTATTGAGTTTCTAAAAGTAGGAAAAATACGTATGGGAATATTTGGACTGAAAGGTTCTTGGAAAGAGACCTCTGTTAAAAGATTACCGTTCATTACGCCCATTGCTCCTCTGGAAGGAATGCCCTCAGGAATGCAAGGGCTTGATGGGTGGCCGGAGCATCTTTTCGAAAGAACCATTCAATACCGCGTAGAGATGATGGAAACTGCCATTCAATTATCCCAACGTGGAGTGGCCGTTTCATTTTTACCGGAATTCATTGTGAAAGAGGTCAATCGCATTTCCTCTTCCAATTTATCTTTAGAAGAACTGCCTCTACCTGCCACTGTCAAACCCGTGTATCGAGATGTTTTTTTGATTCATCGAAGAGAATCCGAGGAAACCAAAGCCATGCGAGATCTCGCGAAGGCTTTGAGACAATTGACATAAGATTTTTTTTAACTCGGGAGTCATCACTTCGGTGGCGGTGGTAATGGACCAGAGCTGTAGTTGTTTGCAAATAACAATCGACAAACCTGACCTACCGCTCTTGAACCTGGAAATTGACCCGAAGCACTTGTAGTTTTCTCGATAATGTGTTCCGTAATGGTTTTTCCACCAAATAAAATACGACTCAGTGCACGCGTGCCATTCCTTGCGGTGGTGATCGCCATGAGGTTACTGAGCAATTGCCCAGTGATATTCTCGTAGAGTTTATAATATATTTGGAAACCTATTCGCAATTTTGTAATTCGTTTATTTGCCCACTCAAGAATCATGGGATGATTTCTAATTGCTAAAGGTACATCTCTTAAAACCCAACCGGTTGCAATTTCGAAAGTTTGTTCAAACTTCAAACTCAAGCCCGTGAACGGTAAGAAAAATGCAATAAAGTAGCCCAAGAAATAGAAGTCTAAATCCACTCTACCTAAAGTTGCCATTCCCGTGATGGTCATCAAAATAAATGCCGGTCCCATATTGTGATAAATGATTTCGGAATTGTACTTATGATGATCCCACCATTTATTATTTTTATTGTGAGTAAACTGGTAACGATACCAAGACCAGAATCCTTTTTTTGCATATTCATTTTCCGGAATCTGATCAAATCCGCCCAGTTTATCAACGCGCGTGTCTTGTTGGATCTTTACCCATACATCGGCAAAAATACTGATGAGCAGTCCCGCTAAATAGCCCATAAATACGTTACGGGACAAATAGAATGCGGAGTTGTCGCTGAACATTTGATCAAACAAAGGTTTATTCGGGCCGTCTTGAATCCCCGCCGTGAGCACGAACAGAAGGGCTAGCTCCATGGGTTTATCTACCAAAAGAGATACAATATTAGCTCTCACCGCCCTCGCCATTGCCGAGGCTTTTTTCATTTGCTGTTCCGCAATTACAAATCTTCTAATTTTACCATTTGTTTCAGAATCAAGACTACGAATCGTGTGGTGGGTGTTGGCCGTACTCATCTTGCTCAAGAAATTAACGCTGTTATGTACTAAAGCATAAGCTTTTTTATAGTTTTCATCGGTAGCTTCAGTTTCCACAATTCGTTTGGGATCAATAAGATCGGCCATCGCTTGTTTTTTATTATCGATAAACCATTTTTTAATTTCTTCGCGCGAAAGACCTGGAGACTGTACCGTCTCCGTTTCTGCCTGCAGCGAAAGATATCGTCTCAAGGAATTCTCCACCAGGATGTCGTAATAACTCGAAAAGAAAGTTCTCGCATCGTAGGAGAGCTTACTGATATCCTTTGTCGAAAGCTTTTTGGTCATGCCCGGACGCTCTGACAATTTCACAACTTTATCTAAATCATAATTTAAATATTTAGTAAGGGCCTCTAACGAATGGGTCAGAGCCTCTTTGCCGATTTGCTTTTCAATTGGAGCTATTGAGTTTTCAAAGTTTTTTAAAGCAGCATATTGTTCTGAATGAGAAATACGGCTCAGTTGAACTCCAACTTCTTGCCATACCCATCGGTTACCGCCGTTCCAGAAACTCGGAGGGGTGACTTGTCCTAATTCGGTGGCGACCGCTCTCCTAAAGAAATTCGGATAGAGCATAAAAGTTAGCGCCATTCTTGGATGAAGAGCCAGAATACGTGAAATATAAAAATAGTTCCAAGTCGTTGCGTAGAATACACCGGATTTAGTGAAGGCTGCAAAAGAGAAGATAAAATGTGAAAGGGCTCCCGCAAAATTTTCTACATTTTTAAATTTTTTCCACTGAGTACCGACCCACTTAGCGCCAGAAACTGCCGTAGGAAGATTCACTTCGGTGAACAAACTGATTGCTCCCCAAAGTTTTGTTTTTAAAGAAAATTCTGTCAATACTTGATCTTTATTGTACTGAGATTCCATTTTCATTACAAATTCTCTAGCCATGCTTGATAGCTCTTCGCTAGAAAGCACTTGTTCCTCTTTAATGTTTTTCTTTTTTTCGTCTGAAAGTGCGTTTAAATACTCTTGACGCATTTCTTTTTGACGACGAATAAAATTCGGAACAAGTCGTCGAGTAAATTCCATTATACCCGTTTTTCCTTCTGCTGAACGCCAGGTTAAGGACGGAGATTTTCCAAAATCTTTCACTAAATAATAAGTATTCACTAAAATGTGCGGTATTCCCACCACCAGAGCAAGGATACTGAACATTGCACTGACCCCGACCGAAGTTCTTTTCCATGCCCCGTCTGCAAGGTATGTTTCGTATACATTTAACGGATTAAAACCCGAGAGAGTGCTGGTGGCTGTTTTATAGGATACATCAGCAAAATCCACGACTTTACCAAAAGCAGACGCGCCAATATATTCCACCATTTCCAATGTAGATTTTAAAGCGTAAAGACTTTGATCCGGGAAAAAGTAGGCTACCCCTGCAGCCGCAAGTGTTCCGAGAGAATAGCGAACCGTTTTGTTGGTCGCTAATTCTTTGGCTAGCTCATGCATATCCGAAATTTTAGTTCGGTCTCTTTTTAATGCTACGGCAATAGTAACAATTTTCTCTTTTAACTTTCCCACTTCGGCTGGACGCGGAATAGTCATTTGTTGCCAAACCAGACTTAAGCTGCCAATCAGCGTGCGCTGTTTTTGAAGGTTGTCGTGGACCTTCCCCATCGCTTCTTTCAATGGCTTTTCAAAAGTCTCCGAAAGAATTTTAAGTTGCTCTTCACTCAATCTATCGCCAGAAGATTTTATTTTTTGCAGTTGATCGAGTTGATTTTTCAGATTCAGTTGTAGGTTTTTTTTGAAAGCTTCATCGTTCGAATCTTTTCCGACCTCTGCTAAATTTGCATTGAAAGCTTCCACGAAAGGTTCCAGAGCTTGAATCACACGCATAAGATGTCCGGGTTCTGTGCCGTTCACCGCCACGTTGAATAACACTCTCTGCATTTGGGCGGCAAAATTAAATAAGCCAGCCTCGTAAGGTTTATCATTGATGTAGAGCACATTATTTCGAATATTGAAACTGCTGATACTTTCCACTCCGTGTACAGGAACTCTAAAAATCGGCAGTTCATTTTTTCCCAGTCTAAAATAATCTAGATCAATAAAAGAAATGTGTCGGAAGTTTTCTTGAACATTGTAAGAATTCTTTTCAATGAAAACTACGTAGTTGCCCAAAACGCCGAGTGCTTCGATGGGCACACGAAAATGATGGATTAACTTTCCTTCAATTAAAATTTGAAACTTCTCACTTCCTTCAGGAACAGCGCCATCAAAATTATCGTAAAGACTCTCGGAAGCTTTGAATTGTTTTAAAGGATGAAATTTGCCCGTTAAAACTTTAAACATCACACTGGACGGAGAGGCACTTTTGATTTCCTTGGCATTGGTATCAACAAAATCCTGTCGGAGAAGCGACCAGTAATCTAACGGATTGGTTTTACTGCTTCCTAAAAGATTTTGATAAAGCCCATCGTAGACGGCTTCCGAATTTTTATCTGGAACTGGAGGCGTAGCATCTGCCAGAATTGATGTTTTAGTCGAGTCATCCGCTCTGGCAATTGGCGCCATCACCATTTGCAGAATAATAACGACCGATAGAGCTCTCTTTAGAAGTTGATTCCCAGAAACTACCATTTTTGTTACCCAAACCTTTAATCATTGCCCACACAATGCGCCATCCTCAGCCTTGACTTAAAACAAGTCAGAAGGCGCAAAAAAAGCCTTAAAAATTGCATATAGATGCTTATAAGTGATTAGGCCTATACTCCGCAAGTAAAGTGCAATTTTTATGCACACTTAAACCCTCAATGCTATCCACGAGTTGGATCTAAATAATCAATCTGTTTGTCTTTTATCCGAGAAACTTCTATAAACGAATTTACGACGAAAAAGCTTTGTTTTGACCAAACTGGGGCTTTATCATGTCAATTGGACTTAAAAATTTACATCAAAGAGGACCACTCATGACTAAAATCAAAGTTGCAAATCCCATTGTTGAACTCGACGGCGATGAAATGACAAGAATCATCTGGAAATTCATCAAAGAAAAATTAATCCTTCCATATCTTGATATCGAAATTAAATATTATGATCTCGGCATGGAAAGCCGTGATGCTACTCGCGATAAAGTAACTGTAGATGCCGCGGAAGCCATCAAGAAATATAATGTAGGCATCAAATGCGCGACCATCACTCCGGATGAAGCACGCGTAAAAGAATTCAACTTAAAGCAAATGTGGAAGTCGCCAAACGGTACGATCAGAAATATTCTTGATGGTACAGTTTTCCGTGAACCCATCATTTGTAAAAACGTTCCTAGATTAGTTGCGAACTGGACTGCTCCAATTTGCATTGGCCGTCATGCTTTCGGTGACCAATACCGCGCAACAGATTTTGTGACAAAAGGAAAAGGCAAGCTCACTATCACTTTTCAACCAGAAAATGGTGGCGAAACAATTTCTCATGAAGTTTATAATTTCAAAAGCGATGGTATCGCATTAGCCATGTACAATACGGATGAATCAATCTCAGGCTTTGCAAGATCTTGCTTTAACCAAGCTCTATCAAAAAAATGGCCTTTATATCTTTCAACTAAAAATACGATTTTAAAAAAATATGATGGTAGATTTAAAGATATCTTCGAAGACATTTTTCAAAAAGAATTCAAAACAAAATTCGAAGCAGCAGATATCACCTATGAACATCGCTTGATCGATGACATGGTGGCATCAGCATTGAAATGGAATGGAAACTTTGTTTGGGCTTGCAAGAACTACGATGGCGATGTGCAGTCTGATACTGTGGCTCAAGGTTTTGGTTCCCTCGGACTTATGACTTCTGTGCTTGTGACTCCCGATGGAAAAACCATGGAAGCAGAAGCTGCTCACGGAACAGTGACTCGTCACTATCGCCAACATCAACAAGGTAAACCTACTTCTACAAATCCCATCGCTTCGATTTTTGCATGGACACGTGGATTAGAACATCGTGGAAATTTAGATAAGAACGAAGCTCTTGTAAAATTTGCGCGAACTCTTGAAAAAGTTTGTGTGGATACAGTTGAAGCTGGTTTCATGACAAAAGATTTAGCAGTTTGTATCTATGGAGAAAAAATTCCTGCGGATAAATATCTCAATACAGAACCGTTCTTAGAAAAATTAGATCAGAATCTTAAAAAAGCTCTTGCTTAGTAAATAAATTGAATAAGAAGTTAGTGCTCCTTCGAGGAGCACTAATAACGCATCACAACTCAAAAAAGCTCAATATTCTTCCAATCAAGTCCCTTTCGCTTTACAATTTAGTCAATGAAAACACAAAAAAATATGCATCGTTTGTTTTGGTTCATCATGGCTTTGTCCCTTTTCACATTAGGGGTTTTCTTTTACCCGCGTGGACAACTCCTCTCTCCGGAAAAAATTCAGGCAGAGACAATTCCCGTTATTCCATTGGAAGAAGCCTATCCTCATGTTTTAGAACGCAACACTTCGCTGTTTACTACGTTGAGAGAACTCGATATTCCTGCGATTACAATTCATCAAATTGTTGAGGCCGCAAAACCTGTATCCAATCTTTCTCAATTAAGACCGGGTATTCGCTTTCAAGTTCATTTTAAAAATGATCAAGTCAAAGATGCCGCTCCAGATGCGGAAATTATTTCTGGTGATCAAACTGACTCAGAGGTTATTACAGAGCACGTACCTCCAAAAAATGAATCTCTTGAACTCACCAGTATTCATTTTAGATTTTCAGCAATTGAATCTCTCGTCGTTAAAAATATTAATGATACATGGACTGCTAAAAAAATCACCGAACCTGTAGATATAAAAGTTATGACTTACGCAGGAAATGTGACAAGCAGCCTTTGGGATTCTGCTCAAAGAGCTAAGATGGATCCGAATCTGATTGCCGAACTTGCAGATATTTTTGCATGGGAAGTGGATTTCTCTCGAGAAGTTAGATTGAATGATCGCTGGAGACTGACAGTTGAGCAAAAACTTGTTAAAGGTGAGGCCATTGGCTGGGGAGCAATCTTAGCAGCTGAGTATGTAAATGGCGAAACACCATATCGAGCAACTCTTTTCCGCTTGAATGGCGAAGAAATGGGATACTTCTCACCAGAAGGCGCTTCATTGAGAAAAATGTTTTTAAAAAGTCCGATTCGTTACGGAAGAATAACTTCTAAGTTTAATATGCGTAGGTTTCACCCTATTTTAAAAACTCGCAGACCACATCTTGGCGTGGATTACGGAGCACCAATTGGTACACCCATCCGCGCTGTGGGAGATGGCATCATCGTGTCTGCAGGATGGTCCGGGGGCGGAGGCAAAGTCATTAAACTTCGTCACAAC
>JANMFM010000198.1:0-4418 GCA_031374125.1 Bdellovibrionales bacterium
CCGTGGGATTTATAAATAAACTTCCCACAAAACTCATCGAAGCTTTTAAAGCCACTCTCGAAGAATCTGCAAGCGCCGATGTGTTGATCCATGTGATTGACCTCTCTCACCGCCAATGGAAACAGCAGATGGAAACGGTGAATGACATTATTAAAGATTTAAAGTGGGATAACAAAATTATCATTCATGCCTTCAATAAAATTGACAAAGCTCCTCTTGAAAAAAAATTCCAAATCAAAGATGTCCCTCACCGCGTTTTTATTTCGGCAATCAAAGGTACGGGTCTCGATCAACTCAAAGCAGAAATGATTAAGACCATCGATTCTAGAGAATACACAGCCGAACTCTTTATCCCGCTTTCAGACAAACAACTTCTCTTTGAACTCTCAAAAGACGGCATTATTAAGCATCAAGAAATGAGCTCTCATGGGTACATTTGCCACGTGAGAATGACGGCAGCGATGATTGCAAAATGGCAAAAATTTTCTACTAGCAACGTTGCTCATTGAGCATAGCTAGACCAAAGCCTGGATTCCTAGCTCATCACTGCTCGTTCCATTCTAAAGTCCATCAACAGTTTTAACCATAACCCGATAAAGAGTTGTATAATTTAAAGAGTATATAAACCTCGGGGACCATAATGAAAAAATCATCTTTTAGAATCCACTTCTTGTTTATGTTCGTGATAACGACGGCGTCACTCGGTTTGCTTTCATGTACAAAAAATAAAAGCCAAGAGTTTGCAAGTGAAGGCCCCACCGAAGTCTCACCTTCTTGCGGCGCTATTGATATGTCTCCACCAAATAATCTTTACCCCAACAAGACAGTGAACTTTGAAATCATCCCTCCAACAGGAATCACTTTAAATAACATTCAATGGAATTTTTTAAAAGACAGCACCAACGTTCTTTCTGCAACGACAACCACTGTGTCCCATACGTTCAATGGGGCTAATGAAGGTTCTGGAAGCTATGTTGCAAAGGCCACTTTCCAAAAATCAGATGGAAACTCTTGCGCTCTAGAAAAAGCATTTCAAATCTTAGCCCATGACATTTGCGTCAACCCAACTGGAATCAGCGGCCCCACCATTGGATACCTGAACGAAGAAACTTCTCCGTTCTCAATCAATGCTGAACCTTGCTTCCAAGGTCAAATTCTTTGGGATATGAATAACGATGGCGTTAATGAGTACACTCTTGCTCCATATGCCTTCACTTCGCACACTTACACACAAACTGGAACTTACACTGTTAAGGCCGTTGCTATAAATTTTGAACAAGATGAACAGCCTGCGTTCTTTCACACGATTGATATTAGAAATAAATCCTGTATCAATCCCTTCACAAACGCCGTTGTCGCTCATGGTGAAACTGTAGAGTTCGCAAAACAATCATCACAATGCGGAGGAAAACCCTGCGATACAACTCTCAGAGCTTGTATCAATGGAGTTTTTGAAACTGGTGGAAATGCTGGTACCTTCACTGAAAATCCTGCCACTTGCCAAGTATCACCTTCTTGCCCAGCAACTTACTCTTGGGAAGCCAGTCAATTTGGAGCTTGCACAGGTCCTTGCGAATCCTCTGCAGGTACAAGACCCATCACAAATTACATTTGTAAAAAGACCGTCGAGGGAAATACAACAACGGCTCCAGATGCTGAGTGTGTGACCGGCATTGGCGCTAAGCCAACTGGCCAAACTCAAAACTGTACCGTTCCACCAGAAAATCAAAATTTAAACTGCCTATCTTGCGGATCCATCCCTCATGGAGGATCAATCACTCAGTGGGCTAAAAATCCAAGATGTGGAGTCGCGTGCACCTCTCAATCTAGAATTTGTAACAATGGAGCAATCCCCTCGTTTGATCCAGGTTATGCATATCCATCTCAACAAATGTGCCCAATTGTAGAATGCCCTCCAGAGTACACTTACACTTGGTATGTTGGAGATTACGGAGCATGTAGTGCAATAGCGTGTGGAACTGAAGGAACTCAAACCAGAAGAGTAACGTGCATAAGAAATGACGGTGCTGCAGTTGAAGAATCGCTATGCACGACTCCAAAACCTTCAACAACCAAAACTTGCTTTGCAGAAGAGTGTAGTTCTTCTGATCTCAAAGGAAGTTCATGTCATGCCTTTGCAGGAACCATGATCACGTGGAGCGATCCTTCGACTGGAAAAGTTTGCATTGGAAATTTATTTGGAAATCTCATGGTCGGAGAAACTCTACAAGTGGGCGGAACTCAATACGACAATCCAAACATTACTCCTTGGGATAAGGCTTCTCGCAAAGGATCTGCAAAAGTGATCTGTAACCCTAAGCCCGATACGTTGGGAATGTTACCGTTCAAGGTTGAATCTGGTACTTGTAAAGAAAAAGAAGAACCAAATCTCATAAAGACTCCTCTTATCAACCAAGAGGCTTCAAAAGATTGTAAAGGAAGCCCCGTAACTCAGCAGGCTTTCGGAACTGGCCAGTGCGCGGTTTACAGACAGGGTAGTTCCGGAGATATGCCATTAAAAGGAACTTTCTTGTACAGCGGTGGAAGGAAGTACGTTGCCATGGGTGAGTTCACTGATGGATTTGAACACGTATTCTCTCACGGAAAAGGAAAAATATTTACTTCGAGCGCAATGAATATCACCTACAATGGCGAAACCAAAGACCTTACAACTTCTTGCGGTGAAATGGATGCCGATGCTCCTAAGAATTCAACTTGCTCAAACACGGCAACGGCAACTATCGGTGGCGTGACCTTCACTATGGGTGTGGGAGCAAAGAATACTGTTGATCCAAAAGGATATGTTCCGGAATACATTGGAAGCTTTAAAAACACAAATAAGACCGAAGTTTGGACTCAAAAAACTTGCGCCGTGGTCACTGTGTCGACTTCTCTGGGTTATCTACCGCCGCCTTGTCCATAATCGGTAAGGCCGCGTAACCAGGTCGCAGGATTGCGTCAATAAACTCAAAGTTCCTTAAATTTTAGAAAAATTTTAGAAAAGGCTTTGAGTTTTTTTATTTTCGCTGGATAGAATTAATCAAACAACATAGAATCAGATATAACAACAAGGAGAGACCCATGAAGGTATTGAGTATTTTATTAGGATTTTGTTTTATTTTTTCTGTTTCCCAAAAATCTTTCGCTTGCCCATGTCAAGAAGGCAAAAATGCAGATAAAGCTCCGGCTTCCACTACAGTAGCGGACGCAAAGGATGCTGTTAAAGATGCAAACGCAGCTGATCCAAAAGCAGAGAAGGCATGCGCATGTGAAGCCTCTGGAAAAGAATGCAAATGCAAAGACTGCGGTTGCGGTAAACATAAAAAAAATGACAAAGCTCACAAGCACAAAAAAGGCGACAAAGACTGCGACTGTGAAGATAAGAAAACAGAAGCATAAGGATTCACTGTGGACTTAATGAAGAGCGAGCTATTTTATAAATTAAAAAATATGATGAATCCTGAACATAAAAAGAAGGATTTTTCTTTTTATGTTCATAAGATCAAAAAAATAGCTCCTCTTTCTTTCGGACTTCTTGGGGAAGAGTTTTTCATTAGAACTTTTCCTCAGTATTTCAGCGAAGTTGTAATCAATGAGCAGGATTTGACTGAGAATATTTTTTACTTCCCACTTTTCATGAAAAAGTACCAAGTAAAATTCGATATCAAAGACTACGCTATGGAATTGATTGATTATGAATTTACAAAATTCCAAATCGAAATAGATCCCACTCCTCTTCACCTTTCACTTTATAGTCAGACCACCACCAACGTATACATGAACCCTCTAGCCCAAGCGATTCGCCATGAGTACGACATTCATGAATATGTTTTGAATTTGCATAAAAAACCCAGCAAGCCCCTACTTCCTAAAAAGAATCCAACATTACTGTTGGCATCTAAAAACCCAGAGACAAATCAGGTTATTTTCTTTAAAGGAAATATTCATCACGCTGCAATCATAGACGAATTGCACGACGGCAAAATCAGCAAAAAAGATTTGCTTCAGACTTTACAAACAAAGTATGCAACGACCGCTCAAAGTGTCTGGGTGATTGCCTTGAAAGAACTCAAAGCCAATTTCTTTATCCTAGAATCTTAGGCAAAAAACGACGCCTCAGGCCTTTCATTCAGCGTATCTTTGAAAATATGTTGATTATAAAACTAGGGTTTATTGTCTAAAGACTTTTTAAAAGAAGAGTCAAACTAAGTTCATTTGGTGAATGAATAATTCGTAACTGCCACTCTGCTAATACTATATTTGGCATGGCATGAAAATCACCATCTCTTTTAGAGGATTGAAACAACTGGGAAATTTCATTTTTGTAAGCTTCTTCTCGTTGCTCTTGAGTAACTAGATCAACAATAAACAAATCAATAGCTTTATCCAATTGAGCAGAAAAATTTATTTTCTCTACT
>JANMFM010000218.1:0-5139 GCA_031374125.1 Bdellovibrionales bacterium
ATGCTGGGTGAGGGCGGATATATTTACGCGCCAAAAGAATTCCTCATCCCAATTTTTGAATTCTTAAAAGAAAAGAAAATTGCAATCTGGGCCGATGAAGTTCAAACCTTCACGAGAACAGGTGAATTATTCGCTTACGAAACTTTAGGCATCGGAAAATACATTGATCTATGTACAATCGCAAAGACTGCACAAGTGGCCGCAACACTTTACACCGCAGAGTACAATCCCCAACCGGGATTGATTGCGGGAACGTTTGCTTCTAGCTCGGGATCTCTGGCAGCAGGAAATGAAATCTTAAGAATTTTAACAGAAGAAAACTATTTAGGCCCGAACGGGAAGATTGCAAACATCCACAAAAAATTTATAGCGATGTTGAATGATTTAAATCAAACAACGTGCAAAGGATTATTGCGAGATGCAGGTGGTTTAGGATTGATGATTGCAGTGACGCCACTTGATGGTAATAAAGATAGAGTAGGAAAACTGCTTCAAGTTCTTTATAAAAATGGTCTTATAAGTTTTGGATGCGGAAAAGATCCATTGAGGTTGAGATTCCTGATTCCTGCGGTAATGCAAGATAAGGACATCGAGGTAGCAAAGAAAATTCTAGAAAAATCTATCTTAGAGTGCGTCTGATTCCTAATACAGTGTCGCCTGCGAGTGGCACTGGATAACAATAACTCGTCGTGAGACGATAACTGATCCGAGGTGTTTATGTCCTATATCTTAAGAAGCGTAGAAGAACGCGACGTTCGGGATTTGCAGGTGTTGAGCTCGCAATTCACGATGATCAATCTTCCAAACGATCCAAAGGTGTTGGCGAGAAAAATCGAAAAGAGCCAGAACTCTTTTGCTGGCCTTATTAAGAACAATGCTGAAGCAGAATATATTTTTGTTGTGGAAGACACAGAGACAGAAAGAGTTGTTGGTAGCTCTCTAATTCTTGCAAAGCATGGAACAAAAGAAGAGCCCCATTTTTATTTTAAAGTGACAAAGAAAGAGCATTTCTCTAGTGATTTGGGAATTGGATTTGTTCATCAGGTTTTAAAACTCGAAGAAGAAGCTAACGGGCCAACGGAGATAGGTGGTCTTTTGGTGGATAGCGAATATCGAAGAGATCCAGAAAAGATCGGTAAACAAATTTCTCTAGTGAGATTTTTGTTTATGGCAATGTACCCAGAAAGATTTGAATCCAAAATTTTATGCGAACTCTCTCCTCCGCAGATGGCCCAAGGAAAGAGTGAATTCTGGGAAGCGATGGGAAGAAGATTTACCGGACTTCCGTATCAAGAGGCCGATAAACTCAGTCATAAATATAAAGAATTTATTCATAGCTTATTTCCAAAAGAAGAAATCTACACATGTGTTCTGTCCTCTGCCGCAAGATTTGTATTGGGCAGAGTAGGCGACGAAACAAGACCTGCGCAGCACTTGCTGGAAAAATTAGGATTTAAATATTTAAACGAAGTGGATCCGTTTGACGGCGGCCCGCATTTTGGAGTTGTCACAAATGAAATTCCTCTTATTAAAAACGCAAAACACTTAGAGGTGTCTTCTCGCGACCAGGCAGAGTTTAAAAACTATGGTTTGGTTGGATTTATGAGAGACGGGAAATTCTTAGCCAAGCACACGGCCTATCATTTGGATGGCGATCGGATCGTGTTGCCAGCGACAACTAAAGAAATTTTAAAGCTAAGCTCCAATGATAAAATTAGTTTAACTGAAATAGTATAGGAAGAGTTATGTCAGAGAATCTTTACCGCGGCGATTACATCAACAAAGAATTTATGATTCCAGCTAAGCCTGATGGCGAAGTGAAAGACATTTCTCCGGCAGACAAAAAAGACCTGATCATGACATTCGAATATGCTTTTGATCATGTGAATAAAGCCGTAGAGGCAGCGAAGAAGGCTTTCCCGCACTGGGCCGGGCTTTCGCTTCAAGAGCGCACACAATATCTCAATAGACTAAAAGAAATTTACACAGCCAGAAAAAATGATTTAGCAGAAGCCATTTCAAGAGATATGGGAAAACCATTGTGGGAAGCGCTTACTGAAGCTCAGGCCATGATTGGGAAAATTGATATTACATTGAATGAATCCATGAAGCTTGTTGCAACTCAAGAATTTGAAAATGCCCTACCGGGAGTAAAGGGTGTTGTCCGCTTTAAGCCTCGCGGGGTGATGGCGGTTCTTGGGCCCTTTAATTTTCCAGGACATTTGCCTAATGGTCATATTATTCCAGCATTGATCACGGGAAACACAGTTGTATTCAAACCTTCCGAACAAACTCCTTTTGTTGGCCAGATTATGGCAGAAATGTTTCACCAAGCAGATTTTCCTCACGGTGTTTTCAACATGGTACAAGGTTTGGGAGAAACAGGCCGAAGATTGGTGGCCCATGAACTTGTGGATGGAATTCTTTTCACCGGTTCTTACGATACTGGGTTAAAAATTAAACAAGAAACAATGACTCATTACTGGAAGATTTTAGCTCTAGAAATGGGCGGAAAAAATGCTTCCCTGGTTTGGGATGATACGGATCTTGATAAGGCAATTTATGAAAATCTTCAAGCTTCGTTTTTAACTACGGGACAAAGATGTTCTTGTACAAGTCGTTTGATCCTTCATAAAAATATTTATGATCAATTTATGGATAAGTTCTATAAAGCGGCAAAAAAATTAACGATCGGTCACTGGAAGGACAACACTTTCATGGGGCCTCTTATTAATGATACAGCCGTAGAAAACTATTTAAGATTTCAAGGGATTGCTGTTAGAGAAGGAGCAGAATGCTTGATGCGAGGGAAGGCTCTCGATAAAGAGCTTAATGGCTCTTACGTCACACCAAGTATTTATTTGATTGATAAGCCTTCTGAAAAATCAGTTTACCAAAAAACAGAAATTTTTGGCCCAAACTTAGCAGTTTATAAAACTGATGACTTTGATCAATCGTTAGAGCTGATCAACTCTACGGGCTATGGGTTGGTGACTTCGATTTTCACTAAACAAAAAGAGCTTTATGATAAATTGAATCAGCAAGCTCGTGTAGGTTTAGTGAACTGGAATAGAGGAACTATTGGTGCAAGTTCACGCCTACCGTTTGGTGGGATGGACAAGTCTGGCAACGATAGACCGTCGGCTCACTTTGCTGTTCAGTATTGTACGGTACCGGTAGCAAATCTGGAGGACCCAACTCCATTTGATGCGTCTAAGCTTCCTCCGGGCTTAGAGGTGATTTCTTGAAGTTTATCAAAATTTTGTTAGCTACAGTATTTGTAGGTGCGTTGTTTGTAACAACGTATCTGTATTTTCAGCTGAAACCAAGATCGGGTCAGTCTGAAAAAATTCTTATTGAAGTAGAACCCGGTCCTTTTAAAAATGTGATCGATGACCTTCATGAAAAGAATGTGATCCAAAATAAGCGTCTATTCTCAATCATTGCGACTTTTACAAAAGCGGACCAAAAAATCAAAATGGGTGAGTACGAGATCACAACAGATATGTGGCCTCACGAAATTTTAGCTATTCTTGTTAGTGGAAAGAGCGTGCAAAGATCTTTTACAGTTCAAGAGGGGTTAAATATCTTTGAAATCGCTAAAACTTTTGAGCTCAATAGAATCACTACGGCAAAGCAATTTTTAAAACTGGTTAGAGATCCTAAGTACACAGAGCAGTTGATTGGGTTCAAAGCTTCATCGCTAGAGGGTTACTTATATCCGAATACGTATTTTTATACGAAGGGGATGAATCTAGATAAAATCATTCGCATGATGGTGGATCACTTCAACAATGTCGTGTCCGAGATTGCGCCACAACTCCAAGAAGATAAAGCTTTGCGACACAAAATGGTAATATTGGCGAGCATGATCGAAAAAGAAACCGGAGCTCCGGAAGAGCGTCCCACTATTTCATCGGTATTTTATAATCGCATGAAAAAAAATATGAAGTTTCAGTCTGATCCTACAATCATGTATGGCATTGCCGTTCAAAAGGGCTTTATGTCGAACAACATTAGAAAATCTGATATTCTTGCTAAGACTCCATACAATACGTACACAGTTCCAGCTCTTCCTATTGGGCCGATTGCAAACCCAGGAAAAGATGCGATTTTAGCGGCACTTAAACCGGAGAAGACAGAGTATTTATTTTTTGTTAGCATGAACGAAGGTAGACATTATTTCTCCAGAACCTACCAAGAGCATGATGACGCCGTAAAAAAATATCAAAAAGACCGCAGAATGCGCGAAGGCAAATCTTGGCGCAATCTCAAGAAGTAAAAAGGAGAATAAAATGGCTTCCTTCAGGTATTTAGTAAATGATGTTGAATTAGCAATCGGCTTTTATAAAAATTCCTTAGGTTTTGAATTAGAGCAACAGTTCGGTCCAGCGATGGCGATTTTATCGAAAAATGATTTTACATTATGGCTAGCGGGCCCATCATCTTCTGCAGCTCAACCAACTCCTGATGGTAAAAAACCTCAGCCAGGTGGGTGGAATCGATTTGTTTTGCAAGTTGATAACATTGAAAGTTTGGTAAGTAAGTTGAAGGCTGAGGGAGTAAAATTTAGGAATGAAATAGTCAAGGGACCAGGTGGCCAGCAAATTCTCTGCGAAGACCCATCTGGAAATGCAATTGAGCTGTTTCAACCAGCCTAATTGTCGTAGCATTTCTTGGTGCAATTTTATACTTGGATCGGAAGTAGTCACGTATCAACTCTCAATGATTTTCTCCACCCTATCCATGTCGCTGATATTTGAATTTATTGTGGGCTTGGCATAATACCTGGAGATTTTCAGGTTGATTACTGCCGCTTTTACTTACGGACTTTATATGATCAATTTGTAAGAAATGATTCTGATTGCAGCCCGGATACTGACATTTGTAATTGGCTTTCTGAAGTAAATGGTTTTTGAGCGAGACCTTAATTTGCCTTGGGTTTTGAGATTTGGAGGGGCTGTTGTTTGTTTTATCGTATTTTTCAAGCTCTTGATCTACCAATAAATTGAGAAGAGTTTTTACATCTGTAGTTTGATGAGATTTTAAAGCCTTTAATTTTTCTAATTTTTTATATTCTTCTTCTGAAAGATCCAAAGTTAAACGAACAGTACTTCCATTGACATACCGCTTCGCAGG
>JANMFM010000233.1:0-2014 GCA_031374125.1 Bdellovibrionales bacterium
AAAATCTATTATTTCTTTTTATTGGAACTATTAGGAGCACTCGCTGCCGGCAATGCTTGAGCTTGATCTAGAGTTAAAATCTTACCGTCATTCACAGTAAGGGCCACAATAGGGCGTGAGAAATCGCGAGTAGTTTGGCTATCAAGGGTATTCAAAGCACCTTTAACCGAGCGTAAACCAGCTAATCTCATTTGTAATTCTGATCTAGAGTTAACTCCAGAAACAGCATCTTTTAGGATAAGAGCTGTATCGTAAGCTTGCAGGTCGAATAGAGAGGGAATTTTGCCGAAGGCTTGAAAATATTTTTTATAAAAGTCGGAGCTAGTAAAAGTTTGATCTTGTCCTAAGAAGCTATCCACAAAAACAATCGATTTCGCAAAGGACCCCGCTCTTTCTATTACTCCAGGAGTGTTCCAAATATTTGTCCCTAAAAGCGTAATGTCTTTTACTTCTTGGAAAGAAAGCATAGCGGCGATTTGACCCAGAGCACGCGTATTGTCTGGAACAAAAAGAGCCTGGAAGTCGACAATAGGAGGTAGCAAATCTTTTGGAGTTTCATTTCTAGCTGTAGCCTGAGGAACTTTCTTTTTCCATTCTTCAAACTTCGCTTTGTATTCTAGAGCGCGATCATCTGTATAGTATGTACCCACTAATTTTTGAATTGAACCCCTGAAATCTGTTTCTTTTGGATCATACGATTGAGCAGCCTTGATTTGTCCGCCTGCGGATTGAACGGCATCCCAAAAAAGATTTGCATATTCGGCACCATAGGCATCTTCTGGATAGAGAATTGCAAATTTTGTGAATCCTAATTTTTCTACGGCTGTCTTAACGATGTACTGAACTTGCATTTCACTTGTTAGAGCATTTCTAAAAATAAAATCGCCAATTTGAGTAATACCTGATTTTTGAGAAAGAACAATCGTAGGAACGCCAAGCGCTTGTGCCTTAGAAGAAATATTTGTTGCGGTTTTACTCTGTAGACTGCCGATGATTGCAACAACTTGATCTTCAACAACAAGTTTTTCTACAGCACGTCTTGCATCTAGATATTTTCCCTCGCTATCAATCACGGCCAGGCGAATATTTGTTTTTCGATCATAAATGCCGAGTCCAAGTTGAATCGAATTCAAGACACTTCTGCCGATATCAGCATTCTTTCCGCTCAACGGAAGAATAACTCCTATAGTTTTTGTATCCACACTTGATCTTGCATCTAATTGTTTCAGAAATTCTCTTGAGCTTTCTGCGAGGTCACTTTCTGGATTTAGAGAGATAACTCTTGAAAAATGTGATCGGGCTTTAGAAAAATCAGATTGTTCGAAGGCCACGCTTCCAAGTCTAAAGTGAATGCTCGAGTGCACAAATTCCAATTTTGAATTGTCTAGTACAGCATCCAAGTCTTGCGGGCGAACAAGAGAGTCGGTGATAGAGGTGGCTCTGATTTTATAGGTCATCTTGCTTTGCGGGTCCTCGGAAATCTTATACATTTCAGCTAGAGTTTCGAGCTGACCCATTACATCTTGCTCTAATTTTAAAAATTCTATTTTATAATTTAAAAGTTCAGCTCTTTCGTTAGAGGTCAATGCTCCTGATCTCAAAGCCTGATTTAAAGTATTTTTAGCTTGATCATTGTTTTTTTGAGCGAGGTAGATGCGAATGACTTTTGTGTAAGCCTCACCTTCGAAAGGCTCTTGGTATTCGTTATTTAAAATAAAAGAATAAGCATTAACGGCTTGATCAGAGCGGCCATTCTTTTGGTAATAATCTCCAGCAACCTTCGCGGCATCAGAGGCAGTCGCTGTTTTTGGATGCTTCTGAATTAAAAGTTCAATTCTTTTTAGGGCTTTTGCAGGATTTTTCGCAAAATCCGCTTTTGCCAGGGCAAATTCTTTTTGCACGCTTTGATCAGCCTGAGGTGGAGGATCTTTTTTTACGGGTTGTGCGGCGTTACCGCCGCCGCGATGGTCGTCAAGCTGGGCGCGGCCGGCAGCTGCTTCATCCCGGGCGACGT
>JANMFM010000239.1:0-3549 GCA_031374125.1 Bdellovibrionales bacterium
AGCGCGGGATTGATCGCGTGCGAGCTCACGGTGCCGAGCAGGATGGTGTAGCCGTCCGGCGCGGCTTTCGCGGTGGCCTCCGCGCCGATGGCGGTGCCGGCGCCCGGCCGGTTGTCGATGAGGACCTGCTGGCCGAGCTGGTGTATTTGTTTAGTACAGAAAATAAGGATTTGTGGTTAAAGGCTTGGGAAGATTTGGAAGTTTATGGAATAGGAGAAAGAACTTCGGAAGGTTTTGGACAAATACAAGTTTGTAATGAGTTTCATTTAGTATTAAGAGAGGAAGCTGTTTAAAAATGATTGAGCTAACTAATGTATTAAAAGAACAACTTGCTTTAAGAGTTGAAAAAGGTATCACCAATCAGATGGATGAGATTATCCGAAAAATGGGAGAACTCTCGAAAAAATTTGCAATAGCAGGAAAAGATAAAAAATCACCATTTAGAAATGTACTTGGTGTTGCTGTTGATTCTACTTCATCTATTGAAGTTATTAAAAACTATATTCGTTATCAAATTGGAAGAAGTGGTTCAAGTCCTATTTGGACAACTTCCAAAGATAAAGAGATATTTGCAGCAGCATTAGTTAAAGAACTGGATGATCTTAAACAAGATGCAGAATCAATAGTAAAAAATGTACAAAAATGTATTCCCAAAGGTCATGATTTAGAGCCATATATAGAGAACAAGAATAACCAAAATTATTTAACAACACACATTCACCTGAAACTTGTACAGCTATATCTAGGCTATCTAGCAAGAGAACATACAGCGTCGGTTGGGGAATTGAATCTAAAAAACTGAAAGCATTATTAATAATTACGGAGGTTTCAAATATGTATCGTTTTGTTGTATCAACTGTTGGAACAAGTTTACTTACTAATCAAATTCGCCAAAAAGCAGATCCTAAAAATTGGAAAGAACTGCTAGATAAAACTGCTCATTTAACAGAAGAGCAAATTCAAAAATCTTCTCCCGAAGTTCTAGAGGTTCTTTTAACACTCACAAGTAGAGCAGAAGAACAACTAGAAAGTGGTAATACTTTAGAGATAAAAGAAGCAAGTGCAGAGTTAAATGGCATCTATAGCTTATATGAAGATAATGTTGATAATGGTAAACTAGATTATCACTGGTTAATAACTACCGATACCGCACAAGGTCAAATCACAGCAAAAATAATTCAAGGTTTTTTAAATAAAAAAGTCAATTGTATTGAAATATATACACCTTATGAGCTTTCAGTAAAAAATACTTCAAAATTCAAACTAGGAATTGATGATTTAATAGATTGGCTTTCAAAAAAATATAAAGAAGCTAAAAAAGATGGTTATGACATCTATTTTAATTTAGTTGGTGGTTTTAAAGCCATTCAAGGATGTATGAATACTATCGGTATGTTTTATGCTGATAAAATTATATATGTATTTGAAGGTTCATCATCTAGCCTAATTACTATTCCCAGATTGCCAATTACTGTAGATTATGAACGAGTAAAAAAACATCAAGTTAATTTGGCTTTGTTAAATGCAGGTGCAAGTTTATCTCCTTCGCTAACTGAAAAAATTGAAGAAGCCTTAGTTGCAGAAATTGATGGAAAGATTACCATTTCTAATTGGGGACAACTAATTTGGAATCAGTGCAAAGATAAATTTTTATCATCAGATTTATTAGATTTTCCCAAAATAGATTATGACGACACATTTCGCAGGGATTATAAATCTATTAGTGATCTACAACACAAAGTAAAGCTGCAAGAAACTCTAGCTAAAGTCTCATATCAGTTTGAAGAATCAAATGGAGATACAAGAGTTTTAGGAAAGATTGTTAGTTATTATGCTTATCAAGGTGCAAAAGATAAGGAAGGTATTGATCATTTTTATGTAGGAATACAATTTCGTATTAGCTGTAAAGTCGTAAATGGAAGATTAAAATTGCGACATTATGGAACACATGATTATGTTGAAAGAAAAGAGACTAATTAAACTAATAGGATAATTAAACCATGTTTGACACATTCAAAAACCGCCTAGAAATCACAGGTACACTCACCACAATCACCGCATTAAGAATTAGTGCAGGACGTTCCACCGAACCTATTGGAACAGATTTACCCGTCATCAAAGACGCATTAGGACAACCATTAATACCCGGTTCAAGCTTTAAAGGTGCATTAAGATCAAGATTAGAAAGTTTCCTCAGAGGAATTGATTCCAGCTTTGCAGCTAACCCAGCAATAGAAGCAGAATCATCTATTCCATCTAAAACAATAAAAGATGAACGTGGAAATATTATCAAAAAAGGTTTGGATACCATCAAACAAGAAATTGAAGATGAATTGGAAGATGATAAAGAAAAAAATCTAAATACTGATAAGCGATTAACGGAAGAAATTCTGAAGATTTTAGAAAAAAATGATTTAACTTCACACCTTTTTGGTTCTCCCTGGATAGCAAGTAAATTTCAAGTCCGCGATTTAACCGTAGTACCTGATACATGGTTTGACCAATATCAAGAACGGGACGGAGTAGCAATTGATAGAGACACCGAAACAGCAGCAGACGGTAAACTCTATGACTTCCAAGTAGTACCAGCTAGTACACAATTTGAATTTCACGCAGTAGTAGAAAACGCCGCAGAATGGGAATTGGGATTATTGATGATTGGGTTACACCAATTTGAAACAGAACAAATTCCCCTTGGTGGTGGGCGTTCTCGTGGGTTGGGAGTTGTTAAACTAAATATAGAAAAAATGCGTTGGGTTGATGTTGAAGATAACCCACAATTTCTTTTACAATATTTGCGAAAATTAGTCATGGGAGATGAAACCGCTTATGAAGATGCAGCAGATTATAAGGATTTATGGGTACATCAATTAATTGACTATTTAAATCAGCAAATCTCTCAAAAAGCTTCAACCACTATAACACCAGAATAACAGAGTCATGCACAAAAAATTTGTAAATCATTGCACCATAGATTTAACCATCATTCCCGATGGACCTATTCTCATTAAATCAGGAAAAGAAGGGGCAATCCAACCGACTGCTTTCCCAAATGCAGTTGTTCTCCAAGTTTTCTAGGATACAAATGTACTGAGGAATGTCTCTCTAGAAATCCTTCTGGCAGTATTTCTGGCCAGTGTCGAATTCCTGCGCGTATCTCTGAAAGTTTCTGTAGGCCAATCTCCGAATGTCCTCCTCGATACGCTTCGATATGTCCGCTTGGCAGCTTCTCTGTTTGGGGAGCATAGTATGAGACAACTTTGTTCTCCACATTTTTGTTAGAACGAAACGCATCCGAGGTTATGTTTTCCTGTGATTTCACTCTCGGGTAGAATCTTGGTAAACATAGGGCGCCTTCTGATTGCCAGGATGATTTGAAGACTGGTTTTCCGGTACAAATACCACCTCCAAGTGGAATAATGCCCTCTCTGCTCCCATTATCGACAACAAAAGTGTTCGAATCGCCAACATTTAGCCTATCCCAGCATCTGCCACGAGAAAACAGCGCACTCAAAGCGGCCAGTTCTCGCTGTTCGGCGATGCCTTCGA
>JANMFM010000269.1:0-4974 GCA_031374125.1 Bdellovibrionales bacterium
GATCTTGGAGTTTTATTCATTTTATCAAGATATGAACCCAGCTCCTCATCATTGATTTGTCGTATTTTCTTCTTTTTCACCCAATTACTAGATAATTTAATGCCAACGGGATAAGGACTGGAATTAACAAAATTCTCTAAATCATCTCCTAGTGACGGAGCTGTGGCCTTTAATTTTTCAATGATGCTCACGAGAGAGTTAAGTTTATTTCCATTTTGACGCTTCCACAAATAAAAGTCTAAAACATAATAAGTATCGCTCTTATTGTCGTTAGCGGATTCACAAACAATGACATCACCCCCGCCAGGGCCATCGTTTCCAGCAAAACAGATTTGACCGGCAAAAGCTGCTATAAGTAGAATTATTTTTTTCATTTTTCCCTCACTTTGGTACATGGATAAAATTGTAATTGTAAATTATAAACTTCGGTTTGATTGGATTTACTTAAGGACTCCAGATCTTCCATCAGCTTTCTACGAAATAAGCTTATACGACGTCTAGCTTCTGGTAGAAGACTCGGATCAATGGCCATTGTACAGGATGTGGCATCTCGCACTTCATAAGGATCATTTTCTAAAGATTCGAGAGCTTTCTGTATAAGGTTTTTTTGATATTTTCTTGTAGCAGCAGTTGAATATTTATTATCCACTTTAATCGGAGGTATCTTTTGCTTCCACTGTTCATTTGTCGTGTCGAGTAGATTGAGTTTAGATAATTTATGAATAGCATCTTTTATGATCGCCAGAGGAACATTGAGTCGAGCCGCAATCCACCTTACGTCAGCTTTGAAATCTTTGGTTTCTATTAAACTAAGAATAGCATAATAATACCAATCAGAGATTTCTTCAAAAAGATCGACATCTACTTTTTTATATTTGGATTCTATACTTTGGTTAACCATTTCCCCGTTAAGCTCTTTAAAAATTTTTATTTTAGATTTCTTATCTAAATCGAGGTGATCTAGAATTTTTTCGGCCGTCTGCGCAGAGAACCCCCTCTTCCCAGATATGATCTGAGACAAATAACTAGGAGACAAAGCTAAAGATTTGGCAAAGGTTCGAAGAGAGTAAGCGGGATTCTTCCTGCATCTTTCAACAAGAATGTTCTGCAATTCAGAAATAAGAATCGGACTTTGATAGTTCATAACGAAGCGTTATATTTATATGCCTGTTTATTGTAAAGATAAATTGCAAACAAAGTGTTTGCAGCTATGCAAACATATAAAATCTTACCAGCGATTTAACGTTAGCCATGTCTGTATTGAAAATAATCGGATAACTCCTTATCTTGCTATAAAGAATTTTCATTTAAAATAAGGACGAGGTCAATACCTGCCAAGTGAAATCGGCGTCTGTTTATAGCCGATATATTGGTAGTATTGGCCTTTTAATATCATCCACGGACACCATTCCAAATAGAGAAACGTAAATAACGGGCGCAGAGAACTCGGTAAAGTTGATTCTGGGGCCCGGGCGAGGCACAGGTAAATCACTTTAATTCTACTTGCTTAAACGTACCAAATTAGGTACACTTGTATTCGGTGAAGAAAGTTATTTGGCACCCTAAAGCACGTGAGATCATCAGTGGCTTTCCCGAATCGGTAAGGCAAGAGTTGGGCTATCTGCTTTTTCGGGTACAAAATGGCGAGACGTTCGGAATGCCTCATTCTACACCAATGAAGACTGTAGCAGTCGGCGCTAGTGAACTTCGCATACGTGGTACGGATGGAATTTATAGAGCGTTTTATTTTACAAAAAGTAGTGATGGGTTTTGGTCTTTCACGCTTTTGTTAAAAAGACGCCAAAGACACCGTTGTCAGAAATTGATGTCGGGCGAAAACGGCTCAAAGAGCTTTTGGAGGACTAAGTTATGAAAAGGATTATTTCTCGTAATGCCAAAGAACTCGCGCAAGCTTTGAATCTTGACGAGTCCGTCGGCGTCGAGTGGGAGATGCGCTTCAGCCTTACACAAAGAATTATCGAGATCGTAAAGCGTGATCATATCAAAATCACTGAAATCGCTAAAAAAGCTGAAACTTCACGCGCACGCATCACCCGCATTCTTAAGGGCGATACCCACGGAATTTCTTTGGATGTACTCGCGCGCATTTTGGGGGCTGTCGGCCAAAAAGCTAAAATCACTTTTAGCAAATCAGCGTAGAATATATCTCACTGGTGTTGTGACAGCATTAAAGGCAGTGAAATAAAGGAATTGAGCAAAGGATCCCGAATAATGAAAGCGGAAAGATCACGAAAAAATAGTTCCAAAGATAGGGGAGTCGATAAAAAATCATTTTTTTCTGAACTTCATCACTCGTATTCAATTGTTGGATGAGTTTTCGCCATACACAGGGTTTGAGTAGGTACCAATCGTTGTGTATTGAAACTGACGAAAATTCGCAAGCTTCAGTACTCAAATTCAATTTGGAAGTTGCTCCCGTCTCGCCATCGACGTTCAACGGCCAGTTGACCATAAGTGTACAGTACGTATTGTTGCTAAAATGTTGCCGTACTTTTTGAGAAGAGACTTTTTAGGGCATTGATTTTGATCTGATTGTCACCTTTTTGTTTTTAAATCCAAATGAATACACTTTTAACGAGGCACACTATCTGCTTAGTAAGAACTTTATATGAAGTTTGTATGTCAAATTTTACTTGCGATTACATTGTTAACTAGTAAGCAGGCTTACGCGTTAACATGTAGTCATTTATTTGATTCACAATTTGATGATGTAATTAGTTTTTTACGTGAAAATAAACTTTCATCGGAGACAGACCGAAATTCTCAAGGAGAAAATGCATTACTGCTAGCAGTGAAAATGAAGCGCTTCGATATTATTAGACCTTTGCTAACATTGGGTAGTGATATCAATGAGAAGAATACTTTGGGTGATTCTGCTCTCACTTTGGCGATAAGGGATTACGAGCCTATTGTGAAGAGGCTGGTTGACCGAAATAATGTAAATACTGCGGTAAGTAAGGGGGAAACGCCCTTCTCCCTCGCTGTAAAATTGAATAAAGTAAATTTGGTAAGATATTTTCTAGAAATAGGGGCAAATGCCGACTTTAAAGATTCAAGAGGCAAAACACTTTTGGCCTACGCAATTGAAAATAATTTAAGAGAAGTTGCTTCAGTATTAAAATTGCATGAGTTAAAAAAGAAACCAGGTATCGATTTAACTTCACCATATAAAGATTTGATGACTTTGACATTGAATCACATTAACGGCCAAAGTAACGCTGGCTTTAGTTCCTTGAGTTCGGATCAAATACAGAGAGCCGAAGACGCTTTAAAAATTTCTACTTTTACAGGAATCAGTGAAATCGAAATCGTGTTGCGCTTAGCAAAGTCAGCAGCAGAACTTAATTCCGATGGAATGTGGAATGTAAATGATCTTGCAAGAGCGGCGGCAAAGTTGAGATTACCGAAAACAATTAAATATGATAATTTTATATATGAACTTATTTACGCCGCAGAGGAAAAAGCTGCAAAGGCAGATCCGTCCGGAACTCTAGATAAATATCTTAAAGAAAGAAACTCTCAAAATTTAAGCGCGGCTTTAAGTGACGCCATATTTTACGGGAAAGCTGACATTGTTGGTCTAATTTTAAAAGCGGGCTTAGATCCAAATAGTCAAGACAGAGATGGAAGCAGATGGCTAACGGTTGCAGTCTACAGCAGAGATTCGAGGGCTGTGCAAAAGTTAGTGGATGCTGGTGCGGATGTAAACGCCGTAGACAGCCGAGGTGAGACGGCATTATTTCAAGCTGTACGAAACAGAGATATTCAAACTATAAAAGTTCTTATGAAAGCAAATGCAAGAACAGATATACCAGACAAGCTACGCGGAGACACGGTCATCAATGTTGCTTTGAATTTGCAAAGATTAGCTTCTAAACCAGAAGATATAGAACAAATCCAATCAGTGCTAAGTCTACTGAATTCAAATGTTCTTCTTTTAAGAAGGAATCCAAAAAATTAGCGGATAACGAAACCTCTTCATTATTGAAAGGGCTTTTTAAATAATTCTTTAATAGAAATAGCTGACATAATGAATAACTTAAGAATATTTTGTAATCAATACCTGTTAAAGACATAACACTTCCATTTTTAAGCGAATTACGGATAAAATCACTTTTTTTGAGGAGCTATTATGATAAAATCACTACTTGTATGTGTTGTTTTATGTGTTGGAACTTATGCTTACGCTGGTGAAAGTTTTGGACATTGCTCAGGACTTTTTAGCTCTTCCGAATCACATTTTTATTCAAATTTAAAAGTTAATTTGATCAAAACAAAAAGCGGGATTGATGCGATATTTGAAGATGGCCATATTCAGACATTAGTGTATGGCGATGGCTTGGCCATTCCGTTTCAATTAGCTAATGGTCGTATTGTTGTAGGAACAGGTAAAGATATTATTGTTTTTTCACCAAAAGATAATACTTTTGAAATGAACACTTGGACACAAATATACAGCGATAAAAGTGCTATTTCGAATTGGAATATTTCTCCCAATGGAAGATTTGTAGTTGCTACTAATACTTACTCCGAACATTTGCAGCTAGTCTCGATTGAAATTGATAAATTCTTGTCACCTAATTACAAAGAAAAAAGACTAAGCCAAATAAATATAAATCCATTAGTTTTGAGAGATCAGGTAATTAAAGTTGTCCCACAAGACGATGGAAGTGTCGTTGTTCATACTGTATCAGGAAACATTTCAATAGGACGTGTGGATCTATTGGCTTCAGTTACAAAGATCAATTCTATAGATGAGATGAGAACTCAAGAGCTTCCTATTGAGGCTGTGAAAATGAATATTAGAAATGCAGGGCATGTCCCAGGTTTAGTTGAAATTTAAAGGTTGAGCGGCTCAATCAAACTGTGTTTTCAATAAGTTGCAACACTTGTGAAACCAGAAAAAAAGGAGCCACCCAATGAATAAGAACGTACTGAAAGCGCTGAAACAAA
>JANMFM010000273.1:0-17830 GCA_031374125.1 Bdellovibrionales bacterium
CGAATTATCAATCATTAGAAAAGTGGTTGAGCTTGCAATTACAGACTTAGAAAATGCTTGGTCCTCAGTGCATAAAATTGATTGTCACTTTGTTAGAACAGAAGTGAACCCACAATTTGTGGGTATTGTTCCGCCAACGGATGTGGTGATCGCATCCACATTTGACGTGGAATTGGAAAACGCCAACGGAACAATCACTGTGGTGATTCCATACGCTACGATCGAACCGATCAAACAAAAATTGGCGAGTGGATTCCAAATCGAATCGGATCAAACAGATAAGAACTTGTGGAACTCAGTTTTAAAAGAACAATTGCTAGATACAGAAGCAGAGATTCTTGTTCAATTGGGTGAAACTTCAATTCAAATGGAAGATTTAATGCGCTTAAAGGTGGGAGACGTGATTCCTTTAAGCCAAGACGTGACGGGTGAATTTGATATGCAGATCGAAGGCGTAAAAAAATTCAAATCTTACTATGGTGTGAGCCATGGAAATCGCGCAGTGAAATTAACGAGAAAGATAACGAAATAAACGTACTAAGAACATCGGATTCTTAGTGTATCCGGAGGAGACGAACATGGCAGATCAAAACGCAGCTGCACCTAAATTGGGCGGTGTAGAGGCAGCACCGAACGCTGAACCACTTAAGGCAGTTCCGTTAGCAGCAGAGCCTGTTAAGAGTGCGGGAGCAGATAGAAATATCGACCTCATTTTAGACATTCCACTGAAGTTAACGGTAGAACTAGGAAGAACAAAGATGCTCGTATCGGAGCTACTCAATCTAGGCCAAGGAAGTGTTGTTGAATTGAACAAACTTGCCGGTGAGCCCATGGAAATTTTAGTGAACGACAAATTGATCGCAAGAGGCGAGGCCGTTGTTGTGAACGAAAAATTCGGAGTGAGATTAACGGACGTGATCTCTCCGCAAGAACGCGTAGAACAATTGAAGTAAACGGAAATACTTTTGCACCTCGCTTAGCCAAAGTTATAACATGAGGAATTTGAAAATGAAATTGTTGTTGATTATCGCAAGTGTACTTTTAAGTTTAACTAGTTTTTCAGGAGTTGCATTTGGGGCAACACTTCAAAAGGTTAACAGTTATGCCAAAGACGGTGCGTTTTATACGGAATTGAGTTTTGACCAAGACGTTTCTGCAGATATGGTTTCTTTAGACTATATAAATGAAACGGTTCAGATCAATCTCTCCAAGGCGTCCATGGACAAAAGCATTTCAACAAAAGTTTCCGACGACAAGGTGAGCAGTGTTTATACTTATAGATTAGATAATGGTTCTGTAAGGTCCAGAATCATTTACAAAAAAGGAATTCAGGCTTCTGAGTTCCAAAACTCAACGGCTTCTGAAATTCAAGGAAATAAAATCATTGTTAAAGTTTCAGATAGAGCGGTCGCAGCTGTTGCGCAAGCTTCGGATAAACTTTCAGACGAGGACATGGCCCAAGCTGCTCAGTGGATTGAAACTGCCGACAAGAAATCTGCAGAAGATGCAAAGATCATCGAAGCAAAGGACCTCGAAAATAAAAAAGAATCAGAGATTCCAGTTTTAGCTGCTAAGGCGGAAGCTGTAGAAAAGAAAAGTTCCTCGACATCTAGAGTTCTTTTGAGCTTAGGATTGGTTCTTGGGCTTCTTTTTGGATTTTCAGTTTTCTTAAAAAAATTCCTAAGGAAAACCCCATTGAAAAAGAACTCACAAATCAAAGTTTTAACTCAACATTATCTAGGACCTAAAAAGTCTTTAGCCATCATCAGAGTTGCGGGTGAGAGCATGTTGATCGGGGTGACAGACAATAACATCAACCTCATTAAAACCCTAGCTCTTTTAGATGAAGAAATCCCGCAGGATACGCCAAGAGATTTTTCTAAATCTTTGGATCAATCTATGGGTCTCAATGCTGCCGCTGATGACGAAGCAGAAGAATTCTCAATCTCAAAAATTAAAGATTTTGTGTCTGGCCGCCTTAAAAATATGAAGGAGCTATAAACTTTGAAGAAGTCGTTACTTGCATCATTTGTTCTACCTGTAGGATTGCTCCTGACAATTTTTTTGGGTGGTGCATCGGTTGCTCATGCTCAAGGTGTAACTTTGCCTAATATCTCGATGGGTTTTAAATCCACACAGAATCCAACGGAAGTTGTGAATACAATTAAGATCATTATGATCTTAACGGTTTTGACTCTGGCTCCGGCGATTTTGATCATGATGACTTCCTTCACAAGGCTGATCATTGTGTTGTCTTTCTTAAGACAAGCGATCGGTACACAACAAATGCCACCGAATCAATTGTTGATTGGTCTTTCGTTGTTCTTGTCTTTATTTATTATGTCTCCAGCGATCAGTGAAATTAACGAAAAAGCGCTGAAGCCTTATCTTGATGGAAAAGTTGGCCAAGAAGCGGCTTTTGACAATGCAATGGCTCCTTTAAGAAAGTTCATGTTCAACCAAACAAGAGATGCGGATTTGGCATTGTTCACAAAACTTGCAAGAGTGGAGCAACCAAAAACGCGCGCAGATGTTCCGTCCGCAGTTTTAATTCCAGCATTTATTATTTCTGAACTTAAAACAGCTTTCCAAATTGGATTCATTATTTATCTGCCATTTTTAGTGATCGATCTTGTGGTGGCAAGTGTTCTTATGGCGATGGGTATGATGATGTTGCCTCCAGTGGTAGTGTCATTACCTTTTAAAATTATGCTTTTTGTTTTAGTTGATGGATGGGGATTGATTATTGGCTCGCTCGTAAAGAGCTTCGGTTGATCCGGATGTTTCTAAAGGTAGGTATATACAATGACTGACGAATTAATCATGCAACTAGGTCAAGAGACTCTGAAAACGGCAGCGCTGTTGTCGGCACCAATTCTTATCACGGCACTTGTTGTAGGTTTGGTGATCAGTGTTCTGCAAGCGATCACACAAATTAACGAGGCAACGCTGACATTCATACCCAAAATTATCATCGTGGCGGTTGTCATCGTGATCACGGGACCATGGATGCTTGATATAATGAGCAGATTTACAATTAACTTATTAGAAAACATAACAGATTACGTTAGGTAAAACGTTTAAAACCTTAAGGATTAAAAGTGGAAAGTATTTATAACCTATCAGATGTTCAGATTGTAGGATTCGCCCTTGTGCTGATCCGCATCTCTGCATTCTTCGTAGCGTTCCCACTTGTTGAAGGCGCAAGTATGCCTCCAATGGTTAAGCTTCTTTTGTCACTTGCGATGACTATTATCATCTATCCAACAGTGAATTCCTCAGGGATTGATCCTGAAATTATGTCAGGATCATTATTTGTTTTGTCCATCAAAGAAGCTCTTATGGGTTTATTTGTAGGATTTATGGCAAGATTCTTTTTTCATATTCTAGCGGTATGTGCAGAGATCATTACACTATCAGTGGGTCTTTCTGCAGATCAGGTTTTTAATCCACACATGGACAGAAGAGTAACTAGCATTGAACAATTCCACGTTTTGATCGGTGGGTTGTTCTTTTTGGCTTTCAATGGTCATCATTATTTTATTCAAGGCTTAGTAGAGAGCTTCAATGCGGTTCCATTATCACAAACATCATTTAACTTTGTAGTTTTGAGAGATATTGCAGTTGGAGTTCAATTCATATTGGTTATGGGAATTAAATTGTCGGCCCCGGTGTTGGGTGCAATTTTCTTAGCAAATATGGCTATGGGTATTGTTGGTAGAGCGGTTCCTCAAATTAATGTTTTGGTAACGAGCTGGTCAGTGAACATCATGTTGGGTTTTTCGGTGATGTTTGTATCACTTCCTTTGTTTATGTTGAGCATGGGTGAAACGTTAAATTGGAGTATTGAGAATTTGTTCGCAATACTGAAACACATTTAAAACTTAGAGGAATTTAAGGGAATATGTCGAGCGAAGAAGACGATTCGGAAAAAACGGAAGACCCAACGGCCCAGCGCCGCGAAGACTTCCGCAAGCAAGGTCAAGTTGCCCAGAGTAAAGAACTCGCAACGGTACTTATGCTTTTTGGGGCATCATTATTGATATGGATGCTTGGTCGTTATTTCTTTGCCCAAATGGCAGAACTTTTCGTAAAATCTTATGGTGACTTTATTATTACGGCAGCTAGAGATGGTGATTACAAAACCGCAATTTTATTTGCCGGTAAAAAAGCTTTAAACGTTATTCTTCCGATATTTGGCCTGGTATTCCTTGTAGGAATTTCTGCATCTCTATTTCAAATAGGGTTTTTGTCGACGTCAGAAACGATCTCTCCAAATTTTGAGAAAATTAATCCGATTAACGGTTTAAAAAAACTTTTATCCATGACTTCGGTTGTAGAAGGGTTAAAAGCCATTATAAAAGTATCGATCATAGGATTTGTAGTTTACACGATCATTAAAACAGAAATTTTAAAATCACCATTTTTGATCAATTATACGATTGAGCAGTTGTCAGCTTACTTTGGTGATGTTTCATTCAGACTTATCTTTGGTGTGGCGATTGCCATGACCTTCTTGGCTCTTTTCGATTACGGCTTTCAGCGCTGGGAAATGGAAAAGAAAATGAGAATGACAAAACAAGAAATCAAAGAGGAAGTGAAAACCAGAGAAGGGGATCCGCATATCAAAGCTCGCATTCGTAGAATTCAAAGAGAATTAGCGAATAAGAGAATGATGACCGAAGTTCCAAAAGCAGACGTGATTATTACTAACCCTACACATTTATCTATCGCACTTAAATACAGTGCAAATCTTCCCGCGCCCCAAGTGATTGCAAAAGGTGCGGGCGCAGTGGCTCTTCGAATTAGAGAGCTTGCAAAAGAACATGAGATTCCAATTGTTGAGAACAAGCCTTTGGCGAGAACAATTTTTAAAACTCTTAAAGTGGGACAAATCATTCCGAGAGAGCTTTTTAATGCGGTAGCTGAAGTACTTGCTTATGTTTACAAATTGAGACGCAAAAGAAGACCAAGCAGTGCAAGACAACCGGAAGTGGGGCTGTAGATGGAAGGTTTATTCCAGTTTATTAAAAAATTTGATGGGATTACGAAGAACACCGATCTCTTGATGGCGTTCGGTTTGATTGCGGTGATTATTTTTATGATCATTCCGCTTCCGCCATTCCTACTCGACATTTCATTAACAATGTCCCTTGCGCTAAGCTTGCTTATTCTCTTGTCTGCATTGTATGCAACTAAGGCCTTGGATTTTAGTGTGTTCCCATCACTTCTTTTGGTGGCTACACTTTTTCGTTTATCACTGAACATCGCAACGACAAGACTAATCTTAACTCACGGACACGAGGGCACATCATCTGCGGGTCACGTCGTGGAAGCTTTTGGTGGCTTCGTTGTCGGTGATAACTATGTTATCGGTTTGATTCTCTTTCTCATTTTGATCGTAATTAACTTTGTTGTTATCACAAAGGGTTCTGGAAGAGTTGCTGAAGTTGCTGCGAGATTTACATTAGATGCAATGCCAGGAAAACAAATGTCAATTGATGCAGATTTGAACGCAGGATTGATCAATGAAGAAGAAGCAAGACGTAGAAGAAAAGAAATCGAAGCCGAAGCAGATTTTTATGGATCTATGGATGGTGCTAGCAAGTTTGTACGAGGTGATGCGATTGCGGGTATCGTAATCACAGGTATCAATATTCTTGGTGGATTATTGATTGGTGTATTGCAAAAAGGCTTAGATATTTCTACAGCCGCTGAATACTATACAAAATTAACAATCGGTGACGGTCTTGTTTCTCAAATCCCAGCACTTATCATCTCGACGGCAGCAGGTACAATTGTAACTCGCTCTTCAAGTGGTAAGAACATGGGTACCGAAATGGCGAAGCAGTTATTCTTAAAACCCCGAGCTGTGAATATCGCATCTGTTGTTATGATTTTATTGGGTCTTATCCCAGGTTTTCCATTCTTTCCATTCGCGATCATGTCAGCAGGAACTGCGCTAATCGCTTGGTTTATGACAAAACTAGAGGCGGAAAAAGCTCAAGAAGAAATCACAAAGGCACAAGACGCTGCTGCAAAACCAAAGGAAAACGTGGAAGGACTTCTTGCACTGGACACTTTGGAACTCGAAGTTGGTTATGGCTTAATTAGTGTTGTCGAGAGTTCAAACTCTGGCGACTTACTAGAAAGAATCGTAAGCATTAGAAAACAATTTGCCCTTGATCTTGGAATCGTGGTTCCAAGTATTCATATTAGAGATAATTTGCAATTGAATCCTGGCGAATACCGCATCCTTATTAAAGGAGCAACGGTCGGTAAAGGTGTATTGCAAACAGACAGTCTTCTTGCGATGGATCCAGGAAATGTTCTTAGAGGAGTTGATGGAACACCTACAAAAGAGCCTGCCTTCGGTCTTGACGCCCTTTGGATTTCTGAAGCAACGAGAGACGAAGCGGAGCTTGCGGGTTACACCGTGGTGGATTTACCGACAGTCATTGCTACGCACTTAACGGAAGTGGTAAGAACAAATGCACATGAGTTGATTGGCCGCCAAGAAGTGACGAAGCTCGTGGATGGAATCAAGAAAACTCATCCAAAAGTTGTTGAAGAGCTTATCCCTGAGCACATGTCGATTGGTTCTCTTGTGCAAGTTCTCAAAGGCCTCCTCAAAGAACAAGTTTCTATTAGAGATCTACTTACGATCATGGAAACTTTGGGTGATGAATCTCAAAAAACAAAAGACATTGAAATGCTTGTTGAAGGCACAAGAAAGCGCTTATCAAGAAGTATCACTAGAAAATACACCAACGACGAAGGACTTATCCCAGTCTTGTCACTTTCTCCAATGGTGGAGGAGACGATTACAAATTCACTTCTACAAACTGAAAACGGAATTCAGTTGGTGATGGATCCGCATACCGCGAATAAGCTTATCATGGAGCTCTCAAGACAGATTGAAAGAAACCCTGATATCGCTTCTTCGCCGATTCTTTTGACGTCGCCGACGATCAGAAGACATATACATAAATTAACATCTAGATTCATACCTCAATTGGTTGTTCTTTCTCATAATGAATTAACATCAGATGCTCAGGTGAGCTCTGTAGGAACTGTGGAGATAGCAAATGCAGGTTAAGAAATTTGAAGCACCAACAATGAAAGAGGCATTAGAAATGGTAAAAAGCCATTTGGGGCCCGGTGCAATCATCCTCAATGCAAAAGACAATAGCCGCGGATTTGGCCTTATGGGAAAAAACAGCATCGAGATCACAGCAGCCATTTCCGAAGTGGAATTAAAAAAGAAACAATGGGCGGAGAGCCGACTCAAAGACGAACAGCTTGCACTTTTAAGACAGAAATCAATGAAGATTCAAAAAGAATTTATTGAGAAGAGCGTAAGAAGATACACTGACAATAAAGATGAAGACGAAAAGAAAAGACGTCCACCTACTCAAATGAGATACATCGATATCGATGACGGACGTAACAATCAATTGTCAGATCAAATGAATTACGAGGAAGCAAGGGCCAGATCTCAATCTAGAACTGTGGATGATTTACTCAAAGAAATCGGACAGCCGCAAAGATTTGTTGAAACGACCAAGCAAAGCTACTCCACAATTCAAGATACTCCTTCAAAGGCAACTACGGCAGATCAAAGAGTGAGAACTGCTGCACAAATGGCTTTGAGAGCTTTTGAAGATGCGGAGATTGCTCGTGCACAAGAAAAACCAAAGGCAAAAGCCCAAACTTCGATGAATGAAGTTCAAGCTCTAAAAAATGAAATTTTAAATTTGCGAAGTATGATTCAGAACTTCCAGCAAGTCCCGCAGCCGAGAGCACAAGAAGTGGCTTCGCATTCGGGCGCGGCTCAAGGAATCTGTTTTGAGTTGAGTGGAATCTATAACAAACTAACTCAAGCGGGAATTTCCGAAGAACACGCAGTAAGACTTTTAAATCTCGCCAAAAGAGGCCTAACAAATATTTCCGGCAGACAATCACTGGTGGAAGGCTATATTGCTAAACACATGATGAGTGAAATCAATGTGTGTGAACCCACCGACGCTTCTCCTATCCAAATGTTCTTGGGAACAACAGGAAGCGGAAAGTCGGCTTCACTCATTAAGTTGGCAAGTCATTATGTGATTAACCAAAATAAAAAAGTAGGAATTTTAACTGCCGACACTGAAAAAGTAGGCGCAGTTGAACAGTTGAGAACTTATTCACAAATTTTGAATGTTCCATTTGGTGTGTTAAAGAAACCAGAAGATTGGAGATCGGTAGTGGAGTCGTTAAGAAATCTCGACTACGTTTTGATCGACTTCCCGGGAAACACTCTGAAGGAAATGGAAGCCATCGAAAGAATGAGAAAGATGATGCCTCCAGATCAAGCGCCTTGTGATCGTCACTTGGTGATTTCATCTACATTCAAAGATAAAGACGCTTTTGAAATTGCAGAAAGATATAGAATCGCAAAACCGACGGACATTATCTTTAGCAAATTGGATGAGGCGGTAACGCATGGATTGATTTACAACTTCCAAAAGAAGTTTGATTTACCAATCTTCTCATTCGGTACGGGCCCAGGTCTTCCAGAAGATTTTGAGTTCGCATCAAAAGAAAGAGTTATTGATTTAATCTTTAGGATTACAAAGTAAGGCAGAATTACCAAGTAGGACAGAATTACAAAATAGGACACAGGAGCTAAAATGTCGAGCGCGTACAATTCAGATCTAGAGTCAGCATCCAACAGTAAGCTGACAAGAACTTTAACAATCACATCTGGTAAGGGTGGAGTAGGGAAGACGACTCTCGTAAGTAACCTAGCTCTTACACTCGCATCACAAGGAAAGAAAGTTTTGATTCTTGATGGTGACTTGGGGATGGCGAACGTGGACATCATGTTCGGTAAGCAAGTGCATAAGAACATCTTGAGTGTACTTGAGGGGGATGCGCCACTCATCGATAGTATTGCCGAACTTCATCCGAATATTTATTTACTTTCGGGCGGAAGCGGAATCAGAGAAATACAAAAAATAAATGATCATCAAAGACAATTACTATTAGATCAAGTCGCGTCTTTACCAATGCACTTTGATTATTTGCTGATCGACACGGCTCCTGGAATTGACGACAACGTTCTATATCTGAACGCATGCGCTCACGAGAGAAACATTATCGTGACTCCAGATCCTGCAAGTTTAACAGATTCATACGCTCTGATTAAAGTTCTACATAAGACATACAAATTAAATAGATTCTCAATCATTGCAAACTTTGTTCGTGATGAAGCAGAGGGATTGGCACTTTACAAGCGCATGAGTGATGTTGCGGAAAAATTTTTAAACATCAGTTTGGACTACAAAGGTAGCATCCCAATGGACGTAGCTGTAAGACGCGCAACAAAGGCGCAACAGTTGGTTGTGGTTTCATCACCTCACTCTCCGTCTAGTCTAGGTATCAAGAATGTAGCTAAGCAACTGAACAACGTGAGTGATATCGAAGAGATCCATGGCGGAATGAAGTTTTTTTGGAACCACCTCTTTGGTGTAGCCTAGGAAAATATTTATATGTTTAAAGGTATCAATTTGATAAAATAATGACTGGGGAACAATAAAACAGCTACGCGGAAATGCGAGAAATTTTTATTGTTTAGGGGATGAAATGAAGAAGAATGCGCCGTTACTTAAAAAGTATAAAGAGAGTCCTACAAAACTCACTTCACAGCAAAAAGACAAACTCATTCTAGAGTATGCTCCGCTGATTAAATTTATCGCGCAAAAAATTGCAGTGAGACTTCCGGCAAACATTGAATTGGATGATCTGATTTCATCTGGTGTGATCGGTTTGATGGATGCCATCGAGAAGTATGATCCGACTCGTGACAATACATTCAAAACCTATGCAGAATTTAGAATTCGTGGTGCGATCCTTGATGAATTGAGAGCTCAAGACTGGGTTCCAAGATCGGTGAGAGACAAGGCAAAACTTTTAGATCGCACAATGGTAAAGCTAGAGTCAGACTTGGGAAGAATTGCTAGTGAAGAAGAAGTGGCAGCAGCTCTCAATATGAACATGGATGAATTCCATGGTTTGGTGAATCAAGTTAGACCGGTATCATTACTTTCTATCGACGAAGCAGCAACATTCTCAAATGTTGATAAAAAATCAATCTTGAATTTATTAGAAGGTTGCAAGTTCTCAAACCCATTTAATCAATTGAATTTAAAAGCGGTAAAAGAAATCGTAACTAAGGCAATCGAAGAGCTTCCGGAGAAGCAAAGATTAGTGCTTTCTTTATATTACTACGAAGATCTGAATTTGAAAGAGATTGGTCAGGTATTGAGAGTGACAGAGTCGAGAGTGTCTCAATTGCACGCTCAAGCCGTTTCTCGTCTCAGAGGAAAGCTAGCAAGCCACTTTGAGATCGTAGATGAAATCGCTTCTTAATTAAAAAAATTTAGAAATTATCAAAGTACCAATGAACTTGGTGCTTTTTTGTTATTTCGAGTTTAGCTTTTCGACTCGAGCACCCGCAATCTTTCTGCCAGCTAAACCCATTTCACCTTCAAACATTTGGCTAGTTACTCCGACTAAAAGTACTTTTCCGTTGCGGACCACCGTGTGGGGGCCACCAGAATAACCTCTCACAATAGATTCATCACAGTATTCTATAATGGCTGTTTCGTAGAATCTCTTATATCTTGCAAGCTTAAATGACGTTGTATCAATAATCTTCATCTTAGATTTAGAAGAGCGTGGAATTCTTCCTGTGCTAGCTCCTACAGTTTCTACCATGAAATCGTATGCAGGTAGGCCTGCGATACATCGGATGACATTTATCTTTCCTTCGAGATACATTCCTCCTTGACCAGCCAAGTAGATATCTTCTCCGTCTATGTATTCAGTGAATTGATTGTAACTCCAAAACCTTCACTCGTAACTCCGTCGATGTCAAAATAGTAAGATTCAGGATAAGGAGATATTTCATGAGGAGCTCGATAAAAGCAGTGAGTTGCTGTGATGATTGCCATTTTTTCTGCTAAGATTCCGGAACATATATTATCCACTTTTAAGAAATTTGGCCCATGTTGTACGCGAATGATTCTGCCAGTGGATTTACGTAGTGTGGCTGAAGCGATGTCATAATTGTTAGCCAGTGCCACTATTGAAAATAAGCTGATTAGAAGAATTATTGTTTTCAATTTTTGCCCCCCCCCCAAAAAAAAAGACTTAGTTAACTACAATCTAAGTTATACCCACATATTTGAAGATTATATTTTTCGGTTTTTTGCCTTATGAATTCCTTAAAAGCTTCAGAGTTTGTTCTGATATCTCTGGTGTATTTGTATAAGTCTGTGGAGATATGAACCCCCACAATTGCTAGCTGACCGTTAGAGTTGTAGGCTAGCGTTGGTCCTCCGGAATCTCCAGGACAAGCGTAATGATTTTTTGTACTATCACTTGAGATCATATGTCTTTTAAAGCCTTCTTCAAAATCAGTTTTAACATAGAATCCGCTTAAAACATTTTGGCCACGTCCATATCCTAGAACAATCATGGGTTCTCGAGGTTTTTCAAAATAGATAGAAAGAGGCTTGATATTTTTTATTGAGGTGTGAATAAATCCTAAAGCAACATCAGGTCTAAGATCTGTACGAATATCTTTGGAGGTTCGAGTGGATGGAATAAAAGTAAAAGTATAATTTCTCCCATTCACAGAAAAGGATCCGGTTTTCCCTTCAGGAATGACATTTTCAAGATTTTTACTTTTCTCATAACCGCAGTGAGCGGCAGTAAAAATAGTGTTCGGTCCTACGATGGTGGCGGTACATTTTCCTTGTGAAGCAGTTACCTGAATCACGGCCGGATATTTTTCTTTAGGAATAATAGTTTCGTCGACTTGGCAGATATCTTCTGCACGCAGCGTAGAACTCAGTAAAAGAATAAATAACATCCCCCTCATGATATTCCTCAATCACAATCCAAGTTGTATCCACAAATTTTAAGATTTTCTTTCTCCGCCATGGTTTGTACAAATTTTTTGACTTGTTGGGTATCTGTTCTGAGGTCTCCCGTCATGTGGGATCTATTTGAAAAGTAATGAACCCCATTGATTCTTAATTTTAGGTCGAGATTGTACGCCACCGTTGGTCCACCTGAATCACCACCACAGGCAAATACTTTTTTGTTGGGAACACTGGAAACCAGGGATCTCGCGTCGTCGCCGGTTCCTTGGGAAATAACGTAAGTTTCTGTAAGATAGTCTTTCGTACAACCATAGCCCAGCATGATCATTTTTTTTCCAAGCTTTTCATCAAAGCTAATGGTCATAGGTGTCACGTCTTGAACATCCTGATCCACAATACCAATTGCCATATCCAAATTTTCGTTCATCACCTCTTGATGAGTGTAAAACGTAAAATTGTATTTCTTAGTTCCAATATAGAAATGACCAAATTTATGAATAACAGTTTCTTCTTCAAATTTATCATCAGCGCAGTGGGTAGCTGTTAGAATCACATTGGGTCCAACAAGAGTCGCAGAACAGTGCCAACCTTTCCGGCCCATATCTATACGCACAACGGCAGGGTAGCGAGATTTTGAAACGATATAACCGCCCCCGCGAGTTTCAATAACTTGAGCATGAGTTATGAGAGAAAAAGAACTGCTCACAAAAATAAAAATTAAAAATTTCCCCAACTTCCCCACCGAACCTCTCTGAACTTTAAATTACCACCACGGAAAAAATGTAAAGCCTCAGCTAAGAAAACTGAATTTTATATGCAAAGGTTATAAGGAATATCCCTGTAGGAAGTATCAAATGATGAAAAATGTAGTGAGGCCAGAAGCAGAAGTTTGGGCAGGTATAAGCGATTCTTAGTCTTCGAGTTTTTCTTGAATACTCTCATTCGCAATAGCCAAGAATTTTTCTTTTAGATTCTTCAGCAATCGCTCCTCGAGCTGCCTAGCCCGTTCTCTCGTAATGCCGTATTTATCGCCGATTTCTTGCAGTGTTTGAGGTTCGTCGGCCAGAATTCTGTTCTCGAGAATATCAAGTTCTTTGTCGTTGAGAGAGGGTTTTATTTCTTCAATTTTATCTTTCAAAAGATCGATCAATTCTAGGACTTCAAGCTCCGATTCTGGGTTGCTTGAATCTCTTTGCAGATCAACCAAATGCGTGTTTCCGTCTTCGTCGACAGGAGCATCAAGTGAAACATCTTTACCGCCCATTCTCTGTTCCATGAGAAGCACATCTCGTTCAGGAATATTCAATCTAGAGCTCAAGAGCGCCGTCGTAGATTGCTCTCCTTCTTGGAGAAGTTTTCGTTTTTCTTTTTCTAAATTATAAAATAATTTCTTTTGATTCTGAGTCGTTCCAATTTTCACCATCGAATATTGTTTCAACAAATATTCTCGGATGTAACCGCGAATCCACCAAACAGCGTAAGTGATAAGCTTTACCCCTTTGTAAGGGTTGTACTCTTTCACGGCATGCATCAGTCCAACGTTACCCTCTTGGACAATGTCCATCATCTTTGCGCCCATTTTGGCGTACTCGAGGGCAATTTTTACGACGAATCTTAGGTTGCTGGTCACTAGTTTTTCTGCCGCAAGTGGATCGCCTTTTTCAAAATAGCGAACAGCCAATTCCTTTTCTTCTTCCGGTGTAAGGAGCGGATACTTTCTAATTTCATTGAGATACTGCTGTAGAGGATCCGAAGAGACAATTCCGCTCTCGTCCTGTTTTGCAATATCAAAAGTAGTTATTTTTACGGGAACATTTTCATCCATGATCTCGGGATCGTGGATGGTAATGAGTTCTTTTGTTGAAGATTTTTTCGGTAAGACCTTCTTTTTCGCAGCACCCTTGATCGCCATTTTTTTAGAGGGCTTTGCGGGCTTAACCTTTTTTACAGGACTTTTTTTGGAGGTCTTTTTCTTTTTGGCCATGGCTATGGATTTTATCCAAGAAGCTTGTCGAGCTTTTTGTTTAGAGTATTCTCTACCAATCCTTTAAAAGGCATAAGTAGAAGAGGAAGGTCTACTGTAATCTCAACTTTGCTTTGATCGCCTTGCTCCGTAACTTGTAGGGCAGCATTGAATTTTTGGCCCTTAGCAGAACCAGTTAATTTATCGTCCTCAAATTGACACTTATAGCTAGAATCTAGCATTTTAAGGTCTGGATCTCCTGAAAGGAATTGCTTGATCTTCTCAAAGGATTCTTGGGGCTTCATTGATGTTGTTTTTTCGACTTTGAACTTAGGCATTTAATATTTCCTACATCTGTACGTTTTCTTTCTAAAGTTTTAACTGGTTTCCTCTGACGTGTCTAGAGAATCTTGTTTTGCTCTTTGACTGAGGAGTAGACTGCGTGCGAAATTAATAAAGATGAAATTAACGTCCATAAAGGGTATGAATGATATTCTGCCCCCAGAAATTCACATTTGGCAGACACTCGAGCAAAGCTTGCGCTTTATCTGCACAAGATTTGGCTTTGAAGAAATTAGAACGCCTGTTCTAGAGCAAACCGCTTTATTCAAACGCGGTGTCGGTGAAGACACAGATATCGTTGAAAAAGAAATGTATTCTTTCACTGACAAAGGTGGAGAAAATATCTCACTTCGTCCTGAGGGCACAGCTTCAGTTGTAAGATCTCTCGTCGAGAACAGTTGGTTCAGAGCAAACCCTGTTACAAAGCTTTATTACATCGGTCCGATGTACAGATATGAACGTCCGCAAAAAGGTAGATTTAGACAATTCAATCAATTTGGCATTGAACTTCTAGGTGTTCAAGATTCAACAGCCGATGTTGAAGTGATCGCTTTGATGGATATGCTTTTGCAAATGTTCAAACTCCAAAATGTAGAACTGCATTTATCTAGCATTGGTTGTGATGTTTGCCGTCCTCCCTACAAAAAAATATTAATCAAAGAATTAGAAAAAATTAAAGATCAACTTCCACAAGATTTCTTGCCAAGGATCCAAACAAATCCTCAAAGAGTTTTTGACTTGAAAGACGAGAAAGCAAAAAAACTTTCAGAGAATTTGCCTGTATTGGTGGATCACTTATGTCCAGAGTGTGCGAACCACTTTGATGGCGTAAAAAAAGGTTTAACAGTTCTTCAAATACCATTCATCATCAATCCCAAAATTGTGCGTGGACTTGATTACTACACAAAAACTGCATTTGAATTTGTGAGTTCTGATCTTGGAGCCCAATCCACGGTTTGTGGCGGCGGTAGATACGATAAACTTGTAGAGCAATTCGGTGGGCCGGCAACGCCTGCTGTGGGATTTGGAATGGGTCTAGAGAGATTTGTTCTGATTCTCCAAGAGAAGGGCTATAGCGTTCCCACGAATATGGAAGTGTCTGTGGTGTATGATGAAGCGGCAAAGGACACAGCTTTTACTCTGTCGCATTCATTGAGAGCCCATGGATTTAAAGTGGATATCGATTTACAAAGTAAAAATATAAAAAATCAACTCAAGCGTGCAGACAAAGTGGGATCGCTGGCCTCCATCGTGATTGGTTCTCAAGAATTGAGTAACAACACGGTGATGATGAAAGACATGAAAGCTCACGATCAAAAAGCCATTCCCGCAGATCTTAAAACTGTAATTGAAGAATTAAACCAAATATTAAGAAGAACTAAACGAGACTAGAACAACATAGTGCTTACAGCAGTAAGCACTGAAACAGGATAGGAAATGAAATTCGTTTCGGAACTGAAGAGAACGCATTACTGTGGAGATTTAAACGCTCAAGCTGAAGGCAAGAAAGTCATCTTGATGGGTTGGGTAGATGGAAGACGTGACCACGGTGGTCTTGTGTTCATCGATTTAAGAGACAGAACAGGTCTGGTGCAGTTGGTTTTAAATCCCAGTGAGGCAGCAATGTCTACGGCAAAGGATTTTAGAGGCGAATACGTTATCGCTATTTCTGGAACAGTAAGAAAGCGTCCTGATGGAATGGTAAATACAAAACTACCAACTGGTGCCGTTGAAATTTCATGCGACAGATGCGAAGTTCTAAGTGTAGCTAAAACTACGCCATTCCAAATCCAAGATAAAAACGTTTCTGAAAATTTGAGATTAAAATATCGTTATTTAGATTTGCGTTCTAACAATTTACAAAAAAACTTAATCATCAGACACAAACTGAATCAGATCGTTAGAAACTATTTGAGCAATACAAATTTCTTAGAAGTAGAAACTCCGATTCTTTACAAGAGCACTCCTGAAGGCGCGCGTGATTATCTTGTTCCATCAAGAGTGAGTCCCGGGAAATTCTATGCTCTTCCACAATCTCCACAGACTTTAAAACAATTGTTGATGATTTCTGGTTACGATCGTTATTTCCAAATCGCAAGATGCTTCAGAGATGAAGACTTAAGAGCAGAGAGACAACCAGAGTTCACCCAGATCGATATCGAGATGAGTTTTATTGACGTAGAAGATATCGTGCAAACCGCGGAAGGTTTGTTCAGAGAAATCTGGAAAGGCATCAAGGGCGTAGATATCGGAAAGATTCCACGTATGAGCTATGCAGAAGCGATGGATAGATTCGGTAACGACAAACCCGATATGAGATTCGGAATGGAACTCATCAACCTTGCTGAAGCGGTCAAAGGTTGTGGATTTAAAGTTTTCGAGGACACTGTTGCAAGAGGTGATTTTGTTAAAGGCATCGTTGCCCCAAAGGCCGGAACTTATTCTCGAAGCCAAATCGATAAATTAGTAAAACTCGCACAAACTCTTGGTGGTAAGGGTCTCGTGTGGGTGAAATCCGATGCGGCGGGAGTTTTGTCTTCGAGCATTTCGAAAGTGATTTCAGAAGATCAGTTGAAGAATATTTTTGTAAAGAGCGGCGCTAAGAATGGTGATATGCTTTTGATCGTGGCTGACAGCTACGATACAACAGCAAAAGTTCTCTCTCAGTTGAGATTGGATCTTGGTGAAGAACTAGGTTTGATCGACAAGACAAAAGATTCATTCTTATGGGTACTGGACTTCCCATTATTTGAATACGACACAGACAACAAGCGTTGGGCGGCAAAACATCATCCGTTCACTTCTCCGTCTGACCAGGGAATGGAAGTTTTAGTTGAGGGCAGAGAAAAAGAATTTGGTACACTCAATGCGAAAGCTTACGACTTAGTTTGTAATGGCTATGAGCTCGGAGGAGGCAGTATCAGAATTTACAATTCAGATGTGCAAGCTGCAATGTTCAAAGCATTGGGATTGGGGCCTGAAGAAGTGAAATTAAAATTTGGATTCTTTATCGAAGCTCTTTCTTACGGAACACCTCCGCATGGAGGCATCGCATTCGGTGTCGATAGAATTTGTATGATTTTGTGTAACACCGAATCTATAAGAGATGTGATTGCCTTCCCGAAAACAGCAAAAGCTTCGGACCTAATGGCAGGAGCTCCGAACATCGTGGATAGATCACAACTTTTAGAATTGGGGATAAGGCTTTCTCAACAGGCTGAAGAACTGCTCAAAAAAGACGAAGTCGACGGCACGTTATAGGCACGCGCTATTGGGGGAATATGAAATCTGCAGTCATCATCAATCCGAAGAGTGCGAGTGGCAATACGGTAAAAATGTGGAGAGAGATCCAAGCTTCGATTCAGCGGAGCTTAGGAACAATCGAAGTACTAATGACCGAGTACCCTCATCACGCAACAAAACTCGCAAAAGAAATCGCTCAAGAAACAAACCCGTCTAAAAAAATCGACTCTCTCATTGTCATGGGCGGCGATGGAAGTATCCACGAAGTCGTCAATGGTCTTATCGATGAAAATGAATTTATAAAATAATGAATCTCAGTTTTTCCGTCTTTTTGAAGTTTAATTTTTCC
>JANMFM010000276.1:0-8935 GCA_031374125.1 Bdellovibrionales bacterium
GTATATTTTCAACAGCAGTCGTAAAGATCATTCAAAAGTTAAGAGACAAAACCGGCGCAGCACTCAAAATCAACAGCGCGTTCCGTTCTCCAAAATGGAATGAAGGTATTGATGGGTCTGCGACGTGGTCTCGTCACCAATACGGAGACGGTGTCGATATCGCTTCTTCAAAAGTGGGCCTTGATACTTTGATCAGCTATTGCAAGCAACTCGGAGCAACGTTCACACTGAAGTACACTTCGCATGTTCACTGTGATTGGAGAAACATGGCACTTGAGCCACAATTCTTCGGAGCTCTTGATATTCAACAATTAAAGCAGACAAGTGTAGAAGAAGATCAAATGAATATCCTAACAGATTATGTAGACTCTTCTCAGATTCTTATCACGGGCGAATTAAAAGCTGGAAATGTGGTGCGTCTGTCTAGTTTCGTGAAATTCCACGAAGATCCCTCAGAGCTTCATAAACAATGGGTGATTTTTGCGCCCAATGGCGATCAGATTAATTTAGAGCAATCCGAAGTGTCGTTGCCTTTACAAAAGGGGACTTACCAGGTGATCAACTATATTGGTGCGAGCATCCAATTGAACAAGTCTTTCTTCGTGAACTAGAGACTAAAATTAAAAGCTTAATTGATTTCATATAGATCTTTCTGTATCACTAGATGAATGGAAGAAGATCTAAACAAAGCAGTAGAAATACTCAAAAGTGGTGGCGTCGTTGGGATGCCAACGGAAACCGTTTATGGTTTGGCGGCGGATATTAAGAGTCCTGAGGGTATCGAAAATATTTTTAAAACAAAACAACGTCCATTCTTTGATCCTCTCATCGTACACATTGCTCATCTCCAGCATTTAAAAGGTGTTGTAACAGAATTTCCAGAGCTTGCCGTGTTCTTGGGTGAAAAATTTTGGCCAGGCCCGCTCACCATGATTTTGCCCAAATCAAAACTTTTAAATACGAAAATCACGTCGGGGTTAGACTTTGTAGGCGTAAGATTCCCAAAGCATCCTCTAGCTCAAAAACTAATTCACAAATTAGGAAATCCAGTCGCAGCTCCCTCAGCAAATCTTTTTGGAAAAACCTCTCCCACAAGCTCTGATCACGTAAAAAAGGAATTTGGAGACAAGGTTTTTGTTCTAGAAGGTGGCGAATGTGAAGTGGGATTGGAATCTACTGTGATTGGTTTTGATGCTAACTATCTTTCCATCAAAATTTATCGTCCAGGATCGATCACAAAAGAAAGGCTCGAGAAAGCTCTTAAGGAATACATAAAGCCCATTTCTATTTTTGAAGAACAATCTCCCGTAGCACCAGGCCATCTCAAGCATCATTACATGCCTGCAATTCCTCTTATGATTGTGGGGGAGCACGAAATGGAAGATCCAAAATTACAAGAAGAAGCAAAAATAAAACTAAAATTAACGGTATTTAAGCCTATCGAGCTAGTTCTTCACAATGACCCCGTAATCGCTGCCCGCGAACTCTATCAGAACTTAAGAAGATGTGCAGAGACGGGTGCCAGCGTAATATTCGTTCGAGAAAAGGCAGAATACAGAGGTGATCTTTGGACGGCAATCTGGGATCGTTTAAGGAAGGCCGCATCCCTTAAGGTGGACTACAGTGTATAATCGCATTCAGGCACAGAGCTTGGCAGGAATTCAATACGTCGAAGGCGGAGACAAAACCTCCCCAAACAAAATCATCATGCTCCACGGATACGGCGCAGATATGATGGATCTTTATTCCTTCCATGATGCCATTGACACAGCAAAACCTTTTCATTGGATTTTTCCCAATGGAATCTTAGATGTTCCAATTGGTCCACACATGTTTGGTAAAGGTTGGTTCAATATTGATATTCCGTCTTTTGAAAGAGCGCTCAGAATGGGTGAGTTCTCAAAGCTTAAGCCCACGGGCATGGATGAGGCTCGTGCTAAGGTAGAAAAATTTCTCAAAGCACTTAATCTTGATTTTTCTAACACGTACCTCGGAGGCTTCAGCCAAGGTGCTATGTTGGTTACAGAACTATTGTTAGAGACTGCGATTGTACCGAAGGGTGCGATTTTGTTGTCGGGCACATTGGTGAATGAGGACCGTTGGGCATCATTAATGGCCAAGAAAAAAGGCTTACGATATTACCAGAGTCATGGATCGCAGGATCCGATTCTTCCAGCAGAGCTTGCGCAGCGGTTGCATGAATTGCTGGAGCAGAATGGCTGGGATGGATTCTTGAATATTTTTAAAGGCGGCCACGAAATTCCTCACAAAGTCATTTCCGATATTTCTTCTTTTATAAAGTAAATGACATATAACGACTCTCCGCCTTATCCATGTCTCTGATATTTGAATTTATTGTGAGCTTGGCACAATACCTGGAGATTTTCAGTTTGATTACTACCATTCTTAATGACAGATTTTATATGATCAATCTGCAGGAAATGATTTTGAGTGCATCTTGGGTATTGGCATTTGTAATTGGCTTTTTGAAGTAGATGGTTCTTGAGTGAGATCTTAATTTGTCTTGGGTTTTGAGACTTGGATGCGCTGTTATTTGTTTTGCTGTATTTCGCAAGCTCTTGATCTATTAATAAGTTGATAAGAGTCTTTACATCTGTAGTTTGATGAGATTTTAGAGCCTTTAATTTTTCTAATTTTTTATATTCTTCTTCTGAAAGATCCAAAGTTAAACGAACAGTACTTCCATTGACATACCGCTTCGCAGGCCCTGGACTTTTTAATTCTAAGGGCATTTCACGAGCCAAAATCTTATCAACTTCAAAAGAAGGTTTATTCTCTAATTCTAGTAGCAACTCTCTTTTTTCAGAGATTGTTTTTGTATTTAGAACTTTATTGGCACGAGCTAGCGTAGTTAAGGATAAAGAACCTTTATCTAGTTTTTGCCTTACCTCGGGAATAGCTTCACAGATTTGAAGCGCCGCTTTTCTTTGGTAAGCTAAGGACTCGGAATACCCTAATCCTTTCACCAGATATTCAAACAAATTAGAATAACCCCATTCTAGATAAGATCTATTATTTTCGATAGATTGTAAGAGATCTAAAACTTTGGATGTAATTTTTCTTTCAAGCTTTACCAGTTTCAAAAGCCTTTGATGAAGAACCAAGGCATTGCTTTGCGTTTCCATAACTTAACTCCTTTTGAAAAGTATCAAAGTCCAAACTTTGCAAGAACAGCTTACCATGGGTTTTAAAGATAGGTTTTTAGAGAGCATCTAAATAGAAAATAAAATGCAATTGTACGCGCGTAATTACTCTCAAAAAGAAAGAAAACATTAAAATTACAAAAAATAATATTCTTAGAATTTACAAACAAGCTTACGCCTATTAAGAATAGAAAATGATCGTCAAATAAATTAAAAAATATTTTTAAATAACGCAATTTCGACACGTAAGGGTGCAGGGTACCTTTTGGGTATTGACGCAATGACAGTACGAAAAACTAATGGGTACCTTTTTAAAAAAATTCAAGTTCAGTTACTTCTTTAGTTTTTTGTTCAAAACTTTTTCTCGTAGTGCCTGCTTATACAGAGTCACTTTTTTAAGAATGGCTTCATCTTTTTTACTTCCACCAGCACCAAGAATCTGAACAGCAAGAAGTCCAGCATTGTAGGCGTTATTGATTGCAACTGTAGCCACAGGAACACCTTTTGGCATTTGCACTATGGACAGAAGTGAGTCTTCGCCGTCGAGAGCGCTATTTGCAACCGGAACGCCGATCACCGGAAGTTCAGTAAGGGAAGCGACCATACCTGGAAGGTGAGCCGCGCCACCAGCACCAGCAATGATTACGCGAAGTCCATTCTTCATCGCAGACTTTGCGAACTCGTACATTTCGTCAGGAGTTCTATGAGCGGAAACAATTTTCACATCAAAAGGGATTTTGAATTCCTTCAATACGTCTTCTGCCTCTTTCATAATTGGATAATCAGAATCGGATCCCATAATGATGGCGACGAGGGGTTTCTTAGAGGTTTTCTTTGTTTTTTTCTTACTCATAGTTTTTCCAGAAATTGGTTTCGATCTCTTCCATGAGCTTTATTTTCAACATCAAATCGGTCTTTGTCATGGAAATGGTATTAATATGACCTAATTTTCTATAAGACGAGGTTTTGGTCTTGTTGTACCAGTAGACTTTGGCATCTTCTGTTTTCTTGAATTTCTCTTTTACATCTTTTTCAAAGGTTTTTTCTAACCCTTCCGGTCCCAGAATATTTCTCATGGCAAAGTAGGGATAAGTTGAAGGACTTTTGAGTTTTGAACCAAGACACGCAAACAAGTGATTTTCGAATTGGTTTACAGGAGCCGCATCCAAAGTGTAGTGACCAGAGTTGTGAACTCTTGGCGCCATCTCATTGATGAGAATTTTCCCGTTCACATAAAAGTACTCAATTGCAAAAGTTCCTACGAATTTTAATTCTTCTCCAATTTTTTTACCTATTTCAGAGGTCACAGCTTCGATTTCTTTTGGAATATCAAATTCTGTGGCTGGCCCGTACACCAATTTACAAACATTTTTCTCTTGCTCTGAAATCACCAATGGGTAAGCGATAAAATCACCATTTAGACTTCTGGTATAAACTTGCGCGAGTTCTTTTTCAAAAGTTACAAACTCTTCAGCGTAAACAGTCGTGCCTTCATCGAGGGCTTTTTGGCAGAATTCTGTGGCTTTTTCCAGTTCACCTAAAGTTTTAACAACGTGATTTCCTTTTCCATCATAGCCACCCATCGCACGCTTTAAGACAAATCCATTTTTATGGCCGAAGGCTGTTGTCCTTAACCAAGGAAGAAGTTGATCAATCTTTGGATCAAAACCTTTGAAGGGTGAGGTTGGAAGATTTAATTTTTGAAATAAAAACTTTTGCGATAATTTATTTTGTGTAATTTGAATATTAGGAATCGAAGGTAGAATAAAGACTTTCGGAAATTCATTTTTAATTTTTCCAAGAGCATCGACATCAATAAATTCATTTTCAAAAGTAATGAAGTTCACCTTAGAAAAGAAGCGTCTGAGTGAATCTTGATCCTTGATGTCGCCCTTAAAGAGCTGACCGGCTGTGTATTTGGCCGGGCATTCTAAATCCTTAGTAAAAATACTAATTTCTAGGTCGCTAAAAGGCGAATTTTCTACAAGCATTTGAGCCAATTGGCCGCCGCCTAATATACCTAAAGTGAGTTTGGGTGAATTCATTAGCTTTAGGTTTAATCAATCCTTGCCTATTTGTCTATCCCAAGATACTTAACGCTCGAATAGGGGTACAGAATGGAAAGACTTATTAGTTTCGTAGGGTTAATCTTCCTAATATTCGTAGCTTGGGCGATGTCGGCAGACAAAAAAAATATCAATAAGCGCACTGTTCTTGCCGGAGTTTTCATTCAATTTGTCTTAGGTGTTCTAATTCTTAAAACTGCGGCAGGTGTTTACTTCTTCGCGGCAGCCAATGAGTTTGTTTCTAAAATCTTAAGCTTCTCCGATCAAGGCGCTGCAATGATATTTGGAGAGGGCTTTAGGGAGCATTATTTTGCTTTCTCGGTTCTACCAACAATCATCTTTATGTCGGCTTTGATGTCGGTGATGTTTTATCTCGGAATCATTCAGCACATTGTAAAGTGGCTTGCCGTAATGATGGTCAAGTTAATGGACGTTTCGGGATCAGAATCCCTTGCGGCCAGCGTAAATATTTTTGTTGGCCAAACCGAAGCTCCGTTGGTCGTAAAACCTTACATCCAATCGATGACAAAATCTGAACTCATGTGCTTGATGGTTGGAGGTTTTGCAAATATCGCCGGGGGAGTAATGGCAGCCTATGTGGGATTTGGCGCAGATGCAGGACATTTGCTTGCAAGCTCGATCATCTCAGCTCCAGCTTCCATCTTGGTCGCAAAATTATTACTTCCAGAAAGAGAAGTTTCCGTAACCAAAGGAAAAGTCTCCATCGAAATCGAAAAGGCCGGTGAGAATGTTTTAGAGGCGGCATGCATCGGAGCTTCTGATGGTCTAAAGCTCGCCCTCAACGTTGCGGCAATGCTCATTGCCTTCGTGGCCTTCACTGCAATGCTCAATTATGGTTTAGGTTTTTTTCCAGACGTTAACGGACTACCATTAACATTTGAAAGAATTCTGGGCTGGGGTTTTGCGCCGATCGCATTCTTAATCGGAGTTCCAATATCTGATGCTCTTGCCGTTGGGACATTACTGGGTAAGAAAATGTTCTTGAATGAATTTATCGCATATATGGATTTACAAACTCTCAAAGATACTCTCACTCCAAGAGGATTCACATTAGCAACCTATGCTTTGTGTGGTTTTTCTAATTTTTCTTCTATTGCTATTCAAGTGGGCGGTATAGGAGAGCTAGTTCCGTCACGAAAAAAAGACTTGGCAAGGCTTGGATTCAAAGCCATGCTCGGCGGAACAATTGCAACGCTAATGACAGCGACAATTGCAGGAATTTTACTGTGAGGTCAGGCAATGAAAGTTAGATTGTTATCAATTATGGGAATTATTTTGTCTGTGATAGCATGCACATCAAAAGCAGATAAACAGTATGGCCCACTAAAAACCGTAGATAAAGTTGATATTCAAAAATTTATGGGCAAGTGGTATGTGATCGCAAATATTCCGACCTTTATAGAAAAGGGAGCTCACAACGCCATTGAAATCTACACTTGGAACGAAAGCAGAAAACGTATTGATGTGGATTTTAAATTCAACGCAGACTCATTTGATGGAGAATTAAAAAGCTATCCTCAAAAAGCCTGGGTCTACGATAAAAATTCAATGGCATATTGGAAAGTACAACCTCTTTGGCCATTTAAATTTTCTTATCTCGTTATTGACCTAGATGAAAAATATTCTTACACAGTCATTGCAGTTCCGGACCGTGATTATATTTGGATCATGGCAAGAACTCCACAAATGGACAAAACCCAGCTAGATCGTATAATAGATAGAGCACAGAACGAATGGGGATTTGATACATCAAAAATCCAAATGGTTCCGCAAAAGCCAAACTAAAAATTTTTTTTATTTAAAACCCAAATTATTCTTTTTTTTTCACATATCCTTCTTCTATTTTAGTTGAGTGTCCACTGTGCTATTTATCCGAAGTTTCTAGTAGTTTTATTTCTCAGAGGAGGCAATGTTGTCCAAGCAACAGAGATTAACAGCACTTTTTATGATTGCAGTTTTTGAATTGGAGTTTGTACCGCAAGCAGATGTTTATAAGACCGCAAATTATCTTAGAACTTTAGGTATCACCGCCACTGTTGTAGATGATGATAAGAATAAAATCATTATCGAAGATGAGTCTTACAATAAGGCTTTAGAAAAACTAACTCCCATCGTACCGTTGCTCCCTGATATTTTTAGATTCATCGGGAGGAATGGCTCAGTGGAATCAGTGCTATATGAAGTGCAGAGAATTGAAAGATTCATTAACGACTCGGAGCTTGTAGACAGTTTGAAAGTGGTACCAGGCTTTGATGAGAAGGCGCGGCTCACCATTGTTCTTAGAGAAGATAAAAATACAATTATCAAATATCAAAATACAGTTCGAAAAATTGAGAACATGGGATTCAAAATTACCTTTGCCGATGGATTTATGGATGCGGGCTGGATGAGTTTTCCAGCCATTGATATTGAAATTTCAAACAACATCGCGGCATTCAGAAAAGCTCTTATCCAGCTCATAGATATTCCTGAAGTTAATCGCTTTCTATATAATCGAGGGAAGAATCCACACATCAACGAATACACAATGTCTTTTGAGGATGGGGCGGATTTTGAAAAACAAATTTCAAAACTCTTGGCAAATGGAATTGAGGTTTACAAAATAGATAAATTACTAAACAAAATATTTATCCATTTTCCTCAAAACGAAGTGCAGAATAAATATAAATTGGAACAAATAAAATCTTTTGAAGGCCTAGTTGCAATCAAAAATCTTTACGAGAACAAACATCAGTTTGTAAAATCAGAATACGCTAGAAATCTTAAGAGCTTATGGTTAGACGTGCCGGTAGAAATACTCGAGGGTATAAAGAACAGCGACGAATATGCTAAGGCTTTGACGGAGCTTGCGCGCGAAGAAGTGAGAAGGCTTCAGCAGAAAGGAATGATCGTTCTTCACTACGGTTTGTATGTAGAGACGGGAGAAGTGCTTTTGCCCGAGGTGGTTTTTACTTATCGTGATGTAGATTCGCCAAAGGCCGATGAGCTAACATCAAAATCCAAAAAAAAACCGGCTCCCGAGAAAACTCCTCAAGGGCCGGTTCATTCAATTAATATTTGCGCTCAACTTTTCCGTTAGTACTGGCAGTTATTTTCTAAATAGAAATAATTATCGCATCCCATGTTTTGACTCTCACAATAGCTATCCATGTTGGCAAAAGTAGTTCTAGGTTTGCATTGAATTTTTCCGACAACGGTTGCTTTTGCATTGAACAGTCCTTCTTCAACAACAGTTTTACCTTTTGTGAATTTGTAAGCAACACTGTTGTTACCGACTCCGAGAAGTGGGCTTTGAGTTAAAGTTCTGATCAAAAGATTAAAGCGGCTTTTGCTGATCGATTTTTCAGAATTATAAGAAGAAGATTTAGTCCTAACTTTTCCATCGGGACGAGTAGACGTCAACGTCACTTTGTCTGCATCGATCGGAGTTTTTGAAATCAAATAATCGTGAGTTCCTGGACTAACAAGATCAGCATTGCAGAACCAGTGTCTGGTGTAGTTGTGGCCTTGTGTATCTGTGCAATAATAAGTGACAGAGCCAGAAAGCTCTTCAATTTCGATATCGTTTCCATTTTTAAATTGCACTGGACCTGGCATTTCAGCAAAAGCAGCTGAAGAAATAAGTCCTACGATTAGATAAGCCATGCGAAATGAGAATAATGCTCTCATAAAAACTCCTCCCTT
>JANMFM010000279.1:0-2942 GCA_031374125.1 Bdellovibrionales bacterium
CATCTTGAACAGTATGACCAAGCTGATCTTCAATCTGTCCACTTGCCAAAATAATTGTAAGAACTGAACCGCCGTAAAAAACGGTGCTGGCATCTGTAGTCACTGGCGAAATGAACTCATTCGCAGTTGTTTTCCAAAAACCCGCTCTTGCAGATGGAGCAATTAATAAAATAAGAAGAAAATAAATTTTAAAATTCATCACTAAAGAATATGGTGAAATGGTTCATTAGTTAAGTTTATTATTAAAAATTCTAAGAATTTTAAACGGAGATTATGATAGTTCCAATTGTGATTAGGAGCCCGCCAATTCCTACTTTCCATGTGAGTTGTTCTCCTAAAAAAAGAACAGCGAAGATGATAACTAAAACAACACTGAGTTTATCTACAGGCGCTACTTTTGAAGCAGGCCCAAGCTGTAAAGCCCTGTAGCAACAAAGCCAAGAAAGACCTGTTGCAATACCTGATAAAATTAAAAACAGGATACTTTTTGTTGGTAAACTCGATGGACGCACCCATTCGCTTCGAAAAGAAATCAAAACTCCAGTAACAATCAACACAACAATAGTCCGAATAAACGTTGCAAGATTTGAGTTCAAATCACTAACTCCGATTTTTCCAAAAATTGCAGTTAGTGCTGCAAAAAATGCAGCTCCTAATGCATGTATTTGCCAACTCATTTGAACCTCCAAAATTCAGCATCGTAATATCTCGATCTGGTTAAAATATTATCTAACGGAGGTGATTCGCAAGTCAACATGGTGTCTGAAGTTCAATTGAATATCTTTTTGCGAAGGCTTCCTGACATCCTTTTCATCTTTAAATTCAATTGTAATTTTATCTAGAGAAGAATGTTCTAACTTTTTTTGAGTTTCATTCTTATCCGAAGCTCATGCAAAACTGCATGAGCTTCTTAGTTTCTATCCAATTCTGATTTGACTAGAACTCTCTGAAAATCCGAGCGGCCTGATTATTTCCCACCTTTGATGACCACAAAAGACAAAAAAATAGCGAGCTTCCATCTGGAAACTCGCTTTTTTCATTTTATACTTGTGGCATTGATTCTGGCTTCGAAATTTCAGGAAATACAACGGTAGGCTCTTGCGTTTCTCCCATTGATTCTTTTAATTTTCGCTGTTCTTCTTCATCTCGCAACATAGCTTTTTTCTGGTGAACGCTACCATGAGAACATTTCGCAATGATAGAAATGGCTCTGTTATGCAAAGCTGTGCATAATCGGGCTTATGTGAGTCCACTCTTTAAAAGTTTACGAATCAAATCTGAATCTCTCATTTTCTTTCTGCCGATCAATTTACCTTTGGCTCTGGCGTTTGCTAGGCCAATCTTCACTCTGTCGGCGATTAAATCACGCCCTAACTGAGAGATTGAGGCAAGAATCGAAAAGATCGCAATTCCTACGGCCGTATTCGTATCAATTTTTTCAGAGATACTTAAGAAGTGAACGCCTTTCTTTTTAAAAATTTGAAGAGCGTTTAAAAGATGAGTCGTACTTCTTGCAAAACGAGAGAAAGAATAAACGACGACAGATGAAATTTCATCGTTTTCAACCGCCGCCATCATTCTGTCGAGAGCGGGACGACTTGATTTCGTTCCGCTGATTCCTTCATCGGTAAAAAACTCGACGTCGGTAATTTGATTTTGTTCACAATACTGCTTGAGAACTCGGACCTGGGATTCCATCCCGGTAGCTTGATCCGTCGTACTCACGCGCGCATAACATGCTATACGCTTTTGATTCATTATTCGAGATAACCTTTCTCAATGTTTTTAGAATTGATACCTGTTAGCTTACTCGTAAAATGAGTCATTGGCGTAAGCCCTTTGTGGGCTTTCTCCAATGCAATCAAACGCACCTTATCGTGAATTTTATCAATCGCGAACCCTCCTCCTACGAGAAGAGCTACTGCAAATAATATTTCTTTTACTGATTCCATAAAAATCCTCCTTTTAGGTTTTTTATTTTATTAAGTTTGAAATTACTGGGTGTAACATTAAAATTTTACTCTCATCGCATTGGCGAAGGAGTAAAATACATTCGTCTCTTAAGTTGACGGGCACTTGCTTTCCATCGTGGTAATCAAAATAGTCCGTCATCGTATAACCATAGGCCATAACTAAAGTTTCAATTCTTGCTTTTGAAACATCCATTCGACCATTTTCAATATGTGCAATGGCGGAACCGGAAATATGCACAAGCTTTCCGGCTTCATTTAGCGATATTTTTTTAGAAATACGCATATGACGTAATATCTTTGCATCAAGAGTGATGCGCTTTTCATAACTTCTTTCCATGACCGTACCTCACTATCCCTAATCTGAAGATTCAATTTCAAAAATTAAGGAAGCCAATTTAAATTCAAGTACTTAGAAAAAACCTTGGGATCACCCGTTGGGTGAAGTAGAATTTCGTTGAAAGAGTGGAAAAATCAACGGAGTTTGGCAACATGCAAGATTTAAAAAGTGATCCAAAGGATGGATTTTCTGTAAAAAAAGTAAAACTTGAGATATCAAAAGGAAATATGATTTCCAATGCAGGGCTATCGACAATAATAGAATTATTTGATGAATCTCCTTTATCTAAAGAATTTGCTCAATGTTTACCAGAGAGAAAAAGTAATAATTCTCATGGATCATACAGGATGGGGTTGATCTTATTATCAAGTTTGATTCACGGAGATGATTGCTTGGATGATATCGAGGCAGAATTTGGAGAAAATTGGAGTTCAGAAACATTTTTTAAAGGAAAAATTCCAGTAGCCAAGACATTTGGAGATTGGTTGAGGGATTTTGATGATGAAAACATTTTTAAGTTAAATCAATTTTTAACGAAGATGGGATATACGATAAGAAACCATTTAAAGGAAACTTTGCCTGAAAGTTATAAGCCGAGTGAGAAACCATATTTTGCAGTAGATTCCACGGTA
>JANMFM010000339.1:0-17444 GCA_031374125.1 Bdellovibrionales bacterium
GAGGATTGAATAAAGAAAGACTGAAGACCTTTATCTTTTTTAGAATAAAGCATAAGACATGTTGAATGTTTCTCATCTCGCCCAGCTCTTCCCATTTCTTGATAAAGAGAATCAATATTTCCAGGCATTTGATAATGTACAACTAATCTTACATCCGGTTGATCGATTCCCATGCCAAAGGCATTGGTTGCCACTAGGATTCGTAGCTCTTTATTCACATAAGCTTCTTGAATACGAGTTCTCTCGGCAGTAGGAAGGCCTGCATGATAATAACCCACACCTTCAAACATATCTTGGAGATAGGAGGAGAGGCTTTCCGTAACTTTTCTAGTTCCGCAGTAGATTAAAATTCTGCCATCTTTGTTTTGTCTTAAGGCTTGGAGAAGAATTTCTGTTTTTTCTTCGTCACTTAAGCATTGCTCCACTTGATAATAAAGATTGGGTCTATAAAATCCGTGAACCATTTTTTCTGGTTTCATAAGTTGAAGATTTTTTGCAATATCTGTAAGTACAATTGGTGTTGCAGAAGCCGTGAGCGCAAGAATTGGAATTTCAGGCTTTAAAGTTTTAAGAATATTGAGTTGTCCGTATTCTTCTCTGAAGTCATGGCCCCATTGAGAAACGCAATGGGCTTCATCTATGGCAAATAATGCTACGTCTTTGGTGAGAATCCATTTTTGGAAACCTTCCTTTTGTGCTCTTTCGGGAGAAAGGTACAAAACAAATGTTCCACCTTTATTGATCTGAGAGAAAACCTCTCTTTTTTCTGCTTCCGTTTGTCCGGAGTACAAACAGCCGGAGGGAACTCCTTGGCGTTTCAGGGAATAAACTTGATCTTTCATTAGCGCAATCAAAGGAGAAATCACAATCACTAACTTTTGTAAATGAACAGCAGGCAATTGATAGCAAAGAGATTTTCCTCCGCCCGTCGGTAAAACTGCTAACACATCTTTTTTATTTACAACAGCAGAGATAATTTCTTTTTGACCGATTCTAAATTGGTCTAAATTAAAATTATTTTTTAATGTTTCTTCGAAATTAAAATTCACAACGGTACTCTCCTTCAAATTGTGCCCCTAAACAAGCGTTTCTTATTCCTTGGTGCAAGCTTTCCGGGATTTTAAGTCCCTACCTTGGTCCTAGGAGACGTTTGAGGTCATCTCAAAACAAAACGCAAATCATTCTAATATTTTCTTCAAAAGAAGAAGAATAGTTAAAACCAATTGAATAAGCCTTAAAATCTTCCGAATAAATAAACAGGGTGGTTTATTCATTGGAACCTCCTTCGGTTTCCGGACAGGTGGCTCCAAAATAAGAGGATCTTGCTAAGGGCGAGATCCTCTTATGCATTTAGTGTGCTGGTTTTTTAACTTTTATAGAAGTATAGGCATCAGAAAATATCCGATAAGCGTATTAAAATACAGTTATCGGATATTATATTTAGAAAAATATTTATTGAAAAATATTTTAGCGAAGTTCCATGGCTTTTTTAACAGAAGCATAGATATCGATGATTCCATAACCGTAAGTGTTATTTGGACGACTTGTTACGTTTTCACCGCAAGAAGTTTCAGCGTCTTTCTTCTTTGCTGTTGCTTCAATAATTTCTTTTGTTTTTTGAATATTACCAATCAACTTTGGATTTGCAGACCACATAAGAGCAACTTGTCCAACTACGTGAGGACCAGCCATGCTTGTGCCGCTCCAACCTGCTTGAGCATATTTTTTTCCAGGAACCGCAGAACGAATATTTACGCCTGGAGCTGATACGTGCGGACCTACTCCGCCATCAAAAGCAGAAGGACCGCGACTTGAAAATCCTGCAATCTTTTCGGTTTTGTGGTTTAGAGCTGCGACTGATAAAACATTGTTTGAATGATGTGCAGGAGGATCTGCAAGAGTGCTGCAGCTTGGACCAGAGTTTCCAGCAGAAACTACAACCATGATTCCAGCTTTTTCTAAAGCTTGAAGAATTGGCAAGAATTCTTCACCTTGGCAACCTTCTGCTTCAGGACATGACCAAGAGTTATTGATCACGTGAGGAGCTTTGGTAGGATCGCCATCTTTTAGTGGATTTTTACCATGAGCATATGGAGCTAAGAAAAATTCAAAACATTCGATATACGTCGCAGGAGTTCCTACTCCTGAGTTCATGTTTCTACATGCAATCCACTTTGCATCTGGGGCCACACCAATTTCGTTGTCAGCACCGTCACTACCTACGACAGTTCCGATGGTGTGCGTTCCGTGTTCGTTGTCATCGCATGGAGCTTCAAGATCAGATCCGCATGGATTAGATGCAGAATTGTGAACGGCATCATGCCAGTTGTAGGCATGAGATGTATTTTCGCTCGAATAACCCTTGTAAGATTTTTTTAGCGCAGGATGGTCCCATTCCACTCCGGTATCTTGCCCCGCAACGATGATATTTTTCCCACGAACTCCCAATTCTTCCCAAACTTTTTTTGCGCCTGAGTAAACAATATTGGATTCTGCAGCTCTATCTCTAGAAGCTGTAGAAAGATCAGGTTTAATTTGGTTGGTGATACTTGGGTTTGTTAAGATTTTTCTAACATCGCTTCTTTGTGAAAGTGCAGAAACCAACTGAGGAGATGCATTTTTCACCAGAACCATATTTGTAATGTAGTAAGGACGATAATTTGTCTTATTGGTTTCAAGATATGTAACCAATGATTTTTGACTCACAATAGCTTTTTCTCTGAGAAGATCGTAAACAAGTTTTACGCGATTATCTCTAGAGATACTTGTATTTACTGAAGACAAATTGGCACCATCTTTCAAGAAAACCAAAACATCTTGGTTGGATTGAATAGAAAATGCACGTCTGAGTTCAGGTTGAACTTTATCGTTGAATTGCAATTCCACTGAGTAAGCTGGATTTGCGAGAAGCACCGCCAGACACACAGGTAACATAATTTTAAATAGAAATTTCATTTGACCCCCTCTTAGGCACTCGATTAGATAAACAAACAAAATTTGAGTCAATACAGAATATAAATATAAATTATTTTGTGCTTAAATTTTGAGCGAGCAAAATGTCACCACTTAAGATGGCATGTGATTTGCTTTAGTATTTACACGAATACAAACAATTTCTTCACAGGGGGAGAAAATATGAAATTACTAGTTTTATTAACAATGTTCTTGGGTTTCAATGCACACGCGCAATTTGTTGAAGTTCAAAGAGAATTCCAATGCGCTTCAATCAACAATAACTATGCAGAATGCCATACAGGTTTAGAGAGAACTCACCAACTCTACATGTCTAGACAAATCTCGAAGTCTGCTTGTATTGAGGGACATTCATACAGACTCATGGGTGATAGAGTGACTGTATCCAATGGTTGCCGTGCCATATTTGTAGCTAGAGGCATAACAAACTATCCGCAGCCAGGTGACCAAGTTATTGAAAATACTGTTTCCGTAAGAATCAGATGTGAAAGCCAAAATCACAATACAGCTCAGTGTAGAATTCCACTAAGAAGAGTTCGCCAAGTTTATCTTGAGCAACAACACTCAAAATCAGCATGTATCGAAGGACATTCATATTTTGTTAACGATAGATACATCACGGTTTCTAATGGTTGCAGAGCGACTTTCGTAGCTAACGGCATTCAATAATTTAAATTTTATCTCACTTTATCTTATATTGAAGATAAACAAAAAAGGGATCAGAAATGATCCCTTTTCTTTTGGTGCGTATTTGGATCGCAGTATTTGGATCATAGTCCAGTAGTAAAGTGACCGGCCAAAAGCTAAAATAAACGTATGAAGCATATCTACCTTTTCCTTATTGGCCTTCTTTTATTTCCCATAATTTTATCTGCGAAGAACACGACAGAAAAATGCAGATGGAGTAGCTTAATTATAATGAACACTCCGTCACAGCTTAGTAAATGTGGGGACGGGGAAACTTATATTTATGGCATTCAAACATGTGGGGAGAAATTTAAAAAAAATGCCTTTTGTCATTCTAAATTTTCAGACTCTTTGGAAGAGTGTGCGAACAATTTTAAGTCTGTAGAAACTCAAAAATGTTTTCAAAAATATATCGCGCCAACATTGGAAGCAAAATATTATCAAAATAAAAAATACGACGGTTCCTGTTTCTGGGGATGGGGCGGCGGTGAGGAATATAAGTGTGGCCAGGATACATATCTATTTGGCAGGGCAAGTTGTAAGTCAGGTATTTATAAAAATATTTTTTGTAAGTATCAGCATGCCTCTAGTGGAAAAAACTGTGCGCAAGATAAACATCCAGATACAATTGCCTGCTATAATAAATTCGTAAAAGAACTTCATCCGGAACTTGTAGGCGTTAAGCCAGCATTCACACCCAAAGGCGCAAGGTGAACCAACAGTGAAACAATTTTTCTTAGTCTCAATTTTATTAATCTCTTTAAATGCTTTTGGTTTGATCGTAGGTCCGACCACGATAGAGGGTAAGGTGAAATCCTTTGACGAGAAAACTGTCGTCGTGACCACGGACGACAGTTTAATTTCTATACCGAAAGAATTTGTGCCTGCCGAAATTATCAAAGCAAATCAGAAGATAGAAGTGAATCTCACGGAAGAACAATTCAATAAAGTAAAAATCGAAAAAATCAAAAAGTAATCTAATTGATTCCCATGGCCCTTAAGCCTTGCACCAAACCTACGGCCAAGGCGTAGGCAACAACGTTAAAGACCACGAGTTGCATGATGGCAAATCCATAAGAATTCATTTCTTTAGCGGCAATGCCGACAGTCGAGATGCATTGAAGCGCAATCATAAAGAAAACAATCAATCCCAATACCGTGGCAGGCGTAAAGATCAGTGCGCCTTCGGAGTTCGTAGCAGTTTTCATCTGTTCCATAAGAGATGTTTGCATGGTGTCTTCGTCATCAGTTTCGGCCACGTTAAACATTACAGCCAAGGATGAAACAAATACTTCGCGAGCAGCAAATGCTGAAATAAGACCAACTCCAGCTCTCCAATCAACGCCCATGGGTTCAAATACCGGTTCGATGACCTTCCCCATTTGGCCCGCGTAGCTGGCCTCTAGTTTTTGATGTTGATCTGGATTTTTGTAATCTGGAAATGTAGAAGCGGTCCATATAATAAGCGCCAGAGCGAAAATGATCGGACCCGCACGTCTAACATAAGCAAAAGTTCGATCGAATGCATTTTTTAGTAAAACTCTCAAATGTGGAGTACGATAAATTGGAAGCTCCATCATAAAAATTGATTTTTCATTTTTCGAAAGAATTTTATTTAAAATTGCCGCCGATATGGCTCCAACCACAAGAGCGCCAAAGTATAATCCTGTTAATGCAAGTCCCGCTTTCCAAGCTGCTTCATTCCAGAATAAAAAAGTGAGTAATAAGGCAAAGACGGGAAGCCTTGCCGAGCAAGTCATAAGTGGAATGATAAACATCGTGATGTAGCGCTCTCTTTTAGATCCCAATGTGCGTGATGCCATCATTGCAGGAACTGCACAGGCAAAACCACTCAAGATGGGAACAAAGGATCTTCCGTTCATTCCCATTTTCGAAAAGGGCTTATCGATAAGCGTAGAAGCTCTCGCAAGATAACCGGAGTCCTCTAAGAATCCAACTCCTAGGAAAAGAATAAAAATCTGTGGGACGAAGACGAATACTGCCGCAAACGATGCGATGATTCCATTAGAAATTAAATCTGAGAATAAATTTTCACCAAACGTCGTAACAACAGCTTCTCCAAGGAAAGAGAATCCGCCATCCACGTAATCCATAAAAGGAGCGGCGATCCAGAAGATTGAAGAGAAAATGGCGGTCATAATGGCAGCAAAGATCAAATAACCGAAAATCGGGTGAAGTAGAATGCTATCAATTTTGTTCGCACGAGTATAGACATCGAGTTTAGTTTTATTTTTGATGAAAGCTTCTGTAGTTATAAACTCTACATCTTTCATGACACTTACGATTTTATGTTGATCCCATTGAGCAAGAGGTTTTGGATTTTGAGTGGAAGTGGGGAGAGTGGCTACCGCTTGCACAAGTTCTTTCACGCCACCGCCAAGAGTTCCATCGATTTCAATCACGCGACACTTAAGAGCTTTGCTGAGTCTCTCGGCGCTCAATTGCATTTTTTCTTTACGAATCAAATCACTCATCGTAAGGGCAACGACAACTTGAAATCCAGAATCAATCGCTTGTTTTACTAAATAAAGATGGCGACTCATTTGTGTGCTATCAACAACAACAATTAATTTTTTAACTTGATGATCGTTCTTTGGTTCAAAAAGAGCTTTCCATGTCACTTCCTCGTCAGGGCTCTGCGGAAACAAGCTGTAAGTCCCGGGAGTATCCATAAGACCAATATCACTGCCGTAAACTTTAAGGGTAGAACCTAAATAATAATCTACGGTAGAGCCAGGATAATTCACAGCACGGTATTTTGAACCCGTAAGCCAATTGAAGAGGGTAGTCTTTCCAGAATTCGGCGCTCCGATAATTCCTACAAGTGGAGTTTCAGTGTTATGCATACGGCTTCCTCAGATCTCAACGCAATTAAGGATTGTTCAACTTGGATAACGATCGGCCCATTGAAAGGTGTTTTTTGCAAAACCTGAATTTGTTTTCCCGATCTTAATCCCAATTCTGTAAGCCTTTGGAGCTTTTCATTATCGCCTTCAATCGCTACAATTTCTGCTGAATGTTTTAGAGGGAGATCGCTCAATTTCATCTGATCCTTAGGTTCAGCCTTTATGGCTGATACTTGTTTTTATCACTCAAATTAGGGCAAAAAACAAAGCGGATTTACAATAACGCCCTAAATGAAACCCAAATGATAGGATTGCTAGAGGTCGATGAACTTCTGCTCTTCTTTAGTGACTATAAGAGCTTTGGGATGGTCAAGCCACGATCCCAGATTGATAGAGCGAACCTTCCGGCTTTTAACTTCAAAACTAAAATCATCATCCACGTGAGTGTGACCTGTGATAATCAGGTCAAATGGTTTTTCTTTATAGACTTCTTGAGCATAGTTTTGAGTGAGCGTTTTTACTTTGTCTTTGTACACTTGATCTTGGCGGTCCGTATAGAATCGACTCACACGGCTGGATCTATCGCCTATAGATTCTACCAGTTTTCCAGGAAGTTGGGTTGTCAAAAAATTCATTGGGAAAGTTCTCAAAGCTTTTCTTAAAAACAAATAACCTTTGTCCTCTTTGTTCATAAGGTCTCCGTGTTCTGCGCGAACCACTAAGCCATCGAGGTTAAAATAATATTCGTCAGAGTGAACATGGATTCCCAATTGATCTTGCCAGAATTTTTTAAGGTGGATGTCGTGATTTCCTTCGAAGTAATGAATTTCAATTCCGCGATCACTTAGAGATTTTAATTCTGTTATGATTTTATTGAATTTTTTAACAAAGTAATCATGAGAGCCGATCCATAGATCAAAGATATCGCCCAACAAAATCAAGTGAGTGGTGTCTTGAGGAAGAGCTCTAAGAAGCTCCATGAGCTTTAAGCCTTTTGTTTTGTCCTCGTGCTTGATGTGAATGTCTGAGACGAAATAAGCTTTCATCACCGAATGCCTCCTAAATATCTCTCAAAAGCTCTCTCGCATGGTCAAGGCTGGTCTTTGTGATTTTCTCGCCAGAGATGAGTCTAGCAATTTCCTTTTCTCTCTCGTCTTTCTTAAGAGCTAGAACTTGCATTTGCGTTCCATTCTTCTTAGAAACATTTTTTTCGATTAAGAAATGTGTATCCCCATACGCGGCCACTTGGGCCAAATGGGTTACGCAAATCACTTGTTGGCCTTTAGAAATACTTTTTAATTTTTTACCTACTTTTTCTGCTGTAACACCGCTAACGCCAGTGTCTACTTCGTCAAAGAGATATGTTCTTGGAAGCTCATTAAAGCCCACCACTTTCTTGAGTGAAAGTAAAATACGACTCAATTCTCCGCCAGAAGCAAATTTAGCTAAACTTCTTGCCGGTTCTTTTGAAGAGTTTTGAATCATAAATTCTACATCAGAAGCACCATTGGAATTGAGGTCGGTGTCTGTCACTTGAATGATGAGGCTGACACCTTTCATATTGAGATCTTTCAATTCATCATTCACGTTCTTGGATAAAAGTTCGGCTCCAGAGAGTCTTCTTTTGTGAAGCTCTTTGGCTTGAGAGGTCAAAGCCTTGTGCATTGCGGTTTTCTCTTTTTTCAAATCAGCAATAAGGGCATCGGAATTTTCAATGATATTCAATTCATCTGAAATTTCCGTATGAGCCTCTAAAATTTCATCTAAGGAGTTTCCATATTTTTTCTGAAGCTGTCTCAACTGATTCATTTTAGTTTCGATTTGATCTAGCGATCCAGGCTCAGCGTTCAATTCTTTGCCGTAAGATCTCAATTCATAAACGAGATCTTCCAAGATCGATTTTGCAGAGGTTAAAGGTTCAAATATTTTTTTGAATTCTGGATCAATTGTAGAAAACTCTGTAGATCTCTGTATGATTTTATGAATGCGAACTAAAACAGAATCATCATCTCCAAAGAGAGTGGACTCTGAATCCTCAAGAAAACTTGAGATCTTGCTAGAGTTTTTAATTCTAAAGTACTCACCTTCAAGATCAGTATCTTGGCCGGGCTTTAGATTCAAGGCTTCGATCTCTTCTTTTTGGTATTTTAAGAAATCAATTCTTTGGGCTTGGGTCTTTGATTTGTCTTCGATCTCTGTGATTTGCGCGTCAAGTGAAGAAAGCTTTTGAAAACCTTTATTGAAGTTCACCCGGAGCTCAATGGCTCCTACATAATGATCTAAGAGATCAAGATGATAAGTTTTTGCCATTAAATTTTTGTTTTCATGTTGAGAGGTGAGCTCGATAAGGGGAGTCTTGTGTCCGGTGAGCTCAATTAGCGGAGCGACAATGTTTTGTAGAGTGTTAAGAGTAGATAAGCTCCCGTTGATGTAAACGCGACTTTTTCCTTGGGCAGAAATCATTCTTCTGACTACGAGGAGATCTTCCTCAAAATCAATTCCAAGGTTTTTGAGATGATCTTGGATATCAAAGCGACTTGAAATATCAAAAGAACCTTCCACTGTAGCGCTCTCACAGCCAGATCTTACAGAATCTGTATCTGCTTTTTCGCCCATAAGTAATGTTAAACTTTTCAAGAGAACAGATTTACCTGCGCCCGTTTCGCCACTCATGATATTTAAACCTGAGTTGAAATTAAGAGAAATATTTTCGATGATGGCAAAATTATGAACCTTAAGTTCTAATAGCATTAGTCCCCCGACTAAAAGTAATTGGCCTTAATCTCTTTGGCCGTAGTTAAGTTTTTTTCTTAAAACATCAAAGTAATTGTTGCTTGCGATATTCAATTTCAAGTGAGTTGTCTTTGCCTTGTTGATTACGATTCTATCGTTCATATCGATGCCTTCGATCTTTTGACCATCGACACTGAAAAGAGCTTTGGATTCAATGGCTGTAATTTTTAAACTGAGTGTGTGATCATCAGGAACGGTGATTGGTCTATCATTCAAGCTATGGGGACAGATCGGCGTGATCACGATGGCTTTCACATGCGGATGAAGAATGGGCCCACCAGCGGCGAGATTGTACGCTGTTGATCCTGTTGGGGTGCTGATGATTAGACCGTCGGCTTTTAATTCTGTGATGAGTGAATCGTCAGAGTAAATGGCAAGGGAAATCAAACGGCTAAAAGGACCTCTTTCAATTACAATATCGTTTAGAGCTGTTAAGTGAATCGTTCTTTTATTTTTCTTAACGGCGATATCCAACATTGTTCTAGGTTTCAAATCGATTTTTCCTTGAAGAGCTTTTTGTACAACTTGGTACATCTCTTCAACTGTTACTTCAGTGAGAAAACCGAGAGATCCTAAGTTTACGCCGATGATTGGAAGCTGGATTTTCTCGAGGAGTCTCACGGCTCTGAGGTAGGTTCCGTCTCCACCGAGGACCACCACAAAATGCATTTTGCTTAAATTCACTTTGCTGACTGATTTTGTTCCGGGAATTAATTTTTGATCGTTATGGGTGAATACTTCAGCTTTTTTATCTTTTAACCAAGCTGCTAATTCTTTAGCTGCTTTCCACGGTTCTGCTTTGTGCGGACGATAAACAATTAAGACTTTTTTCTTTGATGCCATATCCTTGCCTGTTTCAGTGGTTGCATTACTAAGTAAGAACTATCACCACCTTCCACCCAAGTCGAGCGGTTCATTGGCGCCTTTTGAGCGCGTTGATGGGACGAAAAAGGGCCTTTTTTCAAGGATTTAGACATGGTTGGATTTAAAAAGACGAGTGATTTCAGTAGTATAACTTGGCATGAGCCTTGTATGTATTAATTACAAATTCGGAGGAATTTATGAAAAAGCTATTTTTAAGCTTATCCATGATTATTGTTGCTGTTGCCTTAGTCGCTTGTTCAAAAGACAAGGGTAACAACGCTCAACCGGCCAATGGACAATACGGGCAGTACGGTCAAAATGGTTCCGGTCAGTATGGCTCGACGCCAAACGACCAGTGTGCGAATGGTGGTTACCAGGGCTATCCATATCAAGGACATCAACAGTACGGTCAGTATGGACAACAATATGGTCAGCAGTATAGACCAAATTGCATTCCACAAAATGTTATCAACGGTGGAAATCCTTACTACTTCCAAATGAATCAACAAGTGTACTTAGGAACTTGTGACATGAGATATGCCGGAAGAATTCAAATTTGCCCTCCGTCTTATACATGTCAACCTGCCTACGGCTCTATGGGCGTTTGCATAAGATATTAAGTAAATATACTAAACAAGTTTTTGATTCTCTAAAGGAGAACCTGGATATGAAAAAATTGATGTTAATTTTAGTTCTGCTTCTTGGAACGCTGTCTTTTGTAGCGTGCAGTAAGAAAAAGGACCAAGCCAATAGCTGTCAAGGTTATCCCGCAGGATACATGGCGGTTACGGATCAGAGAATGCTTCAATATTATCAAGGTTCTGGAAATTACAATGGTAACTATGGTGGCAATTATGGCGGCAACTATGGAAACCAACCCAATAACGGTGTAATTTGTGTTGATCAATACACCTATCAACAGCTTCAACAACAGGCATACGGAAATGGAAATGGTGGTGGAACAAATTGTCAAATGTATCCATCAGCTCCGGAATGTAATTACGGCGGCGGTGGATATCAAGGTGGCGATCCATACTGTGATTATTATCCGGAAGACCCATACTGCTGGGGTGGATATAATCCATAGTTTTTAATTCCGAAAATGGTTTTGTCTTAACAGTTTGACCCTCACGCAAATGTGAGGGAAAATCCTCTCCATGAGCAATACAATCTGTCATCATTTATTGAATATTAAAAATCGTAAAAACGTTGCCGTTGAATTTATCAAAAAAAGAAAATGGCAAACCGTTTCTTGGTCTCAATACTATGATCAAATCGAAAAACTCGCGGGTGGTCTTAAAGTTCTAGGCGTAGTTCCTAAACAAAAGGTCGTTATTATTTCTAACACTCGATTAGAATGGGCGTTGGCGGATCTGGCTGTTCTTGGATTGGGCGGCGTAGTTGTTCCCATTTATCAAAGTAGCATCGCAGATGAAATCGCATTTATCCTTAAGGATTGTGGCGCTGAAACTGTGATCTTTGAATCCGAAGAACTCTACAAGAGGTTTGAGAAGATCAAGAGTCAAGTGTCGACCATCAAAAACATGGTGGGCATCACATTCTCAAATAAAGATGTAAAGCACTGGGACGATGTCATGGCCGATGGAGCGAAATACAAAAAAGAGCAACCTAACTTTTTCCAACAGGCTTGCCTCAATACAGACTTAAATGATCTTGCGACAATTGTTTATACTTCAGGAACTACAGGTTTTCCCAAGGGTGTTTGTCTTTATCACGAACAAGTGATGAGTGAAATTTCTGAAGTGTTCAAAGTGATTGATATCAGTTCATCCGATAAATCTCTAACGTTTTTACCTTTTGCACATATTTTTGGAAGAGTGGAGCATTGGGCTCATGCTTATATGGGTTTCACCATGGCTTATGCAGAGAGCGTGGAGAAGGTGCGTGATAATCTTATCAATGCAAAGCCGACGTTCTTACTTGCGGTCCCTAGAATTTTTGAAAAAATTTATACTTCAATGCAGACTCAAGCAGAAGCAAGTCCTTTCAAAAGCAAAATTTTTAAATGGGCTTTACAAGTTGGCTACAAAATGAGTGAGAGTCGCATCAATAAAAAGATTCCACCCTTGTCTCTTGTGCTTGAGTATCAAGCGGCCAAGAGATTGGTCTTTGATAAGTTGATGAAGAAATTGGGTGGAAGATTGAGATTTGCTGTCTCTGGAGGAGCTCCTCTCAGCTCAGAAATTTCTAAATTCTTTCATGCTTCAAACTTATTGATCCTAGAAGGTTACGGTCTTACGGAAACAACGGCGGCGGTATTTTTAAATACACCTTATGAATATAGATTTGGAAGTGTGGGAAAACCTATCGGCGAAGTTCAAGTGAAGATCGCATCCGATGGAGAGGTCTGTGTGAAGAGCAAAAAAGTAATGCGCTCTTACTACAACAACCAAGTGGCTACGAAAGAAGTTTTCGATAATGATGGTTATTTTAAAACTGGTGATATTGGAGAGTTGGATTCAGAAGGTTTTTTAAAAATCACAGATCGTAAGAAAGATCTTATCAAAACTGCCGGAGGCAAGTACGTGGCCCCGCAAAAAATTGAGAACTTGCTTAAGCTAGATAGAAATATATCAAATGTACTGATTCACGGAGATCAAAAGAAATACATCGTATCTCTGATCACTTTGAATCCAGAGACAATGAAGTCCTTTGCCCAAGACAATCAGATTGGTTACAAAGATATCAGTGAACTTTCTAAACATCCGAGAGTAAAAGATTTAATTAGAAATGCAGTTGCGCAAACCAATTCACAGCTTGCAAGCTATGAGACGATTAAGAACTTTGCGATATTGCCAAATGACTTCACCGTTGAGAACGGGGAGTTGACTCCGTCGCTTAAGGTAAAAAGAAAACTTCTAGATAAAAAGTACGAATCACAAATTAAAGCACTGTATGGTGGTGATGAAGCCGGGGCTTAAGTAATTATGGCCCCGACTATAATACCGATCATAATCCTGTGTAATAAGAATAAACCAAACTGCCATTTTCGATTTTCTTGACAAGAGAAACAATCAATCTGTTTTCTACGGCAGGGCAACCTAAGCTTCTACCCATTTTAGGGCGACTTGGGTCTACGTAGTCTGCGCCGTGTATTACGATAGCTCTCGGTCTTGCGTTGGAGTTGATGCTCTCTAGTCCGTCAAGTCTTAGCGAGACCCCATGATCTCCTATGTACCTCTCGGCAGCTAACATGAAGCCCAGTGATGTCATATTAGAGCTCGAAACATTAGAAAATTTCTTTGGTATTCCGGTGTGATCAGGATCTGATCCTCTTCCGTGAGCAGTCAGAATTTTATCCACGGCACCGGTTGACATATCAATAAGATAAAATCTCTTTTGCCCCGAGTGCTGAGAGAAATCAATGATAGACATGTATTTTTGATTTTTGATTATATTCTTATTGGCATCGAAATAATCGAAAGCTTTTCTTAAAGGAATTTCAGGAACTCCTTTTTCTAAAACTTTTTGGAATAAGGTTTTTGTTACCGGCGCTTCTCCATTTCTTCCTTCATCGGTTACCGGGCGCTCTGCAATTGGGCCGTGGTAACTTTCTGAACACGCAGTTAGAGAAAACGCAAGACTTAACATGATTAGTGTTTTTATAAATTTAATATGTGACATTCTTTTATAATATATGAAGATTTAAACAAAGTTGTTTAGTTGAAGTAAAAGCGAAACGAAAGTCCTGTGAAAACTCCTCCAAGGTCGAGGGTTTTGCTTTTTCCATCGGAATCTAAAACTTGATCGCCTTCGGCGTGGCCGCCAGAGAAATCATCTCCAGCTCCGTCATATTTTAATTTTCTAGCAGTGGAATATCTATAACCTAAATCAAAAGAGACAGTGACAGCTTGTACAAAGGACATCTCGTATCCGACAGATGTCTCTACGAGGTAAGTGTATTGACTTGATTTTTCGGAAAAAGAGTTTGGAGTCGAGTAAAGAGCAACTCCGTCAGTGGTTATACTGTAATCATTTTTTAAAGATACTTTTCCGTATCCACCACCGAACGAGATATAGGCTCTTCCGAAATTATCTTTCGCGACGTAATATTCAAAGTGAGCCACGGGAAAGAATCCATAGACAGAGCTATCGATGGACATGAGCTCCGTCCCGCCAGAATTTTTGCCCTTTATTCCCGATGGAGAATGGGGAGCAATGATGGCCATACCCACTTTGAAACTATAATCTTTGGATGGAAACATAAATCCAATTTCTCCACCCCAATTGAAATCCACACTGTCACTGAATTCAGTTTGAGCGCCACTGCTTTTTCCATAAGGATCTTTTTTGATATTGGATAATCCATAGCTTCCCTTGAAATAAGTGGCAAAGCTCGACTCGGTGATATTAAAAACACGAGCTTGAGTTTCTATAGAGAATAGCAATAAAAATGAGAAAAGGACCTTCATAGTTATAGGATAAACTATAAGCGGCAACTTTCACAATGGCTCTGGTCTGCTTTTGGTCTGCTCTTGGCCTTAAGGCGTGTCTTACTTTTTATTAGAAGGAGCTCTTTGATCGGAGAGATTCAAATTGATTTGGGTCACGGTATTGGGCTGAAGCTCTACAAACTTCTCCGCATATTTTTTCTGAGCTGGGTTATAGGCTTGAACCTTCAATGATGCATTGGCCGTCACTGGGAATTTAATGATTGGTGATTTATCAGCAATTTTCTTACCATTCACATAAATGGCAGCTGGTCCGCCAGAGACTGTCACGTTGATATAAGCCATTTCTTTCTTTTTAAGTGTTACGCGGAGCTCGTCACCTTGTTTTATGGTGATTAAAGATTTTGTCTCAACCAAGAAACCATCTTTTTCTAACCTCAAATTATAAGGTTTGTTCACCGGCACGCGAATTTGCCCCGGAGTAATTACACCAGAGTCAGCATCGTCCACCGTGATAGTCGCTCCAGAGGGGATACTTGTTACCAGTAAGTTATAAAAAGGAACTTCTGGATTAGTCTTTGTTTCTACATTTCGCGTGTTTTGTGTTTCTGTGCCTTTAATTGCATTCTCACCAGTTTCAGAAGAAACTGGTGTTTCGCTATCTGTAAACTGATTTATATAGGCCAATGCCTCATCATATTTTTGAGGATTCAGATAGAAGTAGTAGCCAACCCCAATAAGGATTAGGCAATAACTTACATACTTTGTGATCGCTGCATTTCTCTTTCTCGTAAGAACTGGATTTGTGTGCTGATATGAGCTTTGAGTTTGGAATGTGGTATGCACATTGCTGATCTTGCTATTTGTACCATCACTGTATTTAGGACGTTGTCTTTTTCTTGTCGCATGCACTAGGTCTGCTCTATCGAATTGCAAATTGAAGTCTTCAATTTTATTTTCAGCAAGATTAATGTCGAGCCTCTTGGATTCTGTAGCGTTCGTAAAGTTTGCAGGCAATCCATCATCACGTTCGCTGTCAGGAGCGCGGTGTGCGTTCACAAAAGATTTACTTCCCGAAGCATCTGTCTCTGTTACCGTATTTGTTCTTTCTGATATGTATTCAGTTTTTTCATCAAGTTGAGGGAATTGCACTTTTGCGTATTCCATCATTCGCTTGCGGCTTTCTTCGCGTTCATCATTGAAGATGGTCTTAAGATTTTGGGAAAGATCTCTCACGGTAAACTCTGGATAATGCTTATTTAAGAAGACCTGTAGGTCTTGCGCTAACTCTTCTGATGATTGGTATCTCAAGGTTCTATCACGAGCCAAAGCTTTATTGGTGATTCTTTCTAATTCTTGGGGAATATTGGGATCTAGTTTTCTTAACGAAGGAATATGACATTCTCTTATTTTTTTTAATGTATTGATTTCGTTATTTGAAACAAAAAGTCTATCTTGTGCTAACAATTCCCAAAGCACAATACCAAGGGAGAAGATGTCAGTTCTAAAATCAACTTCATAACCTTCCGCTTGTTCCGGGCTCATGTAACCGAATTTACCTTTGAGAGTGCCAGCTTTTGTTGTTTCAATTTTGCTTTCAGCTTTAGCGATACCAAAATCGATAATGCGAACTTCGCCATCATAAGAAAGCATAATGTTTTGTGGACTAATATCACGGTGAGTGATGTTCAACGGAGCGCCAGTAGTTCCGTCCACACATCTATGAGCATGGTCTAAACCTTTTGCAGATTCTTTGATGATGTGAACAACTTGTGGAAGAGTGAAATATTGTTTTTCTTTTTTAAAGCGGTTGAGGGCTTGTCTTAAATTTTTCCCATCCACGTACTGCATAGCCAGATAGAAAAGACCACTCTGTTCACCAAATTCATTGATCGATACAACATTGGAGTGGGCAAGATGAATTGCGATCTTCGCCTCTTCTTTGAACATTTCGATGAATTCGTTGTTTTGAGAGTATTGGGGCAAAATTCTTTTGATAGCCAAGAACTTGGTAACGTTTTCGGCGCCCGGTGCCTTCGCAAGATAAATCTCCGCCATACCGCCGGTTGCGATTTTATCGAGCAAAATATATTTTCCAAAAATTTCTGTTTTTATATCCATCATTATCTCTAGAGTTTTATCGGTAAAATGTGCTAATCTTTTAATGATTTAGAGGTCTTCTAAAAGAATACTGGCTGTAGCAATCTCATCTTTGGTCTAGGCAAATGGAAATCACGTAGGAAGTCATATGAAATGGATCGGTTTAACAGGTGGAATGGGTACAGGAAAGTCGACAGTAGCAATAATGATCCAGACCTTGGGCTATAATGTCTTAAATGCAGACAAGAGTGCGCACGAAGCCTTAAAGAAAACTTCATCTATTTTTCCTGAGATCCTTAGAATTTTTAGCGACAAAATACTAGGCCCAGATGGTGAAATCGACCGTCGAAAGTTGGGATCAATAGTTTTTGCAGATAAGTTTATGCTGGAAAAATTAGAGGCCATCACTCATCCATTCATTCAAAATCAAACTCAAAAAGAAAGAGATGCTCTTGCTGCCAAAGGTGTAGAGATGGCTTTTTATGACATTCCACTTTTATTCGAAAAAAAATTGCAAAAGAGATTTGATAAAATTGTCGTAGTGACTTGTGGTAAAGAAACTCAAATTCAAAGAGCTATGGAGCGCACCAAACTTTCTCGAGAAGAAATCAGACAAAGATTAGCCAATCAAATGGCAATGGAAGCCAAAGCCAAAATGGCCAACTATGTAATTCGAAACGATGGATCCATGGAAGAATTAAAAATGAAAGTTCAAGATCTAATCCTACAACTCAAACAAGATCTAAAA
>JANMFM010000007.1:0-4685 GCA_031374125.1 Bdellovibrionales bacterium
TTTATGTATTCGGCAATTAGTCTTTCATACGTTCCTTGTTCAAGCTGACTCTTTTCAATCTTAAAATAACGCCTAGTCGGACTTGGCGCTAACGCTTTAATAAACTTTCCAATGTAATTTTTTGTTAAATCTTCATTGCTATAAAACAACGAAACAAGCATTGATAAACCTGGAATTTCCTGTAGGCCTTGAGGAATGCTCAACTTCACCATTTCTATTTTCATTCCCGCAGAACCAAACGTAAGATACATTCCATTACGCTTGATCACCCCACCGCCGCCACCATCTTGACCTTTCAGTGTGGGTTTTGGTTCCGCCGGCCCCGCAAAGCTTTGAAAGCTTGCGAGCAACATCAATATTAAAATTATTTTCTTCATTTTTACTCCTCTTAGTTACTTTTCTTTTTATTCTTTAAGTTTTTTGTTTTATTTCCAGTGAGCGGGAAAAACCCTAGTTGCAGCTGGTAGACTTCATCTGGCCGAGGTGAAGACTCCATCAGTTCACATAGTTTTTTTCTGAACGCTTGAATTTCTTTTTTTGCTTTAAGTATATCTTTCGTATTGATCGCTATGGTAATGCTGGAGTGATCACGAATCGCATAATCATCCTTTGCTAAGGACTCTAAGGATTTTTCGAGAAGTTGCTTTTGATATCTCTTTTTGGCTTCGGAGGTCTGTTGGGGATTGTAGTGAGTGGTGAAACCATCCGTTTTGTCTAACCAAACATTTCCTTTGATTTCCAAAATTCCAACTCTTTGCAATCGATCAAGAGCGATTTTAATTTGATTGGAATTGACGTTGAGTCTTTTGGAAATCCAATTGGCGTCTGGTTTAAAATCCGAAAGTTTCATCAGTTCCAATATCGTGAGGTGGTACCACTCGGATACAATCACAAACATTTCTTGCGAAAGCTGTTTGAATTCTGCGTGCTTAGAATCCTCGGTATGACCCAATGCTTGTCTTTGATAATTCCAAACTTCTTCCGAAGTGAGATTTAAAGCAAATCCAATCTTGCCCATCATCTCGGCCGTCAATGCACGCTTGCCGGATAATATTCCAGATAAGGTCGCAGCACTTACGCCGAGCTGTTTCGCAAAAGCTCTTAATGAGAAGCTAGGATTCTTCCTGATCTTTTCTTCTAGGCCCATTTTAATTTTTAATGTGAAATTTTCTGTTTGCATTTGGAGCAAACTACACAAGGATTTATTTTATTGCCATATTTTGTGAAACAAACTGTTTCATGAAAGAAACGCTATGAAAAGTTTATAGAAAGCCTAGCCTGGCTCAGCACTCACCGTAAACTCTTCGGTTTCTAAATCTTCAACGTTCACCTTGATCATGATGGGCTTACAGCAGACCTGGCAGTCCTCTATATATTCTGTATTCCCCTGACTCAGATCCAAGAAAGTCGTAAAAAATTCTCCACAATGTGGACATTCAATTTCAGCGGCCGGTTCAAACTGCATACTTACCTCTTTAAAAAAACTCAATTATAGACAAACAAATAAAAAGATCCCATCTCATCATTTCCAGTTTCTTCTATTTTCCAACCGTGGGATTTATAAAAACGAACTGCCTTATCATTCTTTACTACGCACTTTAAGCTTGCCGGTCTGCCTATAGTCTTTAATGCATATTGCAGAAGGGTTTTTCCGTAACCTTTGTTTTGATACTTAGAATCGATATAGAGATGGTGGATAAAATTATCCGCCTTCCAAATAGAAATAAAGCCCACAATATTATTCCCATCAAGAACAACGTGAATCTCCTCACCCAAAGTATCCGCGAAGAAATCCCTCAGCTTGAAAGTTCCATCCGGCATCCAATTGAAAGTCTCGCTGCGCGAATAAAAATAAATATTCGCAAGCGTTGGAATATCTGTGGTCTCGTATTTCCGTATTTTCATATATATTAATTTTTAAATCAGTCGCTGTATCTTGCAGCGCCTCTTTTGTCAGAGGAAGTTTTCTTTCTAACTTTTACGTAGTTCTTGCTAATTTTTCTTTTGGTTTGCAGAGCTGCGTATTTTTTAAAGCGAGGAAAAAGATTTTCTTCTTCTTCGTCAAGATGGTGCTCAAGAAATTCACAATAAATCTTCATTTGCTCGAGACGACGATCTTTATCTGAAACTTTTTTTAGGCCACGAATCACATTCTCATGTACCCGATGCTCTTCGTAACCTTCCATAGTTGCGTCCTTAAATTTAGGATGGTTCCGAATGAGCGTAAAAAATGTATTTTCTTCGGCCTTCACGTGGGAGCTGACGGATTTTTCTAGTTCTTTAAAGGCTTTCATTTGTTTGGCTGGAGTCGATCTACTGGATTTAACTTGCGCCATCAGTTTGCGCAAAAGACGATGATCCGCCAATAAAAGTTTAATGATCCCCAAATGATGTTCTTTGGTTGGACTTAGCGATACTTTTTTAAGTTTGGATTTTTTAGCCATTATTCTTTCTCCATATCCGCAATGACTTCGTTGGCAGCAGAGATCGAAGCCTTTATATCCACCATTAGATTTTCGATATCTTTTTCAATGCGCACGTGTTCCTTCTTAAGAGAGGCAATCGCCTTTGCATTTAGATTGTGCTTTAGAAAAAGAACTTGATCTTTTAGCTTAGCCAAAACAGGTTTGATTTTTATTTCAGATCTACCAAGATTTGTTTTTAGAAGTGCATATTTCTTTTTTGTAGCACTCAAGGATGCAGAACTCTTTGCTCTTAGATCTGCCGAGGTGATTTCTTTAATTTCTTTATCCCATTCTTCAAAAAGATCCGCGGCAGTGATATTGACTCTCTTGATGCTGTCATGAACTTCATTCGCGCGAGATTGCGCATCTTCGTAGGATGAATTTAGATCTTTATATTTGCTTTCTAAATTTCCTCCATCAAAGTTATAAACTTCTTTTAGTTTATCTAAAGCGGATTGCAAAGATTCTTTCGTCTCTTCTTGTCCGTCTTTGGTTTGTTCTAGATATTTTTTAAATAAATCTCTTTTTTCGACGCCAACAATTTCCCAAGCAGAGTACTTGGTGTTTCTAGCCGCCTTTTCAATCGCCGTTTGGCAGCCAAATAAAAATAGCGAACTGATAAGAACGACTTTAAAAAAATGCATAAACTCCCCTTTAACAAAATGATATGGAATGGACTTAGAAAAAATTGGCGCGGTCGGCAGGAGTCGAACCTGCGACCACCAGATTCGTAGTCTGGTACTCTATCCAGCTGAGCTACGACCGCACTCTTGGTAAATTAGAAACGTTAGGAATATAGAGAACTTGCAAATAAATCAAGATATTCATAGATTAACAGGCAGGAGAATCAATTATGATTATAGAAAAGATACCAGAAACATGGAAAAAGTCTCTAGTTGAAGCTCAAGAAACTTTACAGAAATTCTTGGCTGATCCCAATCTTCTTAAGAAATGTGAAGAGTTCTCACATATTCTCATCACTTCATTCAAATCAGGCGGTAAACTCCTAACCTGCGGAAATGGGGGCTCACACTGTGACGCTATGCATTTTGCTGAAGAATTCACCGGCAGATATAGGAAGGATCGTCGCCCCTTAGGAGCTTTAGCTTTGGGCGATGCCAGTCACACAACTTGTGTAAGCAATGATTATGGTTTTGAGTATGTTTTCTCGAGGCAAGTTCAAGGACTCGGCAGAAAAGGCGATGTTCTCGTTGGTCTCTCAACAAGCGGCAATTCTAAGAATGTGATCTTAGCGGTTCAAGAAGCTAAAAAACTGGGCATTAAAACCGTGGCACTTTTAGGAAAAGACGGTGGTGAACTTAAAGGATTGGCAGATCTATCTATTGTGATCCCTGCTCAAACATCTGATCGTATTCAGGAAATGCATATCAAGATCATTCATACTGTAATTGAAACAGTGGAGCGCGAAATATTCCCTGAAAACTACTGAGTCTGCTAAGAAGGGTTGCTTAGAGCTCTTCGATGTGGCAGAAATAGAACCCTGGTAATTTGTACTTCAGCAATCTATACGGAAAAGTGGGTGAGTGGCTGAAACCAACAGTTTGCTAAACTGTCGTACGGGGTCAACCCGTACCGAGGGTTCAAATCCCTCCTTTTCCGCCATTTAAATTTTAGAAAAACAGTCCCTTTCAAGAAAAGCAAATAGCATCAAGTACTTATAAAATTAATCTGAGCAAAGATTCAGTTCTTTATATTTCTCACCATTTCTGGATATTTCAGAATTTGGTAGGATTTTGGTAGGCATCTGGTAGGCGCGCTTTTTTTCAGATCCGTAGACATCCACTCCTCGCTTATTTTTAAAAAACATAAGGAGGAAATCGTCATGACGATTATTAAATTTTTTTACATCATTCTGTGGCTAGGCTTGTCTATTGGATTTGCTGAAGTCCTTCGAGATTTTACCAATGAAAAAAAATTTAATCTTGAAGGAACGAAAAGACCAGATCGTTTATTTATAAATGAAAATGAAGCCCTTATCCAAATGTTTTCATCAGGCATGGGTTACGGAACCTTAACAGAAGATGTAGCCAAACCTTTTATTGAAAGAGGAGAGCTGATGGTCCGTTCCGGAGACATGGGTTACAGTTTATTCCGGAGACATAGGTAACACTTTTATTTTAAACGGATCGTCTACTGGTTCGACCCTTTTTGCTACCTTATCAAAATAACCCAAATCATAATCAAGGAACGACACCACCC
>JANMFM010000009.1:0-21630 GCA_031374125.1 Bdellovibrionales bacterium
TTTTACTTCGTAAATTGACTGAACAAAATCACATTGACACAATCAGCTCAATCGAGGAAATTGCGTGAAACAAATCGCCACTCTTCCTACGAATTTCAACTAAACGAGGGGCAAGCCCGAAATGCACTTGTTGAAATTGGGTATTCTTCGCAGCAAGCCGATACGTTAACGACCGAAATACTTAATATTGAAAACAGAAATATTACTGCGCTTGAAATACTAGAGCGTCAGTAATCTTTTCGGGGCTTAATAAATTTTTAATGAAACGTTAGAAATTGAAAATTTGATTGTAGAACCGTAGAACCTTAAATAAAAGCACCCAATCAAACCTCAACCCTATCTTTAAAGACAGACTCTTTATAGCTGCTTGCTAAATCAGAAATTTCTACGAGATCTATGCCCAAAACTTTCATTGAAACTTTCCACGCTAGTTCAATGCAGTATTCAAATCTGTGAATGCAAGCATCCGAAAAGCTTTTTGCTCTGAGGAATTTAATTTTGAGTGTTGGTGAAGCTCTATAGATTCTTCAAGAGAAGAGAGAGCTTTAGATAATTCTTCAGTTGAAACTGCCATCTAAACCTCAATTTGTAATTGTAATTTCATCTTTGGAATCGATCGAAAGACTTCTAGAAAAAATGGCGGGGCAGGTGGGCCGAGTTTAGAACGTATTGCTGGGAGTCAGTTCCTTTTTAAAAAAATAAGACTCTTTATGTTTAACGTATCCAATGCCCTCGTAGAATCGATGGGCATCTGGTCTTGGCTTTCCTGAATGAAGACCTATAAATGGAAGCTTCATACTTCGGGCTCTAGCCTCTGCATAATTCATAAGTGCGCTTCCTAAGCCTTGATTGCGATATCTTTCATCAGTTACGATAGCTGCAACTTGTAAAAATGCGACATCTTCAATACGTATCCTTTTATATAAAGACATCCATCCTAAAATCTCATTATTTCGTTCTATTACTACAACTTCATAGTCTGGATGAATCAATAATTGAGCTAGATGCTCCTGAACTTCTTTTTCTAAAGGTGTGTAATTCAATTGATGACAGAGTTTATGAATAAATGCCCAATCCATTATTTTTGCAGGCCTTATATCAGAAAATAAATTCTCTTCTGTTTTAATAGCATCATTAGAATATGCTGCCCACAAATACATATCTTGAAGATGTCCTTGAATTAGCACTTCTTTTTTTAAAAGCCCTTCGAGAATAAACCCATTTTTTTGTAAAACTTTACATGAGGCAACGTTTTCAACATAAGTTGTCGCTTTAACTTTTTTAATGCCTGCTGCGAAAGCTTTTTTTAAAATCAAGGGAACTGCTTGTGAAGCCACACCTTGGCTTTGATATTTTTCTGCAATTAAGTATCCTATTTCACAAACGCCTGATTCCCAGTTTATATCTTTGAGTGAAATAACTCCTGCAAAATCTTGAGTTTTCGTTTGAATATAATATCGATGCACGGATTTTTTCTGTGTAATGTCTGAATTACTTTCTTCGATTTGCTGGCGAAGTTTATCCTCACTTAGAATTCGAATGGGGTTATTTTCTTGGGTTGATTTTTGGCTTCTAACTTGAAGCCAAAAACCAGCATCTTCGGATTGAGGAGAGATTAGACTTATTTTCAAAACAAACTCCAAAAGTTCGAGACCCGTATGAGTTCACTTGAACAACAGTATCTAAATATTTGGAATTATTGAAGGGGAAAATGGCGGGGCAGGTGGGCCGAGTTTAGAACGTATTGCTGGTCAAATGTCTCAATTTGATATTCGATAAATCGAATTAAACTGCTATTTTCGATCCCTTAAGTCAATATATCGAAAAATATTGATTTTTTCGATATATTGATTATGATATATCGAAAAGGAGGTGATAATGTACAATCCTAAATTACCTTTTAATTTAAAAGGTTTACCGCCACCCGTAAGTCTAAAGACTCATCCTGATATAAACTCATTTTTTATTATCACCAATAAAGCACAGCAATCCATATCTGAGTTAAAAGGATCTCTGTCTAACATTAATAAGCCTGAGATTTTACTGAATTCACTTTATTTGCAGGAATCTGTAAGCAGTAATGCTGTTGAAAATATACATACAACTATTGAATCGGCGCTGGAAGATGGTGCAAAGCCTGAGCGAGAGAGAAGTGATAACAATAAGGAAGTAATAAGCTACAGAGATGCGCTTTTGGAGGGGCATAAATCCTTAAATAAATTCGGTTTATCTTCACGAACTATAAAAGCAATTCATAAAAATCTTAATGTAAAGCGAGGTGTTCCTGGAGAGTTTAGGCAACAACAAAATAGCATAACTAATATTGGAGCAAATGGTTCTTTAGAGGTAATTTACACACCACCTATTTCTAAAAATATCGATTCATTATTAAGTAATTGGGAAAATTTTGCTGATAAAAATATAGATTTTGTTTCATTGATAAAGGCTGCTATATGCCATTATCAATTCGAAGCTATTCATCCTTTTGAAGATGGGAATGGACGTACAGGACGCATACTATTGGTTTTACAACTTCTTCAAGAAGATCTTCTTGATTATCCTGCACTTTTCATCAGTGGATATCTAAATCAATATGAAGGATTATATAAAAAATTATTATTGGAAGTTACGACTAAGAATAATTGGTGGCAATTTATTGAGTTCATGATTATAGGTTTTGGTTATCAAGCAGCAACTACTACACAATCTTTAATGAAACTTGATTTAGCAAGATTAAATTTAATGCAAAAACTATCTGAAGATGAGAGCAGAACAATAAAAAAGAGCAGCGTAGAATCTGTTGTTAACCACATTTTTGAAAACCCAACTACACACTCAAAATTTATGGAATCAGAAATTGGGATTCATTGGCAAACATGTACTAAATATTTAAACTATTTATCTAAAATGAAAATTCTGAGTCAGGAAAAAAGAGGACGTTATAGATTCTATTCAAATGATCTTGCTGTTAGCGCATTAAAACAGTCTTTAGCGGAAAAGTAATGGCGGAGTAGGTGGGACGAGTTTCGAACGTTTTTGCGCGTTATTCAAGGTACCACATCTTCCAGCATCAAGACTTTGCAAAGTAGGAATCTTATGAATATGGCAACTGTTTGAGGATCAAGTGAAGAATCCATTAGAAAGACTGAGATAGATCTGAACACCTTTGTTATTGATATGGAAGAAAAAGACTTTTAATTTAATATATTGCTAGGTGATATCCAAATATGTGGTAAGATCAATCTTCGATTAATGCTAGTTTTTGAGTTTTTGTTCATTCTGTTCATTTTCCTCCGAAATAGCGCTCATGCCTATAGGAGGTTTTATGAGTTTTAAATTATACATTGGCAATCTGCCATATTCTGCAAACGACCAAACTTTAATGGATACATTTTCACAATGTGGAACTGTTAATTCTGCAAAAGTAATTATTGATCGCGATTCTGGTCGCAGCAAAGGATTTGCATTTGTTGAAATGTCTTCTTCTGCTGAGGGTCAAGATTCAATCAGCCGTTTAAACGGTGCTGATTTAGATGGTCGTGCAATGAAAGTTTCTGAAGCAAAGCCGCAAGCTCCGCGTTCAGATTCTAGACGTTATTAATATTTAAATCATTTTTTTTAAATGAATGAAAGCCGACCTTCTGGGTCGGTTTTTATTTTTCCGAAAGCAAAGGTATCCATCTATGATTGAGCCTCAAATAATTTCTTTTAATTGTATTTTAAAAAACAAAGCAGGTTTAGTTATTAGCTCAACATATAACCGCGATGTTCTTACGGCAATTGCCGATAATACGGCTGCATTGTTGGGTCTATCAAAAGGTTTAATTGGATTAAATAAAGGTGAAGTTCGAACAATCGAAGTCAGTGCCGATCAGGCATATGGATTTTATGATCTTACTAAAATTATTTTATTTCCTAGAAAAAAATTATTAAAATTTGCACAGAACCTTTGCGTAGGGGAATTTGTCTCTCTTCCAAGCAAGTGCGGAAAAATCCGCACTTACAAAATTATTGCGTTACAATCAGATGTAATAAGTTTAGATGAAAATCATCCACTTGCGGGCCAAGATCTAATTTTTGAAATTGAAGCCCTCGAAGTCCGCCCAGCCACATCAGCAGAAATAAACGCCGCCTCAAATAATATATCGCAACAACTTCTTCATTAACAAAAAGAACCGTAGAACCTTAAGTCGATTCTTGCGACAACTCCTCTTCAGGTGCGCTATGTTTGGGCTCTTCTCGGTTAATAATAATCATCCGGCCAAATGGACCAGCTGACTTTCTACCGATTTACGATAGCTCGAGGCAAGGTTTTCATCATTGACTAATTCTACGGTGAATGGAAAATGAGATTCCTCAATGGCCTCATTAATTTCTGCAATATACCCTGCTGGCATCTCTTTTTTAACTTTATATAAGATATCTACGTCTGAATTTGGATGGTGTTTCCCGGTAGCTCGAGATCCAAATAAAAAAACTTGGGCCCCTTGTTGAACTAGTGGTTGAATGACGAGTTCATCTAATAATTTATATTGCTCAGCAGATATTCCAAATTTCATGCTAATTTTTTTAGCCTTAAAAGAAAATTAGAAGATTCAATTTGGTATTTTTTAATTTCCACAAAAACTTTTTGAGCAACTTCTTCGTCGTAGGAATGGCTGGAATTATTTCGAGCTTCGATAAAATCTAACCACATTTCAGCGGAATCTATAAGATCAGCTCTAGCCATTTCTCGAACAGCAGGCTTTGCAAACTTTGTTTGAGAGCCCAGTTTTTTCATGGATACTTTCCAAGAAAGTTCGATGCAATATTCAAATCTTTGGATGCAAGCATCGCGGGCAATTTTAAATTGGGATTCATTTTGACTGACTTGATCTGCAAACTTTAAAGCTTCATTGAGAGTAGAGATGGCCTTTTCTAGTTCTTCAACAGATAAAAAGGCACGCATAAATTTGAACCTTTCTGGATAGTATAAATGGCGGGGCTCACCTCAAATGACCTAACCCCGCGGATTTGCTTATAATCGAATACTGCAAGAAGCAAAAAGAAGCAAGGATTTTGGGGCTAGGACCTCCCAACCAAGGAAAGAATCTTTCCTGCTGATCGTTGAGGCACCTTGTACCCAAGCTTGTCGGTTCCACCTTTTACGTCTACTCCAGCTCTTCTTAAATAACCGTTTGTTGTCTTCAACTCGCTATGTCCAACTATCGACATAACACGTGCTAATGACTCTCCACGGGCTAAAAGATTGGTAATAAATGTAGCTCGCAAATCATGGAACTTAATGGGCGTAATCCCTATTGCATTGCAAAAGTCTTTGGTAACCTTGGCCTGATCTCCACGTGTCCATTCCGTTAGATGAGGAAGAACAAACTCTTCAGAGCCTCCTCTAATCTTAAGCTCTTTCAAAAATATTGAAAGCTCTTCAGAAAGAGGCACAACTCGACTTAAACGTGTCTTGGTAGGACCAAAACCATCCTTTGAAGTCCATTGTCTCGTTATCGAAATCATCTGTGCATCAAAATCAATGTCCGTCCAGCGAAGCGCATATAATTCTCCGGAACGCATTCCAGTCATCAATGCTGTTACCCATATATCATAAAACCTATGGTTAACGGCCTTCGCTTCATTCAAAAACACTTCTGCTTCGGAGTTTGTTAAAACCATTTGGTCAACTTCTGGAAGACGAATCTTAATCCCAATACAAGGGTTCTTATCAAGAACTCCCTCTTCAATCGCCATTTGGAAAATTCTTTTAACGTATTTTAAAATGCATTTCCTAGTATGGGGTTTAAGATTGAGATCAACATGCTCAAAAATAACTCTATAAACCATCTCGCGATCTATATCTGAAAGGTATTTATCCTTCCAGACAGGCGTGATCCATTTATCAAGAGTTGTCCGGTAGTTAATGACTGTTGATTTTTGAAAAGACATTTTCATTCTTAACAAACATTTATCCAGCCATTCGTGCCACCTGAAAGAAACTTTGCAGTCTTTCATCTGAGCAAGTTCGCGCATTAATTCAAATTCAATGGTTTCAGCTTTTCTTAGGGTGTCAATGTTTCGTCTTTTTCGTTGAACCCTAATGCCTCGGTTATCAAATCCGTTCACATAAACTTCGTACAGCTTTTTATCATTTTCAATATAAGATCTAATTGCCATATTTAGGCCCCTTTCGTTTTAAAAAGGGCGTGAATATCTACAGCTCGAAATCTTAGTCTGCGACCAAACTTGTAAAAAGAAATTTGGCCACGATACACTAGAGTCCTGAGGGCACCTTCACTTATACACAAAAACTCAGCTGCTTCTTTTGTATTTAGCCACTCGCATACTTTTCGATTTTCAAAGAACAATTCATTCTCTTTTTGAAGAGAACTATCAGATTTCATTGTCATGTTTTTCTCCGGAAATTTCAAGAAAAATAGGTCGCCATACAGACGAAAATTCGCTGCGCAAGATGCATTATTTGAATGTTTAAAATGATTTAGAGATGCGAATTACGAGAGATGACAACCTATTCTATAGGTTTATAAATAGCGCAAATTTGAAATGAAGAATGGATAGGCTAAATGATATTATTAGAATTGCTAGATGTCTTTGCACCGGCTCGTTTTTGCCGAGGCTTTCGTTCCTTTGGCTTCTCATTTCTATTCACCACGTCCTTTAAAAGCGTCTTAACTTCGTTCACTGACAGTGTTTCTGGTGTCTGAGACAAAATGAAGTTCACTAAGTCAGACTTGGTCACGGTTACTATATCGTTCCATTTTTCGAAGAGGCTCTTCCAAGCGTGAAGCTTTTCGTTATTCTCGTGAGTTAAAACAATCTTATCTTTTGTTTTTCTTTCTTTTTTAATTACTTGCTCCATGTAGAGTTCCTTTCGATTAAATACATATAATGACCTTCAATGTATTCTGTTCCGTTGTTTCTAATTTCATCAGGAATCCAAATCTTTTTTACGTTTGGTTTGATAATCTTAGGAATCTTTTCCTCTTTAGATTCTTTAGTATTAGTTGAATTGGTTTTCTTATTTAGATTTGAACATGCTGAGATGCTAAAAACTAAAAAGGAAACAATAAGGACTTTAATAGGTTCCATAGAGAGTTCTCCAGGTTTGTTTGGGTTTGAAATAGTGATTTGGGGGTTAGAGTCAGGCAAGGATGAGTTTTTTGAAATTGGCTAAGTGTCTAATCCCCTTGGGCTTTGTACAGGTTTCAAGAATATGGTAACTGGGTCAAAATGTGATGCGTTTGGTGCTAGTTCTGTGGGGAGGTTGGCCCCTAATTGGTTATAGAGTTCAGCAACTGATAGTTTATTTTTACAGCCACTCACGATCTTTGCGTTCCAACTGTTCTTTTCAAAATCTTCGAGTAGTACAAATAAATGGTCTTCGATTCGTTTTGATCTTCGAGTCGTCAACGCATGTTGAATTGTATCAACCATCGATTCAGAATTTACTAACCACAAAACATAAGAAATTGTTTTTCGGTCGTCATAAAAATCACTGACAGCTTCGTAACGGTCAATTGTCTTTTGGGACAACTCGACTTCAATTGCAACTACTGAATTTTTGTTGCCGTTCTTAATCCGAGTGTACCCATCAGGTCGATGCACTTTGGTATTTGGAACCCAATAAGGATAATGACCTTTTGCTACACACTTAATTTGTTGCTCTGTGAAGATATCAACATTTGAGGGAATTTTGTATATCCAATTTCCATAATGAAACGCAACAACATAAGCATCGTGAAAAAGTGAAGAGCTTGCAAAGTTCAAATCTTCCAGCTCTCCAATTTCTTCTCTCACATATTCAAACCCTGCACTAGTTAAATGCCACAAAGCAAATTTCTTGTCGTCAGAAGTGGCGCCATATCTAATTTCGGTATAGCCATCAGTTCGCAGCGCACGCAGAATATGATAGAAGTTCCAAAAATTAGTATCCTTTGCAAACACTTGCCTTAGGGTAAGAGTGGTTGCAACTTTCCATTTCCATAAAAATAATAAGATTTTACACTCTTTGCTTGATAGCATTCTTGGCTTTATACGTTTCGTACTCTTCTTCATCATTAGTCCTTTCATTGTCTTTTTGTTCTTCGTAATTTCTTTGGGCATCTTCGACTTCTTGTGGAGTTAAGTAGGGAGTTTGCACTTCTTGTTGTTGTGAGCCCCATTGCCAAATAGCTCGACCTCGAATGCTTCCATCTAAATCAGCAGCTCGTCTATTTCCCAAGACCACGTTACTTTGTGTATGATTGGTAACATAGAAGCAGATTATTCCTGGGAGATTGGCTTTGATTGTTGCATCTAAGTTTCGATTGTCCGGCTTTTGAGTTCCAATAACGAGATGAATTCCACAAGCTCGTCCCATTCTAGCAACTTTACTAAGCGAACCATTGATCTGTTTTAAATCTTCAGCATCACGATCACCCATTTTTAATGAAAGTTCGGATGCCTCATCAACGATTAAAAGCTTCCGATCCAAACGATCTCTTGGGTCGGTTTTCTTTTTGTTGTACTCAGCTATGTCTTTGCACTTATTAGATGAAATAAGTTTCATTCTTTCATCTAGAAGTTCTCTGATATTCAAAAGTTCCATCTGGCAGTTTTTTGCTTCGCTAAAGATGCGAACTCCTTTGATATCTTCAAAGAGTTGGGCTTCCATTCCACCCTTAAGATCAAGCACCGAAACACTTAAGTCGTCGTTATTGAAAGTAAGAACTGCTGTCATCATGCGGGTAAATGTAGATTTACCACCACCCGTAAGGCCTGCAACCAAGAAGTGAGGAACATCTTTTAGTGAAGTTGTAATTTCACCTGTCTGATTTCTGCCTATTGGAAATGAAAAGTCTTTGTACTTCCCAAGATTTTCGATATGCCAAAAATGTGGTGTCGCAAAAGTTCCGTAAACAATGTCTATAAGACTCTTTGAACCTTCAGTGTTTACAATCTTGATGATCTCAACATCTAGGTTTGTTTCAATTGCATCTCTTTCGACTTTAAACTTTGAAAGAGGAATGCCTGCTGAAGTAAGCCGTAGTTTTCTCGTGCTATCGTCAATTGGCGCATCATCAATGAACTTTGGCAGATCTCCCATTGGGCTTTTAAGGTTTGAGTTGTGGAAAACCTTTGTAAGCTTGTTTAACATTTTGAGTTTTCTGCCTGTTTGAATAAGCCCAAAGACATAGTATCCAGAAACCACAGACGCACAGAGATAAAAGGCTCTAAATGAGCCTTTCGGATATAAGAGGTCGAGATTTAAAGTTCTAAAAAAATATAAATCAATATTCTTGTATGTGATGATCCAGGCAAGAAGACCTACCAACGAACAAATAGCAACGGGCATCGTATTCTTTTTAAATCCTCGGTAAATCTCAAGTGGTGGATCGATTATGATTAGTTTTAAGAAAATCAAAAAACGATCCATCCTTTCGTTTGCGTCGTTTTTGGAGATTTTCTTTGGCAATGTTTTATTCATTTGAATCTCCATCATCAAAAATCACAATAACAGGCGTAGAATGTTTCACCTCGATAATTGATTTATTGTTCATGTTACTTACGATCTCACGTCCTTGTTCGACGGTAGCTTGTGCGACACCTTGAAGGGCTGCATCCCTCATGGATTTTCTTTGTGGCATCATTGCGTTTCCTGGATCTTGAAGACCTTCAGCCATACCACTTAAGAAAAATAGCCCAGAAGAAGCTGCAATTTTAAAGGCATAGTCTCCAACCTTTGAGCCTTTGAGTCCTAAAATTCGATCTTTCGAATCAAAGGCTTGAGCTTTAATCTTCATTTCTGTTTTATCTTTTTTGATAAGCTTACTAAAAGAGAGATATAAGCGTTCGTCTGAGGAGTTGCCACGCCCATACAAAACCGTACCCTTGTCTGCTACAATTTCGCCATCCACAGTCAGTGGCTCTGAAAGAGTGGCTTTTACCATTCCATTCGAGCCGCCACTTGATAGAAGGGCACCAACTTCGGTTCCTGTTGGAACTTTATCTACTCTTGAGAACGAAATAGACTTAATTCGATCTACTACAATGGATTTTCTATTTCGTCTTTGTTGCGCTTCTCTTTCGGAAAAAGAATAACCCTCTTTATACACGGGTGGCTCCGACATCGTCGTAACTTGCATACTTTGGGGGACAGAAAAACTGTCCTCATCTTTAACTTCGACAGGAGCATTGGACGAAAAGAGTTGATAAACTACGATTACAACGCTCACAAGAACGGATACTATTTTTAGGCTCCGGGTATTGAGCTTATTTTTACTTCCTTCTTTCAAATAGAGGAAATTCTTAAGATTCCATCTATTTGAAAATTCACTTTTCATATTTGATATTTCAGTCATTAGAATTTCACCTCAATTTGACGATCTTTAGGATCTCGAACATACAAAATGTCATCACCAGCTCCTTGGACAGTTACAAGATTGAACGAACACCTTCGCTCTTGCATGTAGACGAAAATATTTGTCTTAGCACCTGGTCTCAGAGCTTTTATTGCGAGATCACTTTTGATCTGTTTAAAATCAAAAACTGCCTCTCCTGGTAAGATCTCTTTTGGAGTAACAGGGAAGTTAATCACCGTAAGTCTTCCGAAAGTTACTCTCACGGTTTTAGGCTTATACTCATCACAGGTGATTGTTTTTCCAAGTTCCTTTGCTTGAATCGTGATTGCCCAAAGAAACATAGCGGTTAGAACTACTAGCATTGCGTACTGAAAACTTTTAATTTTCATCTTTCACCATCCTTTTTAATAAGTTCGACCTCTGCTAAAACTAGTCCATAAGGGTTGTCTAGCGTTCGGTCGGATCTTTCGATTTTAACTTTCAACATAAAACTAAATGCAGATCTGATTTCACCCACGGAAACGAGTCTGTCGGCTTTGATTTCAATTTTATCCTTTAAAATTAAAATCTCTTGAACCAGAACTGTTTGTTTCATGTTTCGTCCTATAAGTTCTTTTTGTTCTCGGTCTCTGATCTCTTTTTGTTTCAATGACAAAAAAGACGTATTGATTGCTGAAGTTGAAAACCTTGCATCCATTGCTTCTTTTAAAAATGCCTTAATTTCTGAGTCAGTGACTGAAGCTCCAACATTTTCAGTGGCTTTTGAGAAACATCCTCTTTCAATCACCAGAGGATCTCGTGAAACTGTTTTCAGGCAAACTACACACAAAAAAATCGAGACTAGCGATAGCCCCATAACTAAAAATTTTAAAAGTTTATTCTCTTTGGCAATAGAATCCCATGCGTCGATGAATTTCATGACACTTCCTTCCGTTAAAATTAAAAAAATCTATTTATGAATTCTGTTTAGCGTGTGCTTTTGATCCAGCTTTATTTGCAGACTGTGATTTCTCTTTCATTTTTGACATCACAAACCCTTTGGGTCCAAGCACAGCAGTCTTTAAGCCAGCTTCGGTAAGTTGTTTTGGTTTTTGCAAAAGCTGTTGTGGCGAGGTTAGACCAAACGGTGCCGAATTAAAAAATGTATCGCCAAAAGATGATGCGACTTGCGACAACCCTCCGTTGATTAGAGCCGAAGTGATCTTTGGAGTTACAAGAACGGAAAAGAAAAGCATCAAATTCAAAACGATAGCAGATAGAAAAGAAATATTTGAATCTGGCTTGTCTAGTTCGATCATAGCAAAACTCCAGAGAAGTGATGTCAACACAGACCAAACGATTTTCCATCCTGAAACTTCCATCATGGATCTAAAAAGCCCCTTTGTTGCGCTCGCCGTAGAAGGCAAAACAAAAAAAGCAATCAGAACTGGAGAAAACACGTAGAGTAGCATCCATGTAAAAAGAAAAAGACTGTCTGCCAAGTGAACTGCGATATACAAAATGAAGAAGGTCACAAAGCTAATTGCTAGAAGTAAGGATTCTTTCACAGAAACCCAGCTCCAAGAGAAAGTCCCAACCTTGTCGCTCATCTTTGACATTACTAGCTTTACTTTATTCAAATCTCCAAGCTCCTGTGCAACTGCATCGGTGATACTTGAGAGAGCATTCATAATTTCAGGAGTCGCCATCAAAAGAACCGACGCAATCAACGCTCGTCCTATGAGCATTGCAAATTGAGGCGTACCACCGATGGCGAGTTTAAAATAATCGAGAACCACACCTAATAAGATCAAAGTTCCCACCAACAAATAAAAATAGTTGGTAAAAATTTGATGAATTGTTTTAGCTTCTTGGGCTAACCATGCTGTATCCATACCTAAAACCTCGGCAGTTTAAAGGTTGGTACATTGGTCTTCATCGCCACTTTTAGTGTCTCGGCTTGCTTGAGGTAGGCCTCTGTTGACTGCTTTTCTCTTTTGTTATCCATTGCAAGCTTCTGAGCATCAAGTTTCATAGACGTACCTTGCGCTCTTAGCTGCTGGTTCATCACATGAATCATAACCCCTAAAGTTTGAGCTGTAAGTTTGGCTGCGCCTCCGGGTGAAACTCTATGTGAATACTGCTTAACTTCTTCACCAACGAGATCAAGTTGCTTTGTGTATTCGTAAAGCTCGTTGTTCATCTTAATTGCTTCAGCAATAGTTTGATCTGTAGATTCGTAAACTTGCTTATCTGGAGAATCTACAGCCTTTCCGTAAGACTGATTTAAACGATTCAAAACATCTCTAATTTGGCTGAGGTCTCCATACAGTCCAGGATTAGGGTTATCCGGTAAACTTCTAATAAGTCCTAGAGAATCATTGATCCCGTTATTAATGTCTCTGAGCAAATTAAGAGTGTCTTGGCCATTTTCAACCAACTGTTGCAATTCATAGAGCTGCTGAAGAGCATTTGCTAAGATTTGTACAAGGACCGCGACATCTCCGCCAAAAAGATCTGCTTTTGACGGACGCGGAACGGTCAGTGTGAAACACATCACAAATACCATTACAGTTTTTAAAATTCTTAGTTTCAATTTAGGCTCCTTTCTTGTTCATGGCTTGTGAAGCGCCCTTTGGGTATTTCTCTGAAGCAAATCTTAGAAGTTCAAAATCAGAGAAATTTGGATTTTGATTCTTAAGATCATTTATCAAAGACAAATCTTTTGGATCAGTAGTGAACAGCCAATACTCCATAGGAATAGCTTCAACTCTTACGACACCACGCTTATCTTCACACATTAAAAAAGCTTCGGAATATTCACCTTTCTCGGATCTTAACGATGTTACAAGGCCAATTTCCCGGTCATTGAGCTGAAGCGCTGTCTTTAAGCTTTCAAGGTTTGCTCCTTTTTGCTTCATGATCCATTTGATGGATGAGTTTGGCATAATTGCCGATGCAATTTTGCTTTTTGAGAAATCATCCATTGTTTGCGAAATTGCCACTGCTGACGCGAAATATTTTCTGAATGTTCGAAATACTTCAGCGATAAACTGAGAACCCGCTTCATTTTCTAGTAACTTCCAGCACTCATCAAAAACTACAAACTTCATATTAATGCGATCCTTTTGAACCTCCCGCCACACAAGATCTGTAATTAGGAATAAACAGACACTTTGAAGTTCTGGGTGAGTCTCAAGACCTTTTAGGTCAAAGCAGATGATATCAGAAGTAAGTTTGATATTCGTATCTCGGTCAACGAACTTCCCGTAAGGGGTTTCGCCACACCAAGTGGACAGAATCTTTCCGATGCGAACGAGAGCTGTTTCTTCATGGGCTATCAAACGATCCTTTAAATCTGAAAGCCTTGGATTATCCTTTTCTTCTAAGAGATTCAAAATTAAGTTTTCAAGCTCGGATCTTTCAAGTCTTCCTAGATTTTTCGAATCTGTTTCTTTTGTCATCAGCTCGACCATAGAGACTAAAAATTTAATCTTTTGATCTTTTTGTGACTCATCTAGCCCATCAAGATCAAAAGGGTTAATAGAAAGACCACTTGTTGCTCCAAGTGGAATGTATTGCCCATTCAGATTCTGAGATAGCTTTTGGTAAGAGCCACCAATATCTAAAATAAAAACTTTAGGCTTTTCTTTTAACATCTGCGAAATCACAAGGTTTGTCAGGAATGACTTACCGGCTCCCGAGCCACCACTGATAATTTGATTGGCGTTTGTCATTTCACTTGAAAACGGATCAAACTTAACCAGAGAACCAAATCTATTTTTCAAAAGAACTCTTGGTTTTTCGTGCCCTTTCCAAAAACCATAAAGCGGAAGAAAGTCAGAAAGAACCGAGGTGTTCATTTTAATGGTGCGCTCTTTGGTTCTTGCATTTGGCAAAGCTAAATCAGAAAAAATATCAAAAGAAGCAATGGTTTCGAGCATTCCCTCTGCACCTGATAGCTCCCTGATCTTTTGAAGCGTTTCAGATACTTGATCGTCTAGAGTCTCTTCGGAGACAGAGCGTAAAAGGATATTCAGTGAAACCTTAAAAATCTTCTCTTGTCCTGAAATTGTATTAGTAAGAAGTGCCTCGATATCATGAAGCTTTGCTTCGCTCTCAAGATCGGCCACACCTTTTTTGCCAGCAACCATCGAAAATGAAAGTCTTCGTTGGAGCTGTAACGTAGATATTTCCTTTTCTTGATCCATAACTTCAATTGTTAGATATAGCCTAGAATCAAATGGAAGCTCTCTTAAAACTTCTGCCATCGTTGCAAAAGTCTGATCGGGTAAGATCTTAAGACTAATAACTTTATGATAAAAACTCCCAAGGGAAAATCCTTGAAGGGATGTCACACCATCTGTGAGTAGAAGGCGATCTCTGACATCATCAGGGTTGATGGTCTCGGGGATTGCTTCACCTGATGGATTCCATTGGTTGTAAATGAGCTTGAAAGCCGATCTTTGATCTAACTCTTCAGAAGGAATATCTAAAAGCTCCAAACCCTTTTGAATTTCTGACACTTTCCTCTTAAACGAATCCATCTCAGCTTTTTGCTTTTGAAATGGGAGGACCACATTTGTATTTTTCTTTGAGAATGAAAACCATTTCGGTTTTTCAACGATTGCCGATTGCAATGGCATTCTTAGGAACAAATAAAGATTTTGTTTTGGTAAATTACCGCAAAGATCTTCTTCAGTTAAGATGTTCGTTCTTTGGGCAGCAATCTCTTTTGTAAGTTCAGTAGCTGAATCTTTCATAAGGCTAGCGTTTTCTTTAATCAATGTGGAATTGCCAGAGACAATCTCTTGCATGAACTGGCAGTTGAGTCCCTGCGGAAGACCATTTATAAAGTCGCATTGCTTCTGAGAAAGACTATTTACGACGTCAATATCTAGACAGGTAACGTCTAATGCTGAAAGCTTAAGAACTGCACCCAAGCTCCCATCTCGAAACACGAGTAGGTTTTCTTCAAAACCCCAAAGTTGAATCTTTTCTGCTAATGAATTATTCATAATGAGTTTAATCTCCTTAAAAGTGAAATACGTTTGCCTTTTGTTCTTAGATCTTTTGCTTTTGAAAACGACGAGTAAATCCCTGGTGCAAATTGAAATTTAAGATAGTGTTGAAGATAATTGTCTGGTTTTCCTTTTTTGAAAGCTTTCAGTCCAAAGGCAACTGTCATAACTGGAATCCAAGTATAGAAAAGTTTCCAGTCGGAGCTTGCAAAAACAAGATTTAATACCGAGAGCAAGATACAAATCAAAAACACGTCAAAAATCTCGAAGCCAAAAATGAGAGTCTTTTTCTCTAAGCACTTATAAACTTTGGATGTTCTAATTCCCACAGATCCCCCTTAATTCACGAGGGATCTAATCATTGAAACGATACTGCTTGCGCCAAATCCAACGGCCGCACCAATGATTGCTAAAATTAAATGGGTTCTGGCATTGGGACTTCCTGAAATATATGAGAAACCCGCAAAGATAAATCCAAGGATAGCTGCCAGTGGCAAAATTGTGCCGACAAGTTTTCCTTGAATTGCCATTAGCGAGCTTTCAACAGATGCAAAGCACAGCGCTGGTACGAGATAGACAAAGGCAATCGTCAAGATTGTCCTTACCTTTTTATTTTTGAAAAACATTTTACATGTCGTAAAATTCATATGAGATCCTTTCGTTAGTTGGTTTTTTAATTACTTTTTTTGATTCCATTTCCATAAATTGCTCCATAGTAATTTCCTGAGGCTTGGGCTTCAGAAGGCAACAGAGTGCCTTCAAAAGATTTTTTAACTTCCGCATGAGTCTCCTTGTGTGTGTTTAATTATTTTAAAAAATAGGGCTCCGGCCTCTCATGGGAGAAGCCCTTGTGTTCTGAAATCCTCTCGCAATTTCTCAAGAGTTCTTTCAATAAGCTGGTCAGCTTGGGACCATGAAATGTGCATGTGCCTTGACACCTCTTCAATTGAGCATGGAACCCAGAATCGAAGAAATAATGCTGACCTTTCTCTTTCACTTAAGTCTTTGAGAGCTTCTAAAAGTTGAGTTTCGTACATTGAGCAATTCAATCGTGTTTTAAATGAACTTATGCAAAGTTCTTCAGTTAATGCTCTCATGACAAATCTCCCTTTCTTAATCCTCCCATTTCAGCCAGAGCCCACAGTCGATAGAATTCATCATCGGACAAATTATCTTCCTAATAGTGATCTTCGATTTGATCGAAGATGTCTTCGTTGGGATTTTCTTGTCCCTTCATAAAGGTCAAATTGGGTGCCCCCTCAGCCAGGTTTGATTTAATTCGCTTTAAGGCATCTTTCTTTCGTAGCTTTACGGTACTTCGGGAAATTGAAAGTTCTTTTGCGACCTCGCGCTCTGAACGGCCTTCATTAAAATATTTCTCAATTACTATTCTTTGCGTTGGTGAGAGCTTATCTTTAGCGTTGTTAATAAGCTCCACAAGCTCATCAGGTGAATGATCTGAGCTGAGATCAAAGATGGATGAGGTTAGATCTTCGCAACGGTCCTGGAACTCTCTGGAGCTTGAAAGCTGAATGCCTTCAACTCCGATTTCAAGCGTTACTAAATATTCTTCCCAAATTTCTTTGCTCCAATTTTCTGAAGCTAGCTTTAGAGCTTCGATTGAAAGAGGCTCATTGTTTTCATCAAGCCATGGTTTATTTTGATTCTTCATAAGTAACTCCCTTTAGGTTTTTAGGGGCTCGTTAATTCGAGCCACAAAGGAGTTACATTTCAAGAATGATGACTACGGACCATTCCACGTGCAAGCCTACGGAAGTACGTATGAAAATTAAAAAAGTTAAATTTTTACGAACGAAAAATAAAAATGAAATCCGCGAACTTTCGCGGATAAAATAACTGAAGATGAATATTTATAAATAGTTAGAAGTCTGCGAAGTTTCGTTCAACACACGAAGTTTCGTGTATGGATTATTATTACAATCTTTCAGCTTTAGTAATTTGAACAATTTCATTACGCGCTTGCTTAAATACAGAGACTCCAGAGGAGATAGAAAGGTATGCCATAACTACAGCAACGATGATGTCGGGGGTTCCGCTGTCGGTGTAGTAGATCCCAACGGCCGCACCAATAACGGCTAAGTTTCCGATAACGTCATTACGTGTGCAAAGCCACACTGACCTCATTTGGCTGTCTCCGCTTCTAAATCGGTAAAGTAAGCCAGCTACAAGCAGGTTAACTGCAAATGCCAATATGCCGATGCTACTCATAATTTCATATCGAGGGAGAACACCATTCTTAAAACTGTTTATAGCATCAAAAATAACCCATCCACCAAAAGCAATCATAGTGAGAGCTTTCACTTGAGATGTCTTTGAACGAACTAAGGCACTCATGGTTATGACAAACAAACTCAAGCCGTAGTTAAAACTATCTCCCAAAAAATCAAGAGAGTCTGCAATCAGAGAGGAAGAGTTTGCTTTAAAGCTAAAAAATATTTCAACAAAAAAAATCAGTATGTTCAGCGCCAGGGCAACCCACAATATTTTGCCAAAAGATTTATCGATTGGCTTCGTATCACAACATTCTTTCACAACTCAATTACCTCGTATTATTCTACTCTCTTAAAAGTTATCTCATAACTATTTGGATTAAACTTAGAATTTACTTGGCTATAAATATAATCCACCTTGTTTTGTGTTCCACTAAGAAGAGCCTCAGCTAATAATTTGCTAGTTAGATCTCTTTCATTACTGGGCGTATTAGGAACTGTGAGTTTCATCGCAAATCTATTAGGACACTCCGTTGAAACAAGCTGAATTTTCCCTGTAGTTATATCTGGTCGATTTTTTTCAAATACACAACCATTCGCGCCAATAGTGTCTGGGTCTGACCAGATTACAACTTGTGCGTTAAGATAAAGGTTATTTAGGTCCTCCTGAATTTCCTCTAAGGCTCTCACTCTATCAGTTTCAACGATGTGCAGTGTCGGGGTGAACGTCAGCTTTGCTTTATATTTATTGTTGCCAATATTGAAGTTTGCAAAGTAATCATGGCTGACGCCACTATAAAAGCGGTATCTTTTGCGCAAATCTTCTTCCATCTTTTTAGCACGATTTGCTAAATTTTCATTGGCGACATCATTGCCGGCCTCTTCTTCGGCGCGGGCTCTTTCTTTGGCATCGTCAGGTGAACTTTTTTGGTCACATGCAGACAGAGCGATAGCAATAATTAACAAGCAAAATATTTTCATAAAATCCCCTTAAAATGGGATAGCCTAGTTTAAAGCTATCCCTCAATTATTTATTTTTTCTCTTCTTCTTTTTCTTTGTGCCCGCATTCACATTGATGCTCTGGCTTTCCACATTCTCCACACATTTCGACTTTTTTCTTTCGTGTTTTCTTAGGTGCTTCTGTGGTTTTCTCTTGTGTGGTAGGAGTAGCTGGAGCTTTTTCCTCGGCCATCGCAACATTTCCAAGAGCAAAACTTAGAATGCTTGTTAAAATAATTGTTTTCATAATGATCTCCTTTTTCCGAACCTATCTGGTTCTTTGTTTAAATTTGCTAGTTACTTTATTCATCAATTCTTGAATTTCTTTTTGAGTAAAATTCTCAATGTATTTCTCAAAGACCAGATACAAAACTGGAAGTACGATCAATGTTAGAAGAGTAGAGGAAATAATTCCGCCAATAACTACAGAAGCCAAAGGCTGCTGAACTTCAGATCCAGCCCCATGAGAAATTGCCATAGGTAAAAATCCGAATATGTCTACAAGGGCAGTCATAAGCACAGGTCTTAAGCGTAAACTTGTGCCCTTCTTAATTAGATCCACTCCATGCATTTTCTCTTTTCTAAGATCGTTAAAGTAGTTCACCATAACGACGCCATTAAGGACCGCAATACCTGATAGAGCAATAAAGCCTACTCCGGCTGAAATACTAAAAGGCAGACCGTTTATCATAAGCCCCAGAACTCCTCCGACGAGAGCGAATGGAACACACGCGAAAATTAAAAATGTTTGTACCACATTTTTAAAAGCTGCGTAGATCATTAGTAGAACTAACAACAGCGCAAGTGGTGCCAGTAATCCTAAGCGCATCTTAGCTTCACTCAAATTTTTAAAGTTTCCACCCCATTCAAGGTAGTAGCCAGAAGGTAGCTTAACTTCTTTTTCAATTTGCGCTTTTGCTTTTTGAACAAAACTTTCAGTATCCGTCCCACGTGGGTTAATAAGTATCGCAACCCGACGCTTAGTTTGCTCTCTACTGTAGGCACTGTACGCTTCTTGAAAACGAATTTGAGACAATTCGCTTAGAGGAAGAGTCGTATTATTTGATAAACCAACAGGCAAAGACTTAATAGTTTCAATATCAGACCGTTGGCTATCTTTTAATCGAATAACGATTGGTACTCTACGCATTCCCTCATAAAATATTCCAACTTCTTCGCCACCGATAGCATGTCCTACAGTTTCAAATACTTCGCGGGATGAAACTCCAAGGTTTTGCAAAACTTTATTATTAGGTGTGATCTGCAATACAGACAGTGAACCTTTGGACTCCACCTCTACATCTCCAGATCCAGGAATTTTTTTAAGAATTTCGCTAATCTTCTGCGCTTCCTCAGTGAGAACTTTTAAGTCTTCGCCAAAAACCTTTAAGGAAACATCTGCTCTTGTTCCTTCGATTAACTCATTAAACCTCAATTGAATGGGCTGACTGATAAGATATCTCTGGCCTGGAACTTCTGACTCTAGCTTTTCAACAATGCGAGCAATTAAATCTTCCTTAGACTGTGATTTGCCATTTACCTCAGGCCATTCATCTCTTGGTTTAAGCATCACATAAGTATCAGATATATTAGGTCCCATAGGATCAGTTGCTACTTCTGCCGTTCCTACACGAGTAAACACATGCCTAATTTCTGGCATCTGTTTTATCACGTCTTGAGACTTTTCTTCAAGAGCTACAGAGTGAGATAGCCCTACCGAAACGGGTCTTAAGAATTGAATGGCAATTGAGCCTTCATCTAATTTCGGTAAAAACTCACCGCCAAGCCTTGAGAACAGCACACAACCAATCAGTATGGATGCCAGCGCAATGGAAATGACGATAGGTTTCTTTCTGATACCCCAATTCAAAGAGGGCTCATACAACCTCTGAAAGAATCTCATAACAGCAGGTTCTTTATCTTCCACGTTGCCTTTTAAAATCAAACTTGCAAGTGCTGGAACAAAAGTGAAGGAAAGAATTAGGGCTGCAATCAAGGCAGAAATAAACGTGGCTGCCATCGGAATAAACATTTTTCCTTCAATACCTACAAAAGCAAAAATGGGAAGGAATACAACCACAATAATCAATTCACCAAAACCGGCAGACGTTCTAATCTCGACGGTAGCTTTGTAAATCGTATCTTTAATTTCTTGTCCTGAAAGTTTACGCTTAAGAGCCTGCGTTTGATGATGAATATGCCTTACACAGTTATCTAGAACAATGACGGCACCATCCACGATAATTCCAAAATCTAAAGCACCTAGGCTTACTAAATTCCCAGAGATTCCAAATTTTCGCATGGCTATAAATGTAAAGAGCAATGAGAGGGGAATAACTATCGCTGTAATGAGTGCTGCTCTTAAATTTCCGACAAGCAAAAATAAAATAATGATCACAAGAAGAGCACCAACCACAAGGTTGTGCTCAACTGTACCAAGCGTTGAATTTACCAGCTCCGAACGATCATAAAGAGTTTCTACATGATAACCTAATGGCAACGTTTTTTTTATTTCTTCGAGTTGAGCTGCCACTCGAAGTGAAACTGTTCTGCTATTTTCTCCGGTTAGCATCATAACAGTGCCAAGAACTACTTCTTTACCATTATGAAGAGCAGCTCCAGAGCGTAGCTCTTTTCCTAAGCTCACATCAGCGATGTCCTTTATAGAGATTACCTTTAAATTTTCAAGTGTCTTAACAGGAACATTTTCGATATCGTCTAATGATTTGAATAATCCATTTCCTTGAACAATGTACTGCTCACCAGTTTGCTCAACATAACCACCGCCGACATTTTGATTTGCCTGGCTTACAGCTTCTTTAATATCGCCAAAATGGATTCCATTTCTCGCCATTTCCTGAGAGTTTGGATGAATAACAAACTGTTTCTCGTATCCACCAATTGTATTAACTTCTGCAATGCCTTTGACGGTTAGAAGTCTAGGCTTGATGAACCAGTCTTGCAGCGATCTCAATTCTATAAGTTGTTTTGTTCGCTCATCGCCAGTTGCGACCTCTTTGGCTTCAATGACGTAGTGAAAGATCTCACCA
>JANMFM010000012.1:0-8388 GCA_031374125.1 Bdellovibrionales bacterium
GATCTGTGATCGGATCTTGGAAATCCAGCCGACTTTTGCACCCGCTCAGGCTCTTAAGGGCACAAACTATATGTTTATGAATAATTTGGAGTTGGCTTTTGATGCTTTCAAAAAAGCTCAGAAACTCAGTCCAGGTCAGCCAACAGCGGCTTGGGGTATCGCCGCTCTCTACAAAGAATTTGATTTCAAATCCAAAGTCGGTAGTGCCATCGAAAAAGCAAAGAGATCAGGATCACCGTCCAGTCCAGTTCATCCATTTGTTCGAAGTGTAAGGCTTTAATAACCTTACACTTCCTCCGATAATTTAAGTGATGAATAATCGTAAAAATTTACCAAATCCTTTAGTAGTTTCTATTTCTCACAAAGGGGAAATAGTTTTTGAACATGTATTCACTGAATGCCCGATCACTTTAGGTCGTAGCTCGAAGTGTGATATTCCACTACAGAATTTTGATTTCTTGTCTCGTCAACACTGCTCAATCAGCGTTACAGATGATGGTGTCATCGAAGTTTCTGACTTGGACAGTTCCAATGGAATTTTCTTTGAAGGAAAGAGAGTTAAACAAGCGATCATCTTAAATTCTTCGCAAGTCGAAATTGGAGAGATTTTAATTCAATTGCAACTTGAAAGACCTCTTGAAGATCAACCGACTGTGGTTGAAGCTTATGATCCTGAAGATGAAAAAACTCCGGTCAGAGAACTTTTAAACAAAAGACCAACTCCTCCAAAAGCAGCTCCTTGTCCAGTTGTTGATGCTGCAAAAACTCATCAAAGAGATATGGAAGCAGAATTTGGAAAAAAGCTTGGTCATCAGGAAGAATCTGAAGTTAAAGAAAAAGCTCGCATTCCTTTCAGTCCGACTCCAAAAAAAGCTCAGGACGTTATTCCTCAGATGGTTCACTTCAATGGTGAACATAAACCTTTAGATAAATCTCTGGTAGATCTTAAATACAAAGAGCAAGAACCGTCGGTTTCCCAAGTAAAATCGAAAAAGAAAAAAGAAAAATCTGTCGTTGCCAAGAATGTTTCTTTACATGCTCGTCCTAAAGTAGAGTCGCCAAAGAAATTGACTTATCATCATCAAGCCGCACAATTGCGACCTCAACAAAGAGTTCTAGAAAGTTATGTGACTTGGAAAGATCAAATTTATGATCTCCATCAATTCTACGCTGGCGATAACGTAATTATTGGTCCAGGATCTTCTGCAACTGTAGATATCCCCGTTCTGAATAAAAATCTAAATCTTGCAAAGTTTGACGGAATGAATACCCAAGTATTCATTCCGCAGAATTTGCAATTTGCCTTAGAAAGTTATGTCAGTGAAAATGAATCAAAGTCTTACTCTTTTGAGGAATCTGCATTCAGTCCAACGGTTACCCGCAAGAAGAATTACTATACTTTGAAGTTGGGTCCAGCAGAACTTGTTTCTGTGAAACTAACTCCCGATGTATCGATTCACTTAAGATACGCTCCTGCTCCTAGACAACTTTCAAATCAAATGCGTCTGATCAAAGACGAGGAAATGAAAACCCCAGGAATAGTGATCGCTGCAATTGAGATGTTTATTCTTGCTGCTATTTTTCTCACGAAGACAAAAGAACCTGAATCTCCGCAAAAAATTATGCAAGAACGTGTTGCGAGGCTTATCATAGAGCAAAAACCACCACCTCCTCCAGAAGAGAAAAAGCCTGAGCCACCAAAAGAAAAAGTGGCTCAGAAAAAACCAGAGCCAAAACCAGAAAAGAAAATTGTAGAAAAACAACCGAAACCCAAAAAAGTGGTTAGGCTCCAGAAGTCTAAACTTCTCATGAAGGTAAACAAGTATCCTGTGGAAGTTGAAAAACCAATGAAGGTTGCAGAAAAACCAGTTGTAAAAAACATCCAAGCTGTTGGAGCTCTTGCCGCACTCAGCGCAGTTTCATCAAATACTCCACCTTCTAATGTTCCAGTTGCAATCAACATCAACAAAAATGCTGGGGGCCAAACGGCTCTCAACACTGGTGGTGTCATTGGTGCGCTCAAAACAAAATCTGGAAAATTAGCAGCTGGAGGGTTGGCGTCTGTTAAAACAAAAGGTTTGGGTTACGGAACAGGAACTGGATATGGTGTTCAAGGGATTAAAGGAACCGCTGGATCTAGAGCTGTTGCGGGAACTGTAGTTGGTGCGCCTTCTTTGGTTCGTCTTGGAAAAGAGGATGGATTATCAAGATCCCAAGTGATGGACGTTGTAAAACGTTATATGACTCAGATCCAACAGTGTTATGAAAGATCTTTGATCGATACGCCAGGACTTGCAGGTCGCGTAGAATATGAATGGGAAATTTCTGCCAAAGGTGCGGTTCAGTGGGCAAAAGTTAAGAAATCAGACATTTCTAGTGGAGATAACTTGAACAAATGTGTAACTGCGATCTTTAAAGATATGAAGTTCCCAGTAGCTACGAACGGTCAAAACACGATTCCAAATATTGGATTTCCATTTGGAAGACTCTAGGAATTTTGAGATTTTAAGCACGGTCTTTAACTCAAGTTCTAATATTCTTTAGCCGATCTAGATAGATGAAACTAAATTGGTTGAGTATGTCATTCACAAAAAAACTTTTCCTTACTCTGATGCTTGTTGCAATAGTGGTCATAGCTCAATTCAGCTTTACAAAGTTTAAAACAACCGCCCGCTCACCTTCTAATGTTGGTTTATCAGAAAAAATGGATGAAGAAGAAAATGATATTAGCGGTGTTTTTGGTCCTCTTCGTGCTCCAAAAAAATACAATCCTACAAAAATTGAAATAGGACGTCTTCTTTTTAACGATCAGAGGTTATCAAAAAATAACACTGTTTCTTGTGCTTCTTGCCACAATCTTATGCATGGTGGGGCAGACAATAGACAATTTGCAATTGGAATTGACGGATCAATTGGTCATGCAAATACTCCAACTGTTTTTAATAGTGCACTGAACTTCCGACAATTCTGGGATGGCCGAGCTGAGACCTTATCCGAACAGACAGAAAGCCCTATCCACAATCCAAAAGAGATGGGATCCAATTGGCCTGAGATCATTGGAAAGCTAAATAAGGACAGCAAGCTTAAACAGTTATTTTCAAAAGTTTATAGCGATGGAATCAATCAAAAAAATATTGTAGATTCGATTGTTGAATTTGAAAAAACTCTGATCACATTAGATGCACCATTCGATAAATATCTAAAAGGTGATACTGCGGCACTTACTGAACTCCAAATTTCTGGTTACAAAAAGTTTAGTTCCTATGGATGCGTTGCTTGCCATCAAGGGCAAAATATTGGCGGCAATATGTTTCAAACTATGGGCATTGCCGGTGATTACTTTAAAGAACGTGGTGGGTTTTATCCTTCCGACTTAGGTCGCTACAACATAACTAAAAATGAGATGGATAAACATACCTTCCGGGTTCCAAGCCTTCGAAATGTAGAGCTGACGGCGCCTTATTTCCATGATGGCGCCGTAAAGACACTTGAGGAAGCTGTGAAAAAAATGGCACGCTTTCAGTTGGGTCGATCGCTGAGTAAAGAAGATACTGATGCAATTGTCGCTTTTCTTAAATCACTAACAGGAAAAGCTCCTGATACAATCAAGGAGAATACTTCTAAAGGAGCCGCTAGTGGCGAAAATAGCAAGTAAAAGTAATTTATATTTAATCGGAATACTTATAGTACTTACCCTAATGGTGTTTACTACAAATAAATCAAAAGAAGAAAGCTTAGAAAGCCGACACAATACTCTTTCTACTTTAAGTGAATTGAAAAATATTGATCACAAATTGAATGAAGATATTTTACGCCTTAGAACTTTTGTTTTAGAAAATTACGATTCAGTTGTGAAAAATATCAACCGATCAAAGCATATTTGCGAAGAACTCCAAAGAACATATGAGAGTAATGAATTATTAAAACCTATTAACACTTATTGTGATGCAATCAAACTCAAAGCTTTAGACATTGAGCAATTTAAATCCAAAAATTCGGTATTGAAAAATTCGATTAGGTACCTACCCGTTCTCGCACAACAAGTAAAGCCTTCTGACTTGAGGGCGAAAATAGAAATTTTACTCAATGAGACTTATCGATACAGTTTAAACCCAAGAGATGAACTTGCAAAAGAAATTCAATTTCATCTCAGCGATCTCCAAAAAACATCTTCTTTGAATAAAGCAAATGTAGAAATCATTAAAAATTTTATTTTTCATACTGATATTGTTACAAATCAGGCAAGAGCTCGCCAGACGCTTGAAGGCGAAATTCTTTCAGACCGTGTTAAAAAAGCAATTCATGGTTTAGAAAGTAAATATTTAAAATGGTTCTCTCATGAAGAAAAAATTGCATCATACTATCGTGCAGCACTCATTTTTATTTGTGCATTCCTAGCGTTTGCTCTTTCCTCAATATTTATTCGCTTACAAAAAACAACTTCACAATTGGAAGAATTGAATGAAAATTTAGAAAACAAAGTAAAATCACGAACCTCAGAATTGGAAAAACAAAGCTCAGTACTGCAAAATGCACTGAATGAAATAAAAAATATAGACAAATTAAAGGCCGAAAGAGAAATTGCTCAAAGAGCAAATCGAGCCAAGTCAGAGTTTCTTGCCAACATGTCCCACGAACTCAGAACTCCAATGCATGGAATTTTAAGCTTTGCACGTTTTGGACAGCAAAAGATAGAGCAAAGCTCTAAAGAAAAAATTAAAAGTTATTTTGATGAGATCTACGATAGTGGTTCGAGATTGATGTCCCTACTCAACGATCTCCTCGATCTAGCAAAGATGGAGTCAGGAAAAATGACTTACTCATACTCAGAGGGCGATCTTTTGAATATGGCTCGAATCGTGAGTTCGGAGATGAGTGCTTTTGCCAGTGAAAAAGGATTGCGAATCGAAATTTCTGAAGAATCAGCATTTGCTATTTTTGATTCCGACAGACTCATGCAAGTAATACGCAATATACTTTCAAACGCAATAAAATTTTCTACAAAAAACACAGCTGTAAAAATCAAAGTAGAACTCTTACATGAAAAAGTCAGATGCACTATTTCAAATACAGGTGTGGGAATCCCTTCTGAAGAACTTCAGTTGGTATTCGATAAGTTTGCTCAGAGCAGTAGGACTCAAAATGGTTCCGGTGGAACCGGCCTTGGTCTTCCAATCTGCAAAGAAATCATCGAACATCACAAAGGATCAATCTGGGCAGAAAATGTCGCAGAAGAAACCCGCTTTATATTCGAAATTCCCAGAGCTGCGGCAGCAGTTTCCTCTAAAGCAGGATAGTTTTTTTCAAGTACTGCGAGCATACAGTAACATGGAAGGTTTGAAGATGGGAGTAATTCTATGTTTCAAGCGTACATCATCGAAGTTAATAATTAAAATATTTCTGCATCTTTTGGAATCCAAATTTTTCGATCGCGGCTCTTTGGTTGTGGGCTCTACAAAGTAGTCTTAGATTTTGAATCGTAGTCTTTCCTCCCATTGCGATTGGGGTGATGTGATCGTATTCGAGGAATTTTTTGGAATTGCAGTTCTGGTGTGTGCATTGACCCTTGTCTCTAAAATAGACTTCTTGCTTGATTACAGATGGGATATATCTTGGAACAATCTTTTTTAATACCGGCGCTGGCAGTGAAAGATGTATGGGATCATTTCTTTTGTAGACATATTATTGTCGGCACTATTTAATGTTAAGTATGAATACTGATGATCGCTTAAATAAAAATAATCAATATTATGATCGCTTCTTTAAAGAAGTTGGAAATCGAAGTGAAATTAGAGATTTTTCGAAAGCTTTTAGTCTATTTTTACCTCTTGTTTAAAAATCTAGTGTTATTCTTGATATTGGTTCTGGGACGGGAATTCACTTAAATGAATTTCGAAATCGAGGGCGCCTATCTCTTGGAATTGAGCCCAGTGGAGAGATGAGAAACTTCTGTAAGCAAAAAGACTTACAAACTATTGATGGTTCTTTTGAAAAGCTCCTTTCTCTTGATTTACCTGAAAATATTGGTGGTATTTGGTGTGCAGCCTCTCTCTTGCATGTTCCAATGAAAGAGCTCAATCAGACTTTTGCTTCTATCTACGCACTCTTACCTTCTGATGCTCCATTTTATTTTACCGTCCGTCTTGGTGAAGGAGCTAAGTGGGATAAATATGATGACCAATCTGACAATGCTGCCCGCTTTATCCAACTTTTTTCTGAAAATGATCTGTTGAATCGACTGCAAGAACAAAAATTTAGAAATATTGAATATTGGGTTGAAAATTCGACTTGGGGGCGTCCAAGTCAATGGCTCTCTCTCGTTGCGGTGAAGTAACTTTAAGAGTCATTCTATCTCAATAGCCTTTGGTCTAGTTTGAATTTTTGCACCTGACCTATCTCCTCTACACTCTTAAAATAATCTTTAAGTAAACAAGGTATTTAGTGGTTACTTTTTAACTGCTACTTACTATTCAGTGGGGACAACAAATGTTACAGACTCTTATTCAGCAGTACAAAGCCGGTGGTATGACGATGAACCTTATTCTCATTATTGGTGGGATGGGAGTTTGGATTTTTATCGAAAGATTCGCCGCTCTAAAAGCTGCTGGTCGCATTGATAAAGACGAACTTCTTAGTACTGTGAATTCATACATTCTCCAAGGACAAATCGATAAAGCCATTTCGGTTTGCTCACAGGTAAAAAGCCCTCTGACAAACATTATCAACGCAGGATTAGTTGCAGTAAAAAATGGCAAAGGTGATGATCAAGTTCAAACAGCAATGGATGCTGTGGCTCTTAGAGAAATTCCTAAAATTGAAAAAAGAATTTCGCTTCTTTCAACAATTGCAAACTTGGCAACTCTTGCAGGTCTTCTCGGAACAATCATCGGGATGATCGGTGCCTTTGCCGGTGTGGCCAACGCTGCTCCTGCAGAAAAAGCCGCGATTCTTGCTGCAAAGATTTCTATGTCCATGAACTGTACTGGTTTTGGACTTGTCTTCGCTGTTCCCCTCTTGGGAATTTACGGATGGTTCAACTCTTGGGCAATTTCAATCGTGGATGATATCCATGAAGCTTCTGTTGCTACATTGAACTTTATTCTTTCAAACAGAGACAAAATTAAGTAAGGGGTTACGACGTGGGTGCTGGTGGCGGTCAAGATGATCTTAATTTAGTTCCATTTATCGATTTATTTTCGGTGCTGATCTGTTTTTTGATTATGACAGCGGTATGGAATCAAATCGAAGCGCTCTCTACAAACGTAGACAATGTCACAAGCTCTGACAACGCCGCTTCAGCGGAAAATCCAAATAAGAAAAAAGAAACTCTCACCGTTACAGTTTTAAAAGATAGAATGGAAATGGCCGAAAGTGTTTCTATTGGTGCACGCAGTTTAAGAGAGAAAAATTACAAAATCGCAAATCTCGGCCCCGATGTAGATCTCGATAAAATGCAAAGAGTTTTAACAGACTGGAAAAAAAGATACCCAGAAAAAAAAGACGTTATCGTAAACACCGACAATCAAGTTCTCTACAAAAAACTAATTCAGGTCTTCGATGCTCTAGTGGGCGCGGGATATCCTGACGTAGGCATCAACACACAATGAAGTACTTAAAAGGCCATCACTCAAGAATTATCAGTCCTCCTGGATATCATATTCATCCAAAATATGACCTTCATTTCTTAAGACACAAAAGGCATATGAGTCATAAGAGCACTTTCAATGATTCATTGAACTTAACTGCGATGATCGACATGTTCTCGATCCTGGTGGTTTTCTTGATTATGAATTTCTCTTCTACTGGCGAAATTTTCTTTATTTCAAAGGACATTAAACTTCCGGAGGCCAACCACGCTCGCCCTATCGAGAACGCTCCCCTCATTTCTATTGTTGGGAATACGATTACTCTGGAAGCCGAAAAATTGGGTGAAAACCCGGTATATCTAGAAGAAAAAGATGCAAATCTCCCAAGACTAAAAAGCAAACTTCAGCAAATGCGAATCATGGCTGAAACCGTAAATCCTGGTCAGCCTTTCAAAGGACAAGTGAACGTACAAGCGGATACAAACACTCCGGTGATTTATATCAAGCGTGTGATGAATACTTTGATTTCTGAGGGATGGACAGGTGTAAACTTTGCTGTGACAGACGCCGCTACTTCACAGCCTCCTGGTCAGTAATATTATATCTTACTTCGGCATCTGCTCGAGAGTAAGAAACAAAGAAAATGAGAATCATAACTAAAGCAATTAACCATCTATTCATGATCTGATTATATAGAAATTCCTTAAAAAAAGCTAACGATCACAAATATTATGAAGATAATAACAAATCTTAGAAATTAGTATTTTACGCCAGGAGCTGGCTGAGGAAGTTCTTCAGCAAC
>JANMFM010000016.1:0-26682 GCA_031374125.1 Bdellovibrionales bacterium
ACGAATTCTTCGTTGGTCACGCCTGGTGGAGGAGTGTTTCTATTTTCGATCACCTGCTGTTCAAATTCAGTTGAAGGGTCTTTCCCCACCGCATGATCATATTGGTCCCTAAAGACTCCTGGGTCTTGCGGGTTTGGTTGCTTTGGATTTACAATAAAAGGCGCACGTTTTTTCTGTGCAGGCGCTGCTTGGAGATTATTGGGAGCTTCTTTTTTTAACTCCACTTCTTTTCTCTGACCTTCGATTTCTATCTTCTTGCCCGTGCTCATGATCTTATCGTTCACTCGCTGCTCAACCGGCGAGGGCTTCTGCTCGATCTTGCCTGTGTACTCAGGACCTTGGGCGAGGGTTATATTTGGAACGACTGCAAAGTTTAGAATTATAAGTCTTTTGATAATCATGGCTTAAGTATACCTAAAATCTAGTGGTTAATAAAATCATTCTCATTTTGAGACATTAAATTACGTATCTTTCGGAGTAATCATCGGCAAAATGATTTTAAACTCTGTACCTTTACCGACTTCGGAATCCACAAGGATTTGACCATTGTGCTTTTCAATAATTCCGTAAGAAATCGACAAGCCCAATCCCGTACCCTTGCCTACAGGTTTTGTCGTAAAGAATGGATCAAAAATTTTACTTAAAACTTTTTCGGGAATTCCTCTGCCGTCATCTCTAATAGAGATAACAACTTCTAACCCTTTTTTCTTGGTCTCAATCCAGATTTCGCCCTTACCATCGATGGCTTGAATTGCATTGGAAACAATATTCATAAAGACTTGGTTGATTTGTCCTGCATAACAATAAATTGGCGGAATTTTCCCGAACTTCGTGTGGACTTCAATATCTTTTAATTCGCTCTTTAGAATTTGCAGCGTACTCTCTAATCCTTCTTCAAGATCATATTCTTTTTTCTCTAGCTCGTCGGATCTTGAGAAGTTTTTAAGATTAAGGACAATATCCCTCACTCTTTTTGCACCATCTTGGCAGGATCTGATGAGCTTAGGTAGATCCTTCATCATGTATTCGTAATCGACTTCTTCTTTTGCAGCGTCAAGTTTCTTTGGGGATTTCTCAGCCACTTCGATAAGCTTTTCAAAACGATCAATATAATCCTTGAGCACTCCCATATTGCTGTAAATAAATCCAATAGGATTATTGAGCTCGTGGGCGACTCCCGCCACCACTTGGCCAAGACTTCCCATCTTAGCTGTGTGCACAAGTTGTGCTTGCGCCTCTTGCAATTCTTGGTTTGTCTTTTCGAGTTCCTTTACTTTTTTTGTCAATTCGTTTTGAGCTTTGGTGACTTTCTTTGACATGTCGTTAAAGCTCTTCGTCAACTCCCCAATCTCGGTTCCAGAGTCGGCTTGAATGTATGTGTGCGCGCCGCCACTTTCTAAATTTTTAACCGCACTCATCAATTGCACTAAGGGTTGAATTAGAATTCGAGAGACAATCCAAAGTGCAAAAAGAATCAAAAGAATCACAACGCCCACAACGCTGAATACAGTTTTGTTGATTCTTTTTGTTGTTGCCTCGATTTCTTTCTTAGAAGAAGCCAAGCCAAACTTAATATTTTCTTGTTCTTTTTCGAAGGGCTTGATCAATAGAGAATAGGGTTCACTCTTACTTTCAATCGTGATGAACTTCACGCTGTCGGTTTGTCCTTTTTGGTAAGCGGAAGCCCCAATCAGTAAAAAATCAGGTTGCGTCGAAACAATCGGTTTAAATTCTTTATCCAAAATCAAAACATCAAGATTGAATCTGGTTTTTAGGTTATCAATGAATTTTTGATCGATACGGATGGTCTCTTGAATGTATCCGTCGATGTTTTTTCTTTTGCCCACGATCTTTGAATAAGAGATCAAATCAAAACCTGACTTGGGATTGATATCGCTCAGAATAATTTGATTTTTTTCCTTAATGGTTTTTATTAACGAATCTGTAAGAAAAACATCACCCTTTTCTAACTGGAGTTCGTTAATTATAAATCCATCTTCATCTTTCTTGAAGGCCACGATCAGCTGCCCCTCTCTATCAAATAGAGAAATCTGATCCAGATATCCTGCACCCAACCACTCTGAAGCGGCTCTTTTTAGGTTAGGAATATTTTTGGTAGAGATATTGTAAACCAAGCCATCGTCTGTGGTATGAAGTTCGCCTGAGGTTTTTAAATAATTTTTTAATTCGTCGATGGATTTGGAAATAACAATAAAATTATCGTTCAAACGCTTGAGCATTTCGTCGCTGAATACTTTTTCAAACTGTACTAGCGAATATCCCGTGATGAACGTGAGGGGAATCAAAGAGAACAATAGAAACCAAAGCGTCAGCATCGTCCTTAGAGATTTTTGCGGATATAGAAAAATCTTTTTAAATTTATTCATTACCTTCCTAGTTATTTTCCGGAGTCGCGCCTTGAGAAGAATCTTCTGCTGGAACTGCAGATCCCTCACCGCCCTCTTCAGAATCTTCCATGCCTGATGAGCCTGGCCCTGCCGCTCCGCCGATATTTTTCTTTTCTACCCAAAGAATATATCTTTCTATGCCCTCGGGCATAATCCGCGGATGAGAAGATTTGATGATGTTGAATGGCGCATATTTTTTAAGTCCGTCTTGTAAAGTTCCGCTGTTGTTTTGCGGAACAGAAAAGTGGAAATAACTTCCGCCTTTTCTTCTCCAACCCAATTCCACTTCCCCAGCTTTTTCACCTCCAAGACCAGAAATGAGTGCGGCGATTTCTGGAGTGACTGTATCTACGTCCTCCACATACATCGTCATACGATAAACGTACGCATTTCCTTTTTTAGGAGCAGGTTTAGCAGCTGGCACTGTCACCACAGGTGTTGCTGCTGGAGTTTGAGTTGCAACCGCTGCAACTTCTGTAGGTTTTGTATCCGCAGGTTTTATTCGCTCCGGGTTGATTGGTTCAATTGAAGGCTTAAGCAGTGGAGGAATTTCTGTTTCTGCCACCATCTCGGGCCCTGGTGGCTTGATATCAAATTTTTTCACGAGCATTGAATCTGGTTCTGTTTGTTCGCCTTTAAATAAATTAGGAATTTGAGTTACAAAAAGAGCAATTGCCACGGCAACTACCACGGCTTCAAGTGCCCAGCGCACTGGTTGCGGAAAACTATTCCACTTTAATTTAGAAAAAACTTTTTCTGTTGGTTTTGGCTGATCCAAGATCAAATCCACTAAGGGTTCTGAGACTGAAATGTTTTTTAATTTATCGCAGTAAGAAATTCCGATAGAAAGTTTTTTTAATTCTTCACGCACTCTTGGCGAAGACTGAAGCCCCTCTTCTACCGCTTGATGTCTTAAGGGATCAAGCTTTCCTGATTTGTAATCATAAAGCATTTCGATACACATGAATTCACTTAAGTTTCTTTTACGCATCGAAGCCTCCGCCGGGAGGAACAATTTCGCCCAATATCTTTAAACCTTTTCCAACACGATATCTGATGCTTCCTTCAGTTACTCCGAGACCTTCTGAGATGTCTTTGTCTGAAAAATTTAAAAGCTGTGACCAGATCACGGCGAGATAAAGTTGTGGATCAATATCTTTCACAAACTCTCTCCACGGTTCAAGCTTAAGTGTGGGAGGAATAATCCAACCCTCTGCCAAGAGATCAAAATCTGTAGTTTTGATGTTTCTTTTTTTAGAATATTTTTTCCAAACTTTGTAAGTCGAATAAACAAGAAGAGGCTCCGTAGGACCATGAGTTTCTCTGCGCTTTAGGCGTTTATCATAAAGTCCTAGGGCTTCAACAGAAGCCTTCAGTGCAAGACTCTTGTCTAAGAACGTGTAGAAAAAAAATAAAGCGACAGATCTTATCTGTGCTTCTTTCATAGATTAGTCCGTTGTGAGTTGTCTGAGGAGCTTGATCTCTTCAAGCACTTTGCCTGACCCCATAACAACGCAAGTGAGTGGATCTTCAGAGATAGAAACCGGAAGACCAGTTCTTTCTCTCAACAGAACATCAAGATTTGATAGCAATGCACCACCACCCGTAAGTACGATGCCGTTGTCCACGATATCACTTGCAAGTTCTGGTGGAGTTTTTTCTAGAGCTGTCTTTACGGCATCTACCACTTCAGAAAGTGGATCCATCAAGGCGTCGTGTACTTGAGTGCTTGTGATTTCGATTGTTTTCGGGGCACCCGCAACTAGATCACGTCCTTTGATCTCCATGGTTTTTTCTTGCTCGAATGGATAAGCATTTCCAATAGCGATTTTAATATTTTCGGCAGTTCTCTCACCGATCAACAAATTGAATTGGCGGCGAACATAATTCACAATTGCTTCATCAAATTTATCACCAGCAACTTTAATAGATTTGCAGTAAACAATTCCACCGAGTGAAATCACTGCAACGCCAGTTGTACCGCCACCAATGTCCACTACCATGTTTCCACTTGGTTCTGTGATTGGTAAGCCTGCGCCGATAGCTGCTGCCATTGGTTCTTCGATCAAATAAACTTCTCTTGCTCCCGCAGAGTGTGCGGATTCTTTTACGGCTTTCTTTTCCACTTGTGTGATTCCGTAAGGAACACAGATGATGATTCTTGGGCGAATGAAACTTTTCTTAGCTCCCGTAGACTTTGAAATAAAATATTTTAACATGCTTTGAGTCACTTCAAAATCTGCGATAACGCCGTCTTTGATTGGACGAATTGCAACGATACTGCCGGGAGTTCTTCCTAACATCTCTTTTGCTTCTTTACCAACTGCAAGTACTCTTGATTGGTGTGAACCTCTCACGTTTTTCTGAACCGCAACCACCGAAGGCTCGTTCAAAATAATTCCGCGACCTTTTGCAAACACAAGCGTGTTCGCTGTTCCCAAATCGATAGCAATATCATGAGAGAAATACTCAGATATCTTACTGAAAAAACTCATGGTTATATCCTTCTCAAAAAACTTTTTTAGACTGATCTAGTGTAACTGGTTTGAAATGCGAGTCAACCCTCTAAACTTCTAGAATCATGGCTCAAAATTTTTTATTTTGACAGCTTAAGACGCGGGGTGATATCAAACCACAGATGACACAAGATATGTATTTCGAAAAAATTCAGAACTTCCTCGAGACAAAACCCGCAAGTCACAAACTCATGAGTTATCTCAACTCGAGCGCTGAAATTGGAATCAAGATTGGGAATAATCTTGAGTGCTCATATTTTAAACAAGACGGTAAGGCAAAATTAGAAAAGCGCACTCCGAAATCACCCGATGTAGTATTCAATTTTACCCCAGAAGCCGCTGAAACCCTTCTTAAAACCCAAGGGATCGATCTAGGCGACCTTGTGGTGGATGTTGTGAAACTCTATCTGGCCGGAGTTGTTAGTATCCATCTGGTGGGGTCAATCCCTCTTCTTCTATTTCGGGGTTACGTCCAAATTCTAAAAGCTTCTCGCGCGCAGCTTCTGATACTTTTAAAAGATCGTGGATTAGGTAACTTGTCGATCCTCTCACTAATTCAGAAGCTAAAATCTCCGAAGTAGATCCTGGGAAGTTTCCGTTCTCTAGGGCTCTCAATATTCCATGAAGTTCACTTTTGTAATAAGAGAGAATCAAATAATCTTTTGGACCTTTGACTGTAATGTCTAGGGTAAGAAATAAGTCTTGGATTTCATAAAATGCCTCGATTTGAGTGAAGCGATATCTCGAAGGCTCTGTTGTCTTCGCAGGATCAATTGTTACCTTGTACAATCCATCTTTTACTTTTTCTGTATGGGCCTGCAAACCTAAAAGCTTGGAAATTTTTTTTATCGCTTGCGAGATCGCTAAGCGCGCAATCCAGTCGGCATACATGTATTTGATACCGCTGATGTCTTTTTCTATGACTTTTATATTCGCAAATTCGTACGCTTCGTTGTCTGTCACTTCGAGATAAATTTTGGCTGGATTGCGTTCGCTGGCTTCAGGCTTCGGAGCTTCTTGAAGTAAAATTCTAAAGTAATCCAAGTACCCGTTCTCATCGTAAAGTTTCTGATATTCAAGGACATCGCCTTTGAATCCCACATGAGCGAGCCACTTTCCGAGTATCGTATCAAAATCTGTTTTCTCTAATTGCGATTGGCTTGTTGATGACAAAAATATTGTAGAGATAAATCCCAAACAAACTATGGAAAGCAAAACCTTTTTCAGCACACGCCCCCCCCTTATAAGTATTACCGGCGAACTATTTCTTCCACGAGAGCTCAAAACTTTCGTGTTTGCGTAAATCTGCGATATTAAGCTGACGCTCTTCCTCGCTCCAATCTAATTTTTGCTGGAAAATTTGCGACAATCGCTCGAGATGCCTAAAACCATGATCCTTCTCTGCTAAAAAGAGCGGTGCCCTCCTTAGGTAAAAATCCAATAGTTTTCCACACATAGACTCGCTTAGCGCGAAGTGTGCTTCCATTTCCCAAACCGATGTTTGCGCTGGACTATAGTACTGACTCACAATATCAAACGCCTCTGAACCGTGACGGTCCAAGAGTATTTGGATCTCGTTTTTCGAGAAATGAGTCTTAGAAGTGAGTTCATCGAGTTTACTTTGGGCTTCTTTAAAACTTTCTACAGTCACTTTTGGATTGAGGGCGACTTTAGTATTTCCAGTTTTAAATTTCTTTCGATCAGCTTTTGAATAATTTTTTAAGAATTTTTCTACGGTTTGCTCAGCCATTTTTCTATATGTTGTGTATTTTCCACCAGCAACGAAGGTGATATTGCGTGGGTCTTCTAAAATCACATGTTCGCGACTCGTTTTACTTTCTGTCTCTGATCCATCATGCACCAGAGGTCTTACGCCAGCATAAGATGCAAGGATGTCTTCTTTTCTGATGGCACCAGGAAAGTATTCTTCTACTACTTTTAAAAGATAATCGACGTCGGCTTTTGTCGAATGAACTGTTGATGGATCATCCTTGAAATCTGTATCTGTAGTCCCGATGATGATCATTTCGTGTCTGGGTATCCCGAATACGATTCTTTTTTCGCCTTCCGTTGCCATCACCATAGCACACGGAAGTGGTAAGCGATCTTTACTGAGCGTAATGTGAATTCCTTTTGATGGGCGAAGAAGTTTTTTCCACGTTTTCAACAGACTTTCCCCCAAGATATCTGTCCACGGACCGACTGTTGAAACAAAATGTTTCCCCTTGAGAGTGAATTTTTGCCCGGAGAGAACATCTTCGCAATCCAACGCCGTCACTTTTTCGTTCGTCATTTTTGCGTCCACGGCCTTCACGTAACTGATTTGATCCGCTCCTAAGCGCTTTGCGGATCTTAAAGTTTCAATTACAAGTCTATCGTCGTCCATGTATGCATCTGAATAAACAAAAGAACCCATCAGATTTTTTGGCTGGAGGATTGGAATTCTTCCAACAGATTTTTGGGCTGAAAGTCTTTCGTGAAGTTTTGGTGCACGGAAAAGTGAAAGGGCATCATAGAGCCACATGCCGAGGCCCATTTTGTTCATTCCTACTCGGCTACCTTTATAAAGCGGAAGTAGGAATCTCAGGGGGTGAACCATATGCGGTGCAATTTTAAAAAGAAGTGCTCTCTCCGAGAGAGCCTCGAAAACCAAATGGAATTCCATATTTTCTAAATAACGAATTCCACCATGAATAAGTTTAGATGATCTTGAGCTTGTACCGGAAGCAAAATCGGAAGCCTCTACCAGGGCAACTTTCATTCCACGACTTGCGGCATCTCGCGCGACACCAGCGCCTGTGATTCCGCCACCGATGATCACCACGTCATATTCTGTTTCGGACATTTTCTCGATGATTTGTTTGCGATCTAAAAAAGAAAAACTCATTTTAACCACCAGATATTTTTCAAACGATTTTTGTCGTGTAAACTTCTAAATAATTTTTTGTTTTATTAGCTACTTTAAATGGCAACTGCACCTTTTCATCAGGACTATTAAAAATAGAATCGTTGTTAAATAGTACCCTTTGTAAATGTTTATCTCTGCCATACTTATAAGCAAAATCCAAAAGCTTCAATCCTGTTTCTTGATCTGTGTAAGATAGATATTCAATCCAAAGTGTTTGCGTAAGAGATTCCATAAAAAGAATAGGCTGAGCTAAAAAATACGCTTTGAGTGCCTCTTTCTCGTCGTACATGCCAATACACCAACCGGTTTTTAGATAATGCTCAAGAGATTCTGGTCTCCAAGCGGCCTTCCATACCAAATTCATTCGCTCGATCTCGTTGAGATTTTTAATCTTGGATTCTTCGAGGTTTGTTATCTCTTCGAGATTTTGAATGGTGAGGACTTTAAAATTTGACATGTATATAGAGGAATATATAGCTTCTTAGTATGCAGTACAAAGATTTTTCAGACGAGGCTTGGAGTTTTATTGCGAGGCAAATAGATGATGCCGTGAAGGCCCCAGGCCCTCATTATGCCGCATTTGATGCCGACGGAACCCTTTGGGACAACGACGCGGGCAATGCCTTCTTTGACTATGAAATTGATAATCAACTTGTACCGCTACCGCCGGAACCCTGGAAACATGTTTATGCCATGAAAGAACAGGATCCCAAGAAGGCTTTCTTATGGCTTGCGCAAATTCATAAGGGCGTTCCCATCACTACGGTTCGTCAATGGGCACAGGATTCTTTGAACAATAGAAATGGTATTCCGTGCTTTCCTGCAATTAAAAAATTGATCGAATATCTGCGATCAAAAAATGTACAGGTCTTCATAGTTACAGCTTCCGTAAAGTGGGCCGTGGAGCCTTGCGTGGCTCAACTCAATATTCCTTTTGAAAATGTTTTAGGAATTCAAACCAAAATCATCGATGGTGTGTGCTCGGATATTCAAGAAGGACACATTACTTACCGCGAAGGCAAGGCTCATGCAATTTTAGAAAAAACCAACAACATTACACCAATTCTTTCTTGTGGAAATACCATGGGAGATTATTGGCTCTTAGACATTGCTACTCACGTACAACTTGCTGTGAGAACAGAAAGCCATGATGTCGCATTTAAAGACAAAGACATTCTAAATCAAGAAAAAGTCCTCTACCACGAAGCCATCCAAAGAAAATGGCTCACTCATAATTTCTTAGGCTAAAAAGGTACCCCTTAGTTTTTCGTACTGGTGCTGCGTCAAATTTTAGCTCATCACCTTTTCGATATCGGCGACTTCTTTTGGAGCGAGGATTGTTAGATTCTCGTAGCCTTTTTTCGTAACCAAAATATTATCTTCGATACGAACGCCCAAGCCTCTTAATTCTTTTGGTGCACCTTCATCATTTTGTGGAACATAAAGTCCGGGCTCAACGGTAAAAACCATTCCCGGTTCTAGCTTTCTAGATTTTTTTCCAATTTGGTAGTGGCCGGCATCGTGCACATCCATTCCTAGCCAATGGGAAACTCCGTGCATGTAGTACTTTTTGTAAGAGAGATCTTTGATTAATTTTTCTTTTTTGCCTTTAAGAAGTTTCAGATCGATCATTGCCTCTGTTAGCATCTCGATTGTTTTTTCTTGCATGGTACTGAATTCCATTCCTGGTTTCACCATCGAAATAATTTGCTTATTCACTTTCAGCACGTGTTCGTAGAATTCTTTTTGGATCTTTGAGAACTTACCACTGACAGGGAAAGATCTTGTGATGTCGCCAGAGAAATAATTGTACTCGGCACCAGCATCGATCAAAATGATATCGCCTTTCTTGCATTCTTCATCATTAAAAACGTAATGAAGAGTGGTTGCGTTTTTTCCACTCGCGACAATGGCATTGTAACCCTGCCTTGCGGCCAATTGATTTTTGAATTGAAACTGAATGTAACCTTCAATTTGTCTTTCATTCATCCCTGGCTTTGTGAACTTCATAGTCTCTTTGTGCGCTTTCGCTGTGATATCGCAAGCCTTCCTTTGCCATTCAATTTCGGTAGCATCTTTGAAAAGTCTGAACTCACCCAAGAACTCTGAACTATCAAGAACTGGAATATTCCCGCGCACTCCTCTACTGTAAACCGTTTTTGCTTTTTCTAAAGCCCTTAAAAAAACCACATCATGCTTCATATGCTGCTGAAGTCTAAAGTAAACTTGCTTTGCGTCTTTGATCAATTCAGGAAGTTTTTCTTCTAGCGTATCAATCAAGTAAACTTCGTCGATACCGAAATATTTTTTTGCGCCCTCTGGTCCATAGCGAAAACCATCCCAAGTTTCTCTGAGCTCATCTCGTGGCCGAACAAAAAGAATTGTTTCTGGCTTTTGGCCAGGCCTAAAAACAAATACAGATTCCTGTTCTTCAAAACCCGTCATATAAAAGAAATTTGTATCCTGGCGGTATTCATAGTGAGCATCGTGGTTTCTCAAAAATTCAGGATTCGAGAAAATCACCATGGCAGAATCCTGCATTTGCTTCCCGATTCTTTCTCTTCTCTTCTTAAAAATACTCATGTCAAATTGTGGTACCCTAGACAAGCAAAGCTCCTCTCAAAAGGTGAGCCGCACCTTTTGCTCAGAATTGCGTTATTTAACGCAAAGTTTTGGAAAAGGTGCGGCTCACCTTTATAGACCGAATTGTTGGGTGATTTTTTCGGCGGCTTCTTTGCCTGCGCGTTCACCCAATTGAATATATTCTTTTCTGGATTTAAAGTCCAAGATGTTGTTGGAAATAGGAATTCTGATCGTTTGATGAACGTATTTTTTGTTCTCGTTTATTGATTTATTGATATTTGACCAGAGGATCGCAGTTGATTCGTCCGCCTTAATTCCTGTTAGCGGGTAGTGTGAAGTTACAACATCAATAAGGATAATGTAGTCCACGCCTCTAAATGCCACTTGATCAATAAGATATTTTGCCTGAAGTGATGAGCTCACCCAGCCATTCTTGCTGGTTGTTATTGGTGGTTGTCCTAAGCAATACCCTAGAGTGTCTCTATAAGTGCCTTTGAAGATCATTAAGCTTTTAAAATTTTTCAAATTATCTGTGATACAAGAAAAAGGAATCCTTCCGGTTTCTACTTTTGCATCGCCAAACATGGTTTTTAAATAAGGCTCAACTTCTGAAAAAGGTTTTGGTTCTTCAGAGGACAATAATCCTTTTTTAGAAAAATCATCAGGAATCTTTGAAGCTTTCCACTCTACATCGTGAGCTTTCCCATTCACAGAATAAAGTGCCCCCATGAGAGCTCCCCACTCTAGACCTGCTATGGTGTGAATAGGAATTTTTGCTTTTTCAAACTCTCTCAATACTCCAATATAGGCATAAGATCTTGCGCCGCCGGGGCCCAAAACGATTCCGATCTTTGGAACTTTGACGTCGGGAATTGCTGGCGGCTCTGCACCTTCACCGCTTTGATCAGGAATGTCCACGCGATTAGGCAACTCCCCTGTCGCTGGAATTGGTAGGTTGGTTTGTGATCCTTCTTTTCTTTTGGTCGCGACAGAACACGCGATGAGATTAAAACTAATAAGGATTACGATTAGAATACTGGATTTATTTTTGCCGGATTTATCTTTTCCGGATTTATTTTTTTTGTGCATAAACAAAGAACTCCTGGTTGCCGTCTGATCCTGTAATTGGACTTTCAAAGTAGTTTAAGACTGAAAAGTGTGAATCTTCAAATAAAGATTTTATCAAAATTTCCACCCTTTGGAAGAGAGAAGTGTCTTTCACGACCCCGCCCTTACCAAGGTCTTCTTTTGCCACTTCAAATTGGGGCTTTACCAAGAATAGCAGCAATCCATTTTGTTTAAGGAAGGGCGCGACATGAGGAACTACAAACTTTAACGAGATAAAAGAAACATCGCACACGATAAGATCAAATTGATCATCTAGACCAAGGCCAGCGAAGAAATTTTTGCCGGATTTATCTTTTTGCGACAGATTCTTAACATGTATGCCTTCATAAACATGAAGTTTGGGATTTGACAGCAGTGAGTGATGAATTTGTTTATGGCCTACATCAATTCCCACAATTTCCTTTGCTCCGTTTTGCAAAAGGCAATCTGTGAATCCACCTGTAGAAATCCCAATATCTAGAATTCTTAAGCCCGAAACATGAAGTGCCACTTGGGTAAGCGCACCTTCCATTTTGATTCCGCCCCGAGAAACATATTTGTTGCTTTGCCCGCTCTCTACGCGAATTGAATTTTTAGTTTCTTCGTTCCTGTCGATTTCAATATTTGATTTTAGAATTTTTTGATCTTTTAAAAAAACAATTCCCTCTTCAATCGCGGCCTGCGCTTTATTCCGAGATTCAAAAAATCCCCACTCTACCAAAACTGAATCGATGCGTTTTTTAGACATTATTTTAATCTTTTAGAGTTGAATTGCGAAAGAGAATTTAGAAATTGAGAATTTTCAAAGTTTTTTAAGATCTCAAGAGACTTTTCCGTGAGACCCTCTAGAAGTGTTTTGGATTTTTCTAAGCCCAATACTCCGATAAAACTTCCCAATTCGTTTTTATCTTTATCGAGAATATCGTCTGCAATTTGGAAATTTAAACCAATGTATCTCGAATACTCTTCGAGAGCTTTGATTTGCTGAGAACTCGCTTCGCATAAGATTGCAGAACCCACAATTGCGGCTCTCATTAAAGCACCCGTTTTATTGATCTGCATTTGTGAAAGCTCTTCGACACTCACTTTGTTTTTTTGAGTCGAAAGGTCAACGTATTGGCCACCGATCATTCCTAGAGTTCCCGCACACTCTGCTAAAATATTGATTACTTTTAAAGTATTTTTAGGATTCGAAGAAGTTTCAGACAATACTCTAAAGGCTTCTGTCAACAGCGCATCACCGGCAAGGAGCGCTGTCGCCTCTCCGTAAACTTTATGATTTGTAGGTTTTCCGCGCCTTATGTCGTCGTTATCCATGCAAGGGAGATCATCGTGAATAAGAGAATAAGTGTGAATCATCTCGATTGCTAAGGCTAGCGGCAAAACCTTTTCGTAATTGCCTTTATTGGACTGGAATAGGTCAGCAATGGCTAAGCAAAGAACTGGACGAAATCTTTTTCCCTCACTAGAGAGCGAGTACTTCACCGCTTCATAGAAACTTTTTAGTTTGTCTGTGTAATTTATAAATTGAGATTCATCGAAATCAACATGTACTTTGAGAAGAGAAAGATTTTTTAGTTGATTGGAATAATAGCTCGAAAAAAATAAGCTCTGAGAGGATGTTTTTTCGTTTAAAAAATCCTCGAAAGTTTTTTGATATGACGAGTACTGGCTATCAAAGTTCAAATCTTAATCAGCCGACTTGGCTGGACTTTCACTAAAAGGTACGGTCACTGGGTTTCCATTCTCGTCTAGACCAGTTAAGATTTTTACTTTTTGCTCAGCTTGACTCAAATGAGATTGGCACTCTTTTGTGAGTTTAACGCCTTCTTCAAATAGCTTTAAAGATTCGTCGAGCTCCAGGTCCCCTTGCTCCATTTTTTTTACGATTTCTTCTAAACGTTTAAGTTTACTCTCAAACATATTTTCCTCACTTTACTTTACTTTACTTTACTGCTGGCATACTACCAGTCACTTTGTCGATTTCACTTCAGCTACCACTTCGCCTTTGAAGAGTTGGATGCTGATCTCATCACCTTTTTTTAATTTTTTTGCGTCTTTTATAATATTGTCTTTATCATTTTTCACGATGGCGTAGCCACGATCCAACACTTTCAGTGGACTTAAAGAATCTAAAACGGAAGCCCAGCGGATGAACAACTGTCTCTTGAAAGTGATATTCTTTTGAATCGCGTTTTGTACTCTCCCAGAAAGATCATCCAACTTGAGCATAAGATCTTGAAGTTTTCTTTTTGGATCTACGAGTTGTCTTTGCGCGTGGAAGAGCTTTTGTCTTTCCATTTGGATTTTTTTATTCATCGAGTTTCTCAATGCTTTAAACTGCATTGAAATTCCACCCATGAGGTCCGCGGCATTTCTAGAAATCAATTCTGCTGCTGCCGATGGTGTCGGTGCCCTTAGGTCAGCAACAAAATCTGCAATCGTAAAGTCCACCTCGTGTCCCACGGCCGAAACCGTTGGAATTGTTGATGCCGCAATGGCTCTCACCACAACCTCTTCGTTAAAAGCCCAGAGGTCTTCGATGGAACCTCCACCGCGACCTACGATCATCACATCAAAATTTCCGATTTTATTTGCTATTTGAATAGCTGCAACAATTTCCTTTTGCGCTTGAATGCCTTGTACTGCACAAGGGAAAATTGTAACTTCGAGATTCTTCATTCTTCTTCCGAGAACGTTAAGCATATCTCTGATGGCCGCTCCTGTTGGAGAAGTCACGATGGCTACTCTTTGCGAGTGTTCTGGAATTTTTCTTTTTCTAGCTTGATCGAAAAGACCTTCTTTTTGAAGCTTGGCTTTGAGTTGTTCAAAAGCTATTTGCAAAGCTCCCGCGCCAACAGGCTCCATCACTTCGCACATGATTTGGTACGAACCGCGTGGCTCATACACTGTCACCTTACCGCAAACCAGAACTTCCATTCCGTCTGCAGGTTTAAATTTCACGTGGCGGTTAAAGCCTTTGAACATCACTGCGCTGATTTGGGCTTTGTCATCTTTTAGGCTGAAATAAAAATGTCCTGAAGAGTGAGGCTTGAAGTTTGAGATTTCACCCTTAATCCAAATCATAGGGAATTCACCTTCAAGTTGATCCTTGATGGCGCGATTCAGCTCATTAACGGAGTAGACTTTAGATTCCTCTGTCTCTTCGACAGCCTCATCTGCGAGCTCTTCACCCGGTTCAACGTTAAACATTAATTGATTTAAATTAGACATATCTGACATCGGAGATGAAAGTATTTACAGAGCGAGGGAGTGTCAATCTTTAAGCTCTGTATAGAGGCTTAAAGGCAAAAAAAAGATGGCCTGCAGTTATCTAGAATAACGACCCGTTTTAAAAAAGTGGTAGGCTGTGTAACGACTTTAGGCTTCTCAATACAAGTTGAGCTTGCTCACCATCGCTAAGAACTGCCCCCTATATTATTAAATCTTGTAGGGTCGTTTATTGCTATAACAACAAACCATCTAATAACACTATAATACCACCGATTCTCGGACAGACAAATAAAACTATTTGTGGAAACACAAAAATATTTTTTATGGCGATTTATACATTTTTAGAGAGAAAAATCCTTATATGCGACAAGATGTAGCTAATAGTCGAGCGTTGACTTATCGAAAAAAATTATTTTCTTGCCAAAGATTTTTGGCTCATTACTTGCTAAGGAGCTTTAGATCACTAAAGATTGGTGTACCAAATGTTTTGCAGAGACCAAACAGAACCCACGATCAGACAAACGAAGCCTAAATATCTGTGGCTTACGAAGTTTGCATATGTTTCTTGGCAATCGCTCTTCCGCCAATTTTATGAAGAATTCTGAATTCAACACAATCGTCATGATCAGGCCATAACCAAAAACGAAGTAAGGAAAAATCATGTCGAGCTCTTTGTGTGTCATACACATATTCATCGGATTTTTGCGCATTGTCTTTAGAGGAGGACTTAAGTAGGTGGAGCTTTATGGATATTTTTTCTTGTATCATATGTCGGAAATGTCGTACAATTACGACATATGATACAGCGATTGTCTAAGCTCTCAAAATCAGGAAGCTTCTTTCTATTTGGGCCAAGGGGCACTGGTAAAAGCACCTTGCTGGAGTCCTGGAAAAAGCAAATAAATGCGCTAGCAATAGATTTACTAGACCCTGTAACAGAAAGTCGCTACATCCTCCATCCCGAAAAGTTACTAGAGGACTAGGCTCTTCATAAACCTGAATGGATCATTATTGATGAAGTTCAGAAAGCCCCTAAATTATTAAACGTAGTGCAAAAAGGGATCGTAAAATACAAAATTAAATTTGCACTCACGGGCTCAAGCGCCAGAAAATTAAGAAGAGGGGCCGGTAATTTACTCGGGGGCCGGGCCTTTGAGTTTCATTTGCATCCATTTACCTCGGTTGAGTTGGGAAAACAATTCTCTCTTATCGAAGCACTAAAGTGGGGAACCTTACCAGAAGTTATTCCTCTTGAACCTGCTGATAAAGAGCGAAAGTTGTACTCTTATGTTTCCACTTATTTAAAAGAAGAAATTCTTGTAGAGCAGATTGTACGAAATATCGAGCCCTTTAGAAAATTTTTAGAAGTTGCTGCGCAAATGAATGGTAAAATTTTAAATTACGCAAAAATAGCTCGCGATGCGGGTATCGAGGAAAGATCAGTTGCTCGCTATTATCAGATTCTAAATGACACGCTGGTTGGTTTTTTTCTTGATCCGTTCCATAATTCTGTTCGCAAAAGACAAACTCAAAAATCTAAATTTTATTTTTTTGATACTGGAGTAACTCGCGCAATTCAGAATACCCTAACGATAGATGTTCAACCCCAAACCGAAAGCTATGGAAACTTATTTGAACAATTTTTTATTTTAGAATGCTTTCGATTAAATGACTATTGTGAAAAGCGTTATAGGTTTTCTTATTTGAAAACCAAAGACAATTTAGAAATTGATCTAATTATTGAAAAACCTGGTGGCAAGTACGTCTTAATTGAAATTAAATCTAAAACAGAAGTTCAAACGGATGATATTCGATCCTTAGCTCAAGTTTCTGAAGACTTTAAGAATGCGGAACTGATTGTGGTTTCAAACCAGAAGCAGGGTTCGAAAATTCAGAATGTAAAATGCCTATACTGGAAAGAGGCTTTAGAATATTTATTTTGAACCGCGACTTGCAGGGCTTGAGCTATCTCCCCCGACCTCAATAAAATCTCCAACCCTTCCCCCCGCTTTGACTTCTTTAAATCCTCCGGCTGGTCTTCTTGATTTAATGGGTCCAGCTTTGCGTTTTGGAGCTTCGCTGATCGATAAAACAGGAATTGCTGGGTGAGCGGTGGGTATTTTGGGTTGTACTAATAGCCCATCATTATGAATGTAATCGTCGTTGTAGTAGGAGCCGTCGTTATGGGGCTGCCCTCGCACGTTGGATTGTGCTCCCGATGAGATGGAATATAAAAATATGAATATCGATACAATGATCTTCATAATCACTTATCGGCTGGAAATCTCAAAACTAGACTTAGCTAGACGATGGTTTAAGGTTTTCTCGACTGTTTTTCTATGTCAAAAGATGGGACGATTGTATACTTTTTAGTCTAGAGAATGCGGGTTTTCATTTGGGAATTGATGACTTGAGAGTATTATAAATGAGTAATGATTTTTTAGTATCAAAGACTTAAGTCTGGCTCATTTTGAGCCGATATATATTTTGAGGTTCAATATGAAATTTTATATTTTGGTTTTAGTATTAGTAATTATTAATTTTGCAAATAGTTTTGTAAATGCTGAAGCGAAAAAAAGTGACGATAGCGCAATAGCTCTCGCCTCTCTTTTTAGCAAAAATAATGACGATGCCTGTTCTACCTATAGCGCTCAATCTCAAGAGGTGAAATGGAATGATTTGTCAGTTCCGGCAATAGACGTTTGCCAGAATACAATTTCGTGTGCCAATGCCTACGAGGAATATACAGATGCTTCGGGAAGCCAAAAAACTGAAAATAAAGACCTTCAAAAAGAAATTGATGATCTAAAAAATGACCTGCAAGAAGCGACCTCATCAAAGGCTGAAAAACTCAATGGGATTAACGATGAAATTATAAAAGCCTCGCAAGCTTTGGAACAAACAAAGATTGACTTAAGCGAAGAATATGCAAAGTACGACGAAGAAACTCGAAAAATAGTCGATGAACTGGAATCAAAAAGTAAGGCCAAGGCAACTGAGCGCACAACTCTTATAACAACCAAAAAAGACCAGCTCGAAAGAAATGCACTGCAATTGCTTCAAGCCTCTTACCAAAAATGCAGTGACGATTCGAAAGTATTCCATAAAAATTTAGTTGCGGAAAACAAGGCTATTGCAAATGCCGGAAATACGGGAAAAGTTAAACAATCCGCGAGATCAAATAAGAAGTTAAAAGAGGAAACGTATGCTAAATATAACGATTGCCTCAAGAACGCAGCAAGCTCCGTGAACAATCAAAAGACAACAACTCAAGAAGAAATGGCAGATCAACTTACAAAAATAAACACTGAGCTTGAGTCCATCAACAAAGAACTCGCCGTTTTGGTTCAAAAAACAAATCCTCAAAAATTAGCGCAATTTACGCAAAAGCAAACAACCGCTGAAAATATTTACAAACAAACCGCTGAACAAAAAGATCTCGAAAAAAAAACATTAGAAGAATCAACACAGCAAAAGGTACAACTTTTAAGCCAGCAAATTGCAGCTAGAGAAGCTGAACAAATTTCCATCAAAGACAAAAAAGCTAACACTGCAAAAGATAAGCGGGCTAAGAAAGATAGGAAAGCCAAAGATGACGACTCTGAAGACAGCGAGCTAGTGGATAAACTCAATGGCGCTCAGGCGGCTTGCTGCAATATGGCCGCACCCAAAGATAAGAGATTGATTGCTTTATTCCCACAAGTAGCAAAAAAAGTGAATCAAAAGACTCCGAGTCCAAATCTCTGCAATGACAAGCGTGTTAAGACTGGCAGCGGAAACTCATCTAACAAGTAGCCTCTCGGCGCACCGCTTCGAGTTTTCATTTAAAACAACGTAAACATACCTTTTTTATCTCATAGGGGTTACACTTAAACCCTTATGAGTAAACTAAAAAAACTGATCACCATTGCTGTAGGCGGATTCTTCTTATTCATCGTTGCGATTGCTCTCTTTCTTGTCTACGTCACATCATCGCTCCCAAAGCTCGTTACAGTGCAAGACTATGAACCCCTCGTCGTAAGTGAAGTCTTTGATCGCAACAATCAGAAGATTGGTGAGTTCTTTAGAGAACGCAGAACGATAGTACCTTACGAAAAAATTCCCAAGAAAATGGTTGAAGCCTACATCGCTGCCGAGGACTCAAGCTTCTTTGAACATGGTGGAGTTAACTTCTTGGCAATTGGTCGCGCCTTCTTTGCAAACTTAAAAGCCGGAAGAACAGTTCAGGGTGGATCGACAATCACTCAGCAAACTGCAAAGACGATTCTCTTGTCTTCAGAAAAAACTTACATCAGAAAAATCAAAGACGTTCTACTCGCCTACAAGATGGAAGAAAATCTTTCTAAGCAAGATATCTTGTATCTTTACTTGAATCAGATTTATTTGGGTCAAGGTGCATATGGTGTAGCAGAAGCAGCAAAAGTTTATTACCGAAAAAATCTCGATCAACTAACGATTGGTGAAGTTGCAATGCTCGCAGGCCTGCCACAAGCTCCTTCTCGCTACTCCCCGGTTTACCAACCTGTTAGAGCAAAAGAAAGACAGATCTATGTTCTGCACCGGATGGCCGAGGAAGGTTACATCACAAAAGACGAAGCCAAAAAAATCATCGCTGAGCCCATCACCGTTTATATCCGAAAAAATTATACGGAAGAAGCTCCATTCTTCTTAGAAACAGTAAGGCAACATCTTGTAAAAACTTTAGGTGAAGATCAGGTTTTAAATAAAGGCTTAAAAATTCATACGTCTCTCGATATTGAGCTGCAAAAGAAAGCTCAGCTCGATGTGCAGAATGGTTTAAGAGAACTCGACAAGCGCCAAGGCTACCGTGGTGCAGTTAAGAATCTTGTAGATACAAAAGAGGTTGCAGATTTCTTACTCAAAACCCGAAACGAGCTTATCGATCAAAAATATCAAAAGCGCATTATCAGCGCAGATGGCACAACCGACGCTCCGGGCGCGTTGAAGTTTGAAAAAGCTCCAGGGCAAAAAAATATTCCTGATTACCTTTCTCAAAATCAAATTGTGGAAGGAATTGTGATTAAGGTGGATGACGCCCTTGGATTGGTGCAAGTTCGCTTTGCGGAAAGCAAAGGGATCATCGATCTAGAGACCATGCTGTGGGCAAGAAAGCCGAACCCTGAGGAAAACTACGCGCAAAATGATATCAAGATTCCTTCAGAAGCATTAAAGCAAGGTGATATCGTTAAAGTGAAAATCATTGGAGAGACCTTCTCGTCTTCTAGATTGAACGAAGAAATTGCGAAAAAGAAAAAAGCTCAAGGCAAAAACTATAAGCCGCCAGTGGATCTACCGGACTTCAAACAATACGCAAGACTTGAGCTGGAACAAGAACCTCTCGTTGAAGGCTCTTTGATTTCCTTCGGCTTGAATTCAAAACATGTTTTGGCTCTTGTGGGTGGTTATGATTTTCAAAAATCCGAATTCAACCGCGCTCTTCAGGCCGCAAGACAATCTGGTTCGTCTTTTAAACCTATCGTTTACGCCGCAGGTCTTGATCATGGCTTCGCACCAAACAGCGTTCTTATGGATGCTCCCGTGGTTTACGAAGAAGCCGTTGAAGGATCTGAAGGCCAAGCCAACATGGACGAAGTTAAAAAATGGAAGCCTGGCAACTATGATTCTAAATTCGGCGGAGACATTTTGCTTAGAACTGCACTCATTAAATCAAAAAATATTCCCACAATTAAAATTTTAGAAAAGGTTGGTGTCAATAGCGTTGCCACTTATGCCAGAAGACTTGGAGTTTTTAGTCCTCTGAACCTAGATCTTTCCATTGGCTTAGGATCAAGCGGTACTACTCTTTATGAAATGACAAAGGTGTATGCTACTTTTGCTAACCAGGGAATGAGATTTAAACCTGTTTTTATTTTGTATGTTCAAAGTCAAAGTGGACAAAACTTATTAGAGAACGTAACTCTTGATGCAAGATTTGAGAGCGAGCTAAAGCAAATCGATGATAACTTCGAAGCAGAAAGACAAACGGCTCTTCCAATATTAAAAGGGAACGACGAAGCTGCGAAGAAGAAAGTTCAACCCATTTATTTTGATAATCCAGACCAACTTATCTCTCCCCAAACTTCTTACCTTATGAACAGTCTCTTAACGGGCGTTATCGCCGAACCTGGCGGAACCGGTGGAGCCGCTAGATCTCTTGGAAAAACTGTAGCGGGAAAAACTGGAACCACTAACGGTTACTACGATGCTTGGTTTATCGGATACACTCCGCAAATCGCAACTGGCGTCTGGGTAGGATTTGATAACGAAAAAACTTTGGGCAAAGGTGAAACCGGCGGTCGCGCGGCACTTCCTATTTGGATCAACTACATGCATGCAGCACTGAAAGATTTCCCATCAAAACCTTTTGATGTTCCACAAGGAATTGTATTTGTGTCTATTGATAGTGAAACGGGTAAACTCGCATCTAGCAATTCTGGAACCGTCATTCGTCAAGCATTCTTAGAGGGGACTGAGCCATCAGCTCAAGCCAACGGTGGAACTCAAAGCCCTGCTGGCCAGGACGAGAGAAATGACTTCATTAAAGAGGACCTCAATGAATGAAGTTAAAAAAATATTACCAGTAAAGAATATCAAGCTCCGCGGCGTACGCCAAAATAATCTCAAGAATATCGACATTGATATTCCACTCGGATCTTTTACTGTTGTTTGCGGACCCTCGGGTTCAGGAAAGTCTTCTTTAGCATTTGAAACTCTCTATGCGGAAGGACAACGTCGTTACATCGAAAGTCTTTCTTCTTATGCCAGACAATTCCTAAATAAATCTCCGCAGCCCGATCTTGATGACATTGAGAATATTCCACCCGCTATTGCCATCGAACAAAAGAATACTGTAAAGACTTCCAGATCCACTGTTGGAACTGTCACGGAAGTTATCGATTTCTTGAGATTGCTTTTTGAAAAGCTAGGTATTCCTTACTGTCCGAATGGCCACGGAATTATTAAATCAGAAAGTGTGTCTTCATCTGCTGATCATTTAATCAGAGATTTTGATGGAGAACGTGGATACATCCTTGCTCCTATTACCGCTGAGGGTCGCGTGGCTGAAGGAAAAAAACTTTTAAGCCTTCTCATTCAAGAGGGGTTCATTAGAATTTTTCACAGAAAGGATACCGAAAAAGAAATGAAAGAGATCAACGCCAAAACAAATCTTCCAAAAGAAGATTTCTTCTTGGTCATTGATAGAACTTCTTTTTCTAAAGACGAACGCGGAAGAATCGCGGATTCATTAAACCAAGCATACAGCGCTTCAAAAAGATTAAATAAAAACTACACCGGCGGTCACGCAAGGGTTCAGGCGCTTTCGGGCAAAGAGCTAAAATTTTCTGAAGAGATGTCCTGCAACGAATGTGAATTTACTTTCCCGCCAATTTCCTCAAGGCTCTTTAATTTTTCTTCTCCGATTGGAGCATGTTCGAATTGCAACGGATTTGGAAATACTTTGGATCTCGATGAGAGAAAAATCATTCCCAATCCCAAAAAAAGTTTAAACGAAGGCTGTATTCATCCTTTTGCTATGCCTTCTGCCACTCAAGATAGAAAAGAATTAAAAAAATTCTGCACCAAATACGATATCGACATGAATGTGGCCTGGGAAGATCTCCCTGCCAAACAAAGAAAGATGCTCTGGGACGGGACAAAAGAGTTCTACGGCGTGAAAGGCCTCTTTGCCTGGCTTGAAACAAAAAAATATAAAATGCACGTCAGAGTATTTCTTGCGAGATTTAAATCCGCAGAAATTTGCAAGTTGTGCAAAGGAACGCGCTTAAAACCAGAAGTACAACATATTTTAATTCATGAAAAATCCATCACGGACATGTCACAAATGACTGTGGAAGATCTATTAGAATTATTAAAAAGTTTAACTCTTACAAAACAACAAAAAGAAACCACGGCAGAGGTTTTGAAACAATTGATTGCGCGCCTTGGATTTATGATGGACGTTGGGGTGAATTACTTAAGTATGGATCGTCCCACACGAACTCTTTCTGGTGGAGAATATCAAAGGATCAATCTCGCAAACCAACTCGGCATGGGGTTATCGCAAACACTTTATGTGCTTGATGAACCTACGGTGGGGTTACATCCGAGTGATAATGATCGTTTAATTAAAATTTTAAAAGATTTAAAAAATTTGGGAAATACCCTTGTTGTCGTAGAACATGACAAGGAGGTTATTAGAGAGAGTGATCGCGTGATTGAAATGGGCCCAGGCTCTGGTCATCTTGGCGGTGAAGTTTTATTTCAAGGAACAAAATTGGATTTCTTGGAGAAGAAGGATTCCCTCACCGCTCATTACTTGAGAGATGAACAATCTAAGAAAGTGATCATCAATCCTCGGCCCGTGGATCTTGATTCTTACAAATATAAAATCGAGCTTCAGGGCTGCAAAGGGCATAATCTCAAAAATGTCGACGCCACTTTTCCTTTGAGAAGATTCGTGGTCATAACCGGAGTTTCGGGCTCGGGGAAATCATCTTTGATTTCACAAACTCTATACCCTGCGATTGAACAGAATATCACAGGCGAGAGACAAGAAATCCTCGAATACAAAAAGATTTCTGGAATCGACGAGATCAGCAACGTTATCTTTATTGATCAAAAACCTATTGGAAAAAGTTCAAGAAGTAATCCCGCTTCCTACATGAAGGTCTTTGATGAAATTAGAAATATTTTTTCTTCCACTGACGACGCGAAAGAGCGCGGATTAACTCCCGGCTACTTCAGCTTGAACGTTGAGGGCGGAAGATGTCCGGATTGCAACGGAGAAGGTCATCAAGTGATTGACATGGCCTTTATGGACGACGTGATCCTCACTTGCGAAACTTGCGAAGGAAAACGCTACAGAAAAGAAGCGCTAGATATTGAGTATCGCGGAAAAAGCATTAACGATGTTTTAAATATGACTGTCCTTGAAGCAATGAACTTCTTTGTGAATTATACACAAATCAGAAGATCATTGATGTATCTCAAAGAAGTTGGCCTTGATTACCTCCGGTTGGGCCAAAGCGCACCAACTCTTTCTGGTGGTGAATCCCAAAGATTAAAAATCGCAAAAGAACTTACAAAGTCTCAGCAAAACAATACTCTTTACATTCTGGATGAACCCACAACGGGTTTGCATCCCAGAGAGATTGAATTTTTGCTTCAAGTGTTAAATAAACTCATAGATGCCGGCGGATCAGTCATCGTGATTGAACACAACATAGATGTAATCAAGCAAGCAGACTTTGTAATCGAGATTGGCCCGCAAGGCGGAAAAAAAGGTGGAAAAATTCTATTCGCCGGAGCCCCCGAGGATCTCTCTAAGAAGAAAAACTGCCCAACCGCCCCCTACTTAAAACCCTACTTCGAAAGGTGAGCCGCACCTTTTCCAAAGTTTTGCGTTATAAGAATGGACTACTTAACATTTATTGAATATTTTGAGGACACATGAACGAACTCAGGAAAATTTGGCCCTACATTAAGCCATACAAAAACGGTTACATTGTTGTGATCTTGCTCGGACTGGTTATGTCTGCGTGTGATACCGCTGTCGCGGCTTTGATCAAGCCTCTCTTTGACGAAGTCTTTACTAATAAAAATAATGAATTGAAGCTGTATTTGAGTGTTTCTATTGTTGGTGTTTATTTCGTTCATGGTATTGCGAGATTCTTTCACGCCACGCAGATCAAAATGATCGTAGAATACATTACCGCAAGCCTTAGAATGGCTCTTCAGAAAAAATTTATGCGTTTGAATTTAAATTATCATGCGGCCAATCCTCCAGCGGTTTCCCTAAGCAAAGCCTTTAACGATGTGGGCAACGTTCAGTACGGTTTATGGAAGTTAGCGGATTTGGTAAGAGAGCCAATTTCTATTCTTTTCTTGCTTGCTTGGATTTTGTATATCGACTGGCAGCTCACAATTATGATCTTTGTCGTAATTCCCGTTATGATGAAATTCCTAAAACAAGTTGGAAGAAGTGCGAGAAAGTACGGACATCTTCAACAAAAAGAATTTGAGAATGTGATGACCGCTTACAAGGAATCCTTGGACGGCTTAAGAATTGTTCAGTCTTATAATCTCGAAAAATTTACTGAAAAAAAACTTCTCACTACGATCACTAAATATTTAGATCTTAGAAAAATCATCTTGAACCGCGAAGAGATCGCAGGTCCTGTGACCGAACTTTTAGGCGCTCTCACTTTTGCAGCGGTACTTTATTATAAGGCTACTCAGGTGATCGAAGGCAAGGGAACCACGGGGGACTTCATGTCTTACCTGGCTGCTCTTGCTTTTATCCAAAAGCCCATCAAAAATTTGCAGGACGCTTACGTTAGATTCCAAAACATGATCGTTGCCGTCGGACGCGTGGATGAGGTTTTAAGAGATACAAACGAAGTTCCGCAATCAGCAAATCCAAAACCTTTCCCGAAATATTTTTCTCAAATCCAATTCAAAAATATCAGTTTTAACTACACAAAAGAACAAACGCTTTTAAAGGGCATCAATCTCAGCATTAAAAAGGGCGAGATCATAGCGCTCGTAGGAGAAAGTGGATCTGGGAAATCAACTCTAGTAAACTTACTAGAAAGATTCTATGATCCCACTCAGGGAGAAATTTTTGTTGGAGACATTCCTCTGAATGAAATTGATCTTTCTGACCTTAGAAAAAACATTGCGCTTGTAACTCAAGATGTATTTCTTTTTGATGATACAGTTTCAGAAAACATTCGCACTGGGAACACCGAAGTTGAAAGCATCAGCGTAGAGGAATCTGCAAAAATGGCCAACGCTTTTGACTTTATTTCTAAATCCAATGACAAATTCGAAAGCAAAGCGGGCGACCGCGGATCAAGGTTTTCGGGTGGCGAAAAGCAAAGACTCTCCATTGCCAGAGCAATATATAAAAACGCTCCTATACTTATTTTGGATGAGGCAACTAGTGCCCTAGATTCCAAAAGCGAACAAGACGTACAAAAAGGTCTAGAACAACTTATGAAAGGCAGAACCGTATTTGTCATCGCTCATCGCCTTTCCACAATCATCAATGCCGACAGAATCGTAGTTATGAGAAATGGCGAGATCGCCGAAGTCGGAACCCACAGCGAACTCCTGACAAAAAAAGGCGCCTACTACAACTTCTACCAACTCCAAGCCATGTCCTAAAGGTGAGCCGCACCTTTTCCAAAGGTTTGCGTCAAATATGGATCTAAATTTATTAGAAAATCTTTTGAGTCTTTAGGGAACTTAAAGGCTCCATTTTTCTTTAAGCTCTTCCCTATTTTTTCTTCTAGCTCTGCTGGAGATGGTTGGCTTAACCAAGCTATTAGTTCTTTAGAAGTTTCAGGAATATGCTGCTCGTGACTTACTTTCTTTTCCAAACGGTATTTAAAATTTATATTTGTGAGCGTGCTCCACTTGTAATCCAAAACATTTTTTGTAATTCCGGCCTTCACTGGATTTCTATATAGATACTTATACAGAATGGCGTAAACATCAGCCCTATCTGCGATTGTCCAGCCGTAGGGCCCACCATAGACGTGGTTTATCCTGTCACTGGCCAAGCTAATTCCCTTACTTGTTTGAGTCATAAAGTATCCCATCGCCTTATCTAGATTAGAATTCGGTGTAGAAATCAGCGCATGGAAATGATTATTCATTAATACAAATGAATGAATCTTGATATCGTACCGAATAGTTATCTCATTCAAATAATGATTAAATATATTCCAACAATCGGCGATCGGCAGAGGGAAGGAATCTTTATTATTAGCTCTCGCCCATACATGATAAGCGTGCACATCTGATTTTATAATTTTCTTTCTAGCCATGTCCCTCTATGAAGCAAAGGCGGAACTTCCCTTAGACCTGCATAATTTTCATCTGAGCATTTTCCGCTACC
>JANMFM010000044.1:0-1787 GCA_031374125.1 Bdellovibrionales bacterium
GAATAAAGTTTCAACTTGTGTGGGTGATGTGATTATTTTATTTCTTTTTGATCACATCAGCGACCCCAACAGGTCAAAAGTTGACGAAGGTCTTGGAAGAACAAGACTATTGACTTAATGAAGATGAATAAAAATTTAGAATAAAAGATTTTGGCGAATGAAAAATACCGACGACGGAGATGATCTAAAGCAAAAAAAAAGCCCACTGCGACAGCGGGCTTTTTTTTAAGAAATACTTTTAAAAATGAAATTATTTTAAGAGTTCTTCTAATTTTGATTTTGTGACTTCTAAAGATTCTGGAGAATCTAATGAGCTTTCGGCCTCGTCACATGAAGCTTCGTTGTATTCTTTAAATCCTTCCATCTTAGAACGGATTTTTTCAACTTGTTCAGGTGAAACTCTTAACACTTCTTGCGTCTGACCATCCATTGTCATCACTAATTTTTCTTCGTCTGCTACAACCTCGAAGTTAAATCTTGTACCAAGTCCTGCTTCTTTAGCTGTAGTTTCGCCAGGTCCGCCGATGCATGAGTGTGAAGTCGTTGCGCTTGATGTCGATTTACCATTTACATTAATTACGCTTTTAGTTATTGAATAACCTTTATTTTCGAAATCGATTTCTGTGGTTGTGACTATCCCGTTTTCGATTTGCATGAGGCTCATAACGTGTCCACCAGTTTTGTGTTCCTCGCCATCTTCTGTCACATAACCTTTAGCTGAAAAGTCGACATAGTTACCATCGATGGGTTTAGAGTTACCAGGTTTATTAGAAGAATCAGACTTACTGCAAGCAGAAGTCAGAGCCATAGTGAGCGCAAGTGCGCCAATTAATAATTTCATTTTTTGCCTCCAAAAAATTGAGTTACATTGTTAATCTTCTCGAAAATAAATTACTGAGCTATAAATTCGTTCATTATTCTTAAAATTTCTGCTTCGCTTTCTACGTTGTAGTCTGAAGTCTTGGATTCTTTACTACAGTTGTCACCGTTTAATAATTCGAACTCTCTTTCTACTTTGTTTTGTAGAATTTTTAAGTCTTCTTCAGTGATCTTTGCCATGACTTCTTTTGTATCAGATTTTTTGTAAGTCACTGTGAGGGATTTTTCTGTTACTACCATATTTGTAGCGAGTTCGTTTCCAATTATGCTTTTGTAATTAGGATTATTTTCTGAGCAGGTATGGGTTGTTGGAATTACGGTGACTGTCTCGCCATCGAGTAGGACATCATAATTCGAAACCATATATATTTTATTTTCTAAATCAATCTCAGCTAATATCATTTTATTTCCATCGATACTATAAACATTGAGCATATGGCCTGGATCGCTGGATGTTTTCGAATCTTCTAAATCAGTACCAATATATGTAACGCTTGCGAAGTTTCCTTGAATTTTATTATTGTCGTTGGACTCGCCGTTAAGATTCTTATCGCTTTTACTGCAAGCCATAAGGGACAAAGACAATACCAATGCGCTCGTTACCAATTTCATTTTTCGGATCCTCCAGAAAATTTGCACTCTACCCATAAAGCAATCCATATACCCTTATTAGGTCGCATATATTGGATTTCTTCGAAATCTTAAGAAAGATTTATAGGGGCTAGCCGAATATCGGCTCTATACGGATTTGAAGGTCTTAGGTGCTTAACGAATTGAGTCTAATTAAATGCCACCAAGGAAGCGCGTAATAGGGAATGCATCTTTGATAAGAAGGATATGAAGTGATTTCGGTGCGATTAATATGAGTCATCGAAAAGAAAGGTCCAGTTCAAAGAAAACCCGATGGG
>JANMFM010000076.1:0-1562 GCA_031374125.1 Bdellovibrionales bacterium
ATACCAAGCTTTAGAGGTCCTAAATAGAGGTCCTAAAATCAAAAAATAATTCTAATAGGGAAAAAATGGAACGTTTTCCCTTTGTGCTCACTAGAAGATTATTTTACACGATTTAGAAAATGGGAGAAATATGTTCAATAAAAATTTTAATTAAAAGGCAGCTCTAATTCTCGTTGGAAGACGTAGCTGCTACTGTAAAGCATCTATCCGTAAGAAGCGCGGCACAGGCTGGCCCCCATTGAAAGCATGCGTTAGCCACGGAAACTTCCAGTTCGCGTTAATTACAATTGAAACAACCCAGTCTGATAGGTTTTTAATATTTAGTCAAAAGTCCTCATTTATGATGGAAATTAAAAAATTTTGAGTTAAAAATATCTTATGGAAAAGATACTTAAAGCATACCAACATCTGAGATCTGGCGTTTACTTTGTAGAATCACTTCCGCTAATTGGGGTGAACTATCTCTTAAAAAATAAGAAAAATCGTTATCCTATCACCCAAGGGGATATTGATTATCTGACGAAGTCTGTAGATAAGCTTTTTGAATACGATTCTCAGTGTATCGAAGAAAATATTTATCCTACCAGCGTTCTTGCGCCGGGGAATCCGTTTGTGCATTTTAAGAACCTTCAAAAAGTTTATTTGGATGTGTTGAAAGTCGCTTACAGAAGAATCAATAAAAAAACGAAAAGCTTTTCTAAAGAGGCTCAAAAGTTTGCTGAAGACCTTCCGGAATACTATCAAAGAAACTTCCATTTCCAAACAGATGGATACTTGGGTGAGACCTCTGCTCAAATTTATGATCATCAAGTAGAGTTACTCTTTAAGGGTACCGCTCATGCGATGAGAAGGCTCTTTTTAAAAGACATGAAAAGACACTTCGGTACGAGGTCCAACAAGAAGCTCAATATTTTAGAGATCGCCGTGGGAACAGGAAGTGCAACCGAGTCTGTCGTAAAAACTTTTCCGGAAGCAAAGATCACATGTCTTGATCTCAGTCCGACATACTTAAAAACGGCGCAAGAAAATTTAAAAAAGTATCCTGGTATTAACTTTGTTCAAGGCCTTGGCGAAGATCTCCATTTTAAAGACGAAACTTTCGATGCGGTCTACAGCGTTTATTTGTTTCACGAGCTCCCTAAAGAGGTGCGTGAGAAAGTTGTTGCAGAGTCTCTAAGAGTGCTTAAAAAAGATGGATACATGGGAATTGTAGACTCATTGCAAATGAATGACGATCCAAAGTTAAATTGGACGATTCAGGAGTTTCCAAAAGACTTCCACGAGCCATTCTACAAGAACTATATCGATAATCCGATGGAAAATATTGTTCCAATGGGTGCTGAGCTTACTCGCAAAAGAATTGGATTTTTAACCAAAGCTTTGTCTTATAAAAAACTCTAATAAATTATAACATCTTTAAATTACTTAATATATTATTTATATAACATATTATAATAAGTGTGTTATAATATGTTATATGGTCAGCAAGATAATTAAAAAAACTAGGATCTCTATGGGATTGAGTCAGCAAAAGTTAGCTGAGTTATCTAGCCTCTCGATCG
>JANMFM010000136.1:0-3240 GCA_031374125.1 Bdellovibrionales bacterium
TTCCTTTGAGCTTCTCCGAACCTTTAAACAGAGCATATCCATAGAGAGACCTTAAATTTTCATTCTTAGGATATGCGTCTTTCATTTTTTTAATCCAAGTGACCATACGGTCCCAAGTGACCAAGCCTTTATAGAAGGCCACATCAAGCACATGGTCTGATGTTAAAAAAGGATCTACATTTACAGCATCCTCCAAGAGTTTTTCCATAGACTGCTTCTCATCCATAATAAAATGAAGATAAGCTGCTGCAATTTTTAGTTCTTGTTTGTATGCAAAGAGATTCTGACTTTGCCTTGTCACTAAATTTATGATGTCTTCTGCTTGTCTTTTTGTAGTCGCGTTGGATTTGGCCTCGTTTCCGTTCTTCGCGCTCATCTCTACCATGCTTAAAAGAATACTACCGTCCAGGCCACCATTCACCAAACTCTGGGTAAAGTTTTGGTGGGCAAGATCAAATTTATTATCTAGATAAAAAGCCACGCCTTTGTTGAAAAAAGCAGCGGCAAATTTTGAATTATTGTTAAGAGATATATCAAAGTTTTTTTTGGCTTCCTCGAGATTAAAATTTTTGAGCTGCATAATACCTGAAAGATTAAAAATCTGAGATTTCATTTTTTTATCTTTTACTGTATTGCTTAAATCTGCAATCAATCTTTGCGCCGTGACTGTGTCATCCAACTCCACACTCACATAAGAAAGTAAATACTTTAACTCTTCGTTAGTGTTGTTTACCGCGAGGGCTTTTTCCAGATAGAATTTTGCATCCTCAAAATTTCCATAACTAATATTGTCATAGGCCATTTTCTTTAGATCATCGTAGCTCAAAACTTTTTCTTTTTTATTGAGGTAGTAGAACGCTGCTCCAGCACCAATCACCAAAAGCAAAATAAAGATCCTAAAGAAAGAACTTTTATCCGAAGCTTGTTTTCTTAAATCTTCTTCCAGTGCATAATTTTTGACTTGGATTTCTTCAAATTTCTTTTCTGTTTCTTTTGCTTTGAGCTGAGTGACTCTTGCTTCCTCATTGCCTTTTAGATGTTCCGTCACATTGGAAAGAATTTTTTCTCCGCCAAAATTCAGTACCTGTTTACTGAGATCCTCAGTCAATGAATCTGTTTCGCTATTGGTGAAAGTTTTTTCATTCTTAAGGTATTCTTTATTCTTATGTTCATTGATAACCCTTTCAAACTCTTCTTCTTCTCTGAGGTATTTCCAGCGATTGAAGCTTTTTGAAATTTCATCGACTAGAATAAATTCCTTAGAAATAATTCCGCGCGCGACCTCTTCAAATGTATATGGCCCTTTGATTTCACCCGAAGACTTAATGAGCCATTCTCTGTTGTTGCTTCCTTGCATTCATTCCTTGAGCTTTTGTTGCCTAACTTTAATGTCTAAAGTGTCTTACTCCCGTGAATATCATATTCACTCCGAGCTTCTTTGCCGCTTCAATGACCTGTTCGTCTTTTACAGAACCACCAGGTTGTATCACCCAATGAATTCCATTTTGTGCTGCGATTTGAATGGAATCTTCAAACGGAAAAAATGCATCTGACGCCAACACCGGTCTTTGGTGAGAAGAATGATATTCTTTCATTCTCTCAATCGCATGATGAACACTATCAATTCGACTCACTTGCCCCATGCCCAGACCTAAGCTCAGTTCATTTTCCACTATCGCAATGGCATTACTTTTTAATGCCGAACAAATCTTCCAAGCAAATAGTAAATCTTTTTTGATATCTTGTGAAGGTTCTTCGCCATAAATTCGCCAATTTTTATCCCACTCTAGACTCACAATATCAGGAGACTGAAGCAAGAATCCTCCAGAGACAGATCTTATGAGTGATTCTTTTTTGTGAAGATTAAAATCGTATTCTAAAAGCCGTAAGTTTTTCTTAGTTTCTAAAATCTTTAAAGCTTGCGAATCAAACTTCGGCGCGATCACGCACTCTAAAAATACTTTTGAAAGTTCCTGCGCTGTCGCTTCATTTACAGTTTCATTAAGGGCAATAATTCCCCCAAACACACTGATAGGATCTGCTTTCAAGGCTTTTTGTGTCGCCTCAAGGATATTTGTACCTGAAGAAACTCCACAAGGATTATTATGTTTCACAGCTATACATGTTGGCCTATCAAATAGAACAGCCAAATCCAGAGTCGCATCCAAATCTAAAAGATTATTGTACGAAAGCGCTTTTCCTTGAAGGATCTTGGAATTGTGAAGACCGTATACTTTAGAGAGCTTACCAGTGTCTTTCATTTTTAGCCAGAGAGCTTGCTGTTGTGGATTTTCCCCGTATCTGAGCTTTTGCACGAGCTGTGCTGAGAATGTGGTTTCATCGAATGAGAATGAATCCGCAGCCAAATGATTTGCCACCATAGAATCATATCCTGAGATATGACTAAAGAGCTTACTAGCGAGAATTTTCCTTTGATCGCGATTGGTGTTTCCTTGAGCCGAAATCCATTTGTAATCGCTAGTATCGCAAATCACTGTTGTGTATTCATAGTTTTTAGCAGCAGCTCTCAATAAAGCTGGGCCTCCGATATCAATGTACTCTGATAATTCTCTCTCTGATAAATCCAAATCTTTATGCTGAGAAAAAGGATACAAATTGCCAATAACAAGATCGAAGGGCTCAAGAGAATACTCTTTGAGCAAATTCATATCTTCTGCGTTTTCTTGTCTGGCCAGCAGAGCCATATGAATTTTTGGATGAAGAGTTCTCACTCTTCCATCCATCACTTCCGGAAAGCCCGTTTGCTCACTCACTTCGATGACTTTGATTCCATTTTCTTTGAGATATTTGGCCGTGCCGCCTGTAGAGACAACTCGCAAACCAAGATCCACGAGTGGTTTTAAAAATTCCTTCAATCCGGTTTTATCCGAAACACTGACAAGAGCATTTTTGAACATAATTTATATTGTCTTTTCTATATGGTTTCTAGAAAGACACCTTTGAAAGTAAAAGTTTTAAATCATCGTTAGTCAGATCAATACCTGCGCCGAGGTAACCTGATGCTTCGTCTGAATCGGCGAAGTCATCCCCACCGGCAACGACGTATATACCGTGAAGTATATTATACCTTAAGCCCGCTCTCAAATGAGGCTGTTCCGCAGCAAAATCAAAAACATCAAACGAGAGTCTGAGTTTTCTAGGAATGAGGTTGTACTCAAAACCAACGCCGCCAGTGTTTTCCATGAGACCGGCTTTCACGGTAAAGTCATAGAAGTTTTT
>JANMFM010000137.1:0-5328 GCA_031374125.1 Bdellovibrionales bacterium
CGATCCTGAGCGATTTCGTGGACTCGTACTCGCTGATACCAAGAGTGAACCAGATCTAGATTCTTCTAAAATTGGTCGTTACAAAGGAATTAAGCTTATCGAAGAAAAGGGCCTATCAGCTTTCGTTGATGAATTTATTGCTAAATCTACAGCACCAACTTCAGATGGAAAGAAATCATTAGAATTTGTGAAAGCTCGAAAAATTGCAATGACAAATAAAATTCCTGGAGTTGAAGCTGGTCTCTTAGCTTTGACGAGTAGGACTGATACCGCCGAGGATCTCAATAAAATCCAAATTCCGACAATGATCTTGCAGGGAGAATTAGACGTGGTGATTTCCATGAGTTCAGCAAAAGCTTTAAACGAAAAAATTCCAAACTCTAAGCTTTTTGTCATTCCAAAAGCAGGACATTTGAGCAATCTTGATAATCCAGAAGAGTTCAATGCGAAGCTTATCGAGTTTTTAAAGGGATTGGACTAGTATCAACGCTCTAAACTCGCCCCACTTGTTCCGCCATTTTTCCCACTATCATTACTATCGCTTCATATCAGGCCTATAGAAATCCGACTAACGAAATAGTGAGCTGCATGTAGGAGTTAGATCTTCTTGAATCTGTATCCTACGTGCTTTGCTTAATAATTCCGTGTTGATTTCATTCTCATCACCAGCAGATAAATCTTTAATTCGGCCAATATTTACTTCCATAACATCTAAAAGGCTTTTAGGCAGAGGTTTATTCTGAAGCTCTTTGAGTAAATAAACTGAAAGACGAGCACTATAACTACCTTTACTGTATTTTTTAGCTTCATTGAGAATATTGTCTTTGATGATTTGATGTAGTTTTTTATTTTTTGGATACAACGATAATAAAGTTCCTAATACTCTACCCGTGTAGCTATCCAACGGATAGGATAGTAAAGTATCAAGTAAATATGCATATTTTGGATCCAGTGCTAAGAGTATACTTCCGGCATGTAAGCTAATTGACCTCATCAAATAATTATTACTTCCGACCAATTTTTTTTGTATTTGAAGTAAGGTATCCCTTGCGAGTTTAGAATTAGAAGAGATTTTCAAAATCTGATTCGAAAATTCAACTTTTTGGTAATCATTAAATTCATTTCTGTCAGTGAGCATTTTTTCGAGTACAATTTTTCGTTCAACATCATTTTTAGAGAGTTCAAGAATCTTTTTCCACAGCTCTTGTTTTTTTTCATTTCCTCTCAATGGCTGGATATCTAATGTTGGTAGGATTTCTATGAGTTGATTTTTAAATTTAGTCAATATCTCGTTATCAAGGTGATTGAAAGTGCCTATTAATTCGTTTAATCCGACCTGTGTAATATCGGATCTTTTTAAGGCACTTAAAACCTTATCTAACGTTAAATGCTGATAATCATTATTTTGAAGAGCTCTATTGATAGACATTGTCTGCGCGTAATATTTTTCAAATTCAGTTTTAACCAGGAAGTCTATATAGTAATCCAAAGCATCTGAGACCTGAGGTTTGTTTAGATAGAGAAGAATATTAAAAGCATTCGCATGCTCGTATCCTTTTTGAGATAAAGCTATTTCCAACAAATAAGAATCTGCTTCGACATCAGCTCGCCTTACGGGAGCATCTTTAATCATAGAGCTTTGAAGAAATTTTAATTCATCCATCATGTTTGTGCGATGAGCGATTAAAGCGCTTTGCGTATCCTTTCGGGTCATCATGTGAGATGATAATATTGCTTGATAAGCGAGTTTTTTATTAGCTCTCAAGAGAGAACCAATTCTCGAATAGCTTTCCTTATTTTCAAATAAAAAATTTTCTGAAAAAAAGATAGGATACTCACTTTTAAGCATATCAAAGGCCATGTCTTTTTCAAAAACTTCAGCCATCCCAAATCCTCCGCCCAGGTCTGTTTTTCGTGGTGTTGTATCTATAGGTTGTTCTGATTTATTTAGAAGTGATTTGTAGGCCTGATTGATTTCTATAAATTTTTGCGACAACATAGGATCAGAGGTTCTATCCGGATGGTGCTTCATTGCAAGTTTTCGGTATGCAGATTTGATCTGCTTTGCCGATGCATTTTGAGGAACTCCCAAAATTTGATACGGAGTTTTGTCTTCAGCAAAACTCCAGATAGATAGTAAAATTACAAATATAAAAATTAAGGAATTTATCACAATGCAATGTATTGCAACTTATGTACTTACCATTGTGATTTTAAATAGATATAGACTAAAAAAAATCCCAAATTGACAAAAATTGGCATACACATTTGTTAACCTAGTCAGCTAACGCTTAGGCTCCAACAATAAGTTCTACCTTCGTCCAACCTACCCCGCCATTTGATTCTTACGTGAATCGTTACAAAATCAAAAAATCTAGAAATTAGCCGTTGTAAAATTCAGCTGTGTTGAAACCGACAGAACAAACGGAATTCTTTTTTGAATTAGAATTTAGAACGTCCTTTAATAAATAGGTTCTCTAAGATCGATGGAGGACTGTAAATGTACGAATTCTTTCTACACTCTGCCAGTCCTCTGCGCTCGCGATTTTATTAAGAGATTTTTCTGAATTTTTTATTAAAGACATCATAAAATAGCCAGCATCCGATCCCATAACATTCAACTCTGACTTTCGGTAATCATCTTCTGGCCAAAAAAAGCCTCCTATCTTTAATGCTTCCGCCAAAATACCTACAGAATTGGATTTTAAACGTGTGATATTTCGAGGTAGAAAGCTTGAAATACATCCAGTGCTTTTTCCAGATGAATCTTCCTTAATGGAGTTTTGAACCATATACAGCATATTACCCCATATTCGATACCATGTGCCGCGATGATCACCCGTAAACCCTGATCCTCTTTCACGAAGATCTCCCCGTATGTCCGTAAATTTATTCCAAAAATTATTTCTTTCTTTTTCTGTAAAAGGAGAAAGACCTACACTATAAGATGCATTGGGACGCGCTTAAGCGCGAAGTAATTCATGTAAAGATAAAAGCGTTTCCACTAGATCACCTTTGTTTAACTCCAGGCTTGCTCTGAAAATTGAAGTTAAAGTGATAGAATTATTTTTTTGTTTAATCACCCAATTTCGCAAAGAAGCCACTCCCTGATTCTCATAGTGAAACCGGCTACCTGCTAAATAAGTGATCATATCTGAGTATTTATCTCTATGTGCATTTATCCCCACAGTATTATAATCAGCAACCTCAAAAGCCAAACACTTTCCAAACTTTCTCGAATCCACTACTTTTACATTATCAGCTGAATAAATATAATTGGCCTTAGAAGAATGACTGAAAAAAAATGTCAGCAGAAATAAAATAAACATATTCTATTGTCGGTAAATGGCTAAAAAATAATGATAACGTCTAACAAGATATTGAAGCTTTAAGTGTGTTTGCTCTGACCATTCTTAACTTGCAGACAAAACATCCTCATCTCATTGTGGATCACATTTTGCGCAAAAATGTATATTAAAAGCTTACAAAGTATCAAAGTGATCAAAACAAATCGACTCCAATAAAATTAGATCCAAATTAAACATTATTTGTGATTGACCCGTTAAAATTTCTACTGCTATGCCGAATGATATAGCTCAACATATACAAGACATAGGCCTAGCGTTCAATAAGGAGAGGATATGTTAAAAAAGATGATTTTAGTATTGTCATTCCTGGTCACTTACGGAAATTCCTTAGAAGCAAGTGGCTGTGTTCCTGGACAAAGGTAAACAGTTGGTGGTTTAAGCAGACCATTTGTTATAGATTGTAACGGCAAAAGCACAGTTAGTTGGTGAGATACAAACAATGCACGTTTTTGAGTGCATGTCCCTAAGAGATCGTGGCGTAGTGGGTAATTTTATGATTCAAGTGGACAGTTACGAACAAACTTCTATCCAAATGGATATGGAATGTGGAGTAGGATTAGAATAGTTAAAGGTACCGCGGGCGGTACCTCTTTACTCAGGTTCCGCCACGAATTAGAAATAATATTAATAGAATCGGCAATGGAATTCCTACCAGCCATAGTAGAATCCAACCGATCGCACCTTTTTGATTTGAAATAATTTCTGATGGTTTCATTTTATAATCCTTTGTTTTGTTTAATCGTTTTTAATCGAAACTTAAAGTTCATGTTTTAAATCTATGTACGCGTTCTCTTATAATCTTTTTTAAGATCATCATGAGTATCTAAAGTATATTTTTCGTTACACTTTGTAGCCAACAATCCACCAACGCCTGAAGAGATCATTCCTAAAACCAGAATAACAAATAAACTCCATCCCGTGGCCTTCATGGCACTCGCAGTTGCCTCACGGAGTTTTGTCGTTGCTTCATCTATTTTTGCTTTAGCTGCATTGATTTTTTGATCCACTTCTGATGTGAGAACACCTGCTTGATAGGCTAAGTAATTTTTGGCGCTCTCTTCATCACCACGCAAAAGTCTACTCGCAACACCTTTAGCTACTACTGCAGGATCAGACTTTAATCTCAATTCTCCAAAATTATCTTGCACGATATCTTGAACCATTGGATTTTCGCTCGCGGCTGTCGCTGCATCACCAGCGACAATTGTTGCAGCACCCATAGCATGTCCTGCGGCTTTTCCGATCGCACCAACTACTGAAGTCACTTGGCATACCACAAAAATCAAAAAGACTGCGCCTACAACCATACCTTGCGTAGTCCCTAGAGCGTCCACTTCGGTACGACCAAGGCGTGAAGCCAAGTAGCCACCCGAAAATGCCGCCAAGATTGTTGCAATGATCAATGATCCGGCAACGAACGTTCCAGCAGCTTTAGCTGAAGATCCATCGGACAAACCGATACCTCCAAATGCCACGGACAGAGCCAAGAATCCAAGGAAAACGACGATTGCAAAGGCCAGGCCTGCCAGTGTCGACTTCCAACATATAAGATGTTTATGGGTATGAGGTGTTTCTAAATAAGCTTGATCGCTTCGCATGATGTTTTCCTTTTGTTTAAGTTATGCTGCTTATGCAGCTTCCTACCCCACAAATTGCAAACTCAACACCGGGAAAGATCGAGCCCAAACTATATATATTTATTTAAAAGACTTCTCGTAACCTAAGACGGGGATATTTTTCCGTCCCTGGGTAATCCTGCCCTAAGCTGTAAGTGCCAAAAAAGATTGCACTTACAAAGCCCGCACTCCACTCTTGCCACCTGCCCCGCCATTTTTCACTTCAACAATCTCCAATGTTTAGATACGCTTTTACAAGTACGACCATATGGGTCTCGAACTTTTTTAGTGTTTTAGAATTGGAGTCAATCGAATGAATGTAACAACACTTGCTCACTATATTG
>JANMFM010000168.1:0-20610 GCA_031374125.1 Bdellovibrionales bacterium
CTATAATGAAACAAAATGATATCATATTTAAGTTAAAGCAGACTGTAGCCGCTGTGGTACTTGAACCACATAGTGACTCGGTGAGCACATGACTTCGACTCCTATAGCCCATTTTTTTATCAAATGTAAACCAACTGCTCCTATTTTCCACATCATTGATCTCCTTACAAGTGTGCAACAATTTCGATTTTTTTACAATGTTCTATTTAGTTCAAAGATCTGTATATTTTAATCGATGGGAATAAAAAACGAAAGTTGCCAAATTGGCAAATGTATATTACGTTAGCCTAATGCTAAAGCGACGTCGTGACCGCAGTGAAGAACCAATTAGCGCTTGTCACAGAGCGTGTACAGAACTCTGGATATTACATAGTCATTGAATCACATAATATTCTGTGTTTCAAGTGTATTTACCAGTAGTGCGATACATGAATCACGGTGATTCATTGTTTTTTAGACAATATGCCCGAAAGGAACAGAACCAGCAGGGTTTCACAAATTTACTTCTTGTAGGATTAGGAGATGCGAAAAGAGTTACGCACGAAACAATTCGCCGCGCTTCTGCTACAGCATTTAAAAATTTAAAAGCAAATTCTGTAAAATCTGTAACCATCGCAGTTGAAACTCTCCCTCTTACCGCAAAAAATAAAGAAGAGAATTTGAGAGCAGTTTTTGAAGGTTTCTATTTGAGTGAATACACTTTTGAAATTTATAAGTCTGTACCTAATAAATCAAACGCTAAAGAAACACCAAAAATGAAGGTGAGCATTTTAACTTCACTTGCAGGTAACACAACTTCTGCTAAAAGCGCAGAAAAAGAGGCGCGCATTGTTGCTGAAGCGGTAAACTTCGCAAGAACAATCGGCGACACTCCTGGAAACGAAATGAATCCTCCAATACTTGGAGAGACTACAAAAAAAGCTGCCACTGGCACAGGACTCAAAGTTACAATTTGGGATGGTGCTAGAATTAAAAAAGAAAAAATGGGAAATCTGCACGGAGTCTCGCTCGGCGGGGGAGAAGATCCACGCTTGATCATTATGGAATACAAAGGTGGAGCCAAATCAAAAAAACCAATTTGTTTTGTTGGAAAAGGTTTAACTTTTGACTCTGGTGGTATTTCTCTTAAGCCAGGCGCGGGCATGGAAGAAATGAAATACGACATGATGGGTGGAGCTGCCGTGATTGCAACAATGCTTGCCATTGCAAAATTAAAATTAAAAGTGAATGTGATTGGTATTGTTCCCTCTTCTGAAAACATGCCTGGACCATTTGCAAATAAACCGGGCGATATCACTACTGCCAGAAACGGAAAAACAACTGAGGTGAACAACACAGATGCAGAAGGCAGATTGATTCTTTCGGATGCGCTTGTTTATGCTTCAGAACAAAAACCAGAATTCATCGTGGATGCAGCAACATTGACAGGCGCCATGGTGATGGCACTGGGTGATGTGCACACAGGATTCTTTTCTCGTGACACAAAGTTAACTCAAAAAATTACAAAAGCAGCTGCTGCTTCTGGGGAAACTCTCTGGGAAATGCCAATGCATGAAGAACATCTAAAAGATATGAAAGGCACCTACGCGGATCTACAAAACGTTTCTCAAAGACGTGGAGCAGGTAGCGCACAAGGTGCAATTTATTTAGGTGAGTTTGTTGAAAAGGATATTCCGTGGGCACACTTTGATATTGCGGGCACAGCTTACAACAACGGTCACAGACTTCCCTATACACCTGCAAAAGGAGCCTCGGGAGTTATCGTGCGCACATTTGTTGAACTTGCGAAACAACACAAATAATGAGCATTGCAGAAAAATCAAAATATATTGTTGAAGAGTTTGAGAAGTTTCCTTCTTGGGAAGAGAAATATTCTCATCTCATCAAAATCGGAAAAGACTGTCGTATTGATCCCAAATATCAAACTGATCAGTATAAAGTGAAAGGCTGTCAGTCTTCGGTTTGGATGTTTGCGGAAATGAAAGACGGTAAAATTCATTATCAGGGCGACAGTGACGCGGCGATTGTGAAGGGACTGGTAGCTTTGGCTCTTCGGATATATTCCGGGGAAACGGCTCAAGAAATCATGCAATCCAATGCAGAATTTATGGAGAAGCTAGGACTTAACACGCACTTATCTCAAACTCGCGCGAGTGGCTTGGCCTCAATGATCAAGCAAATTAAGTTGTTTGCATTTGCACTGTCCCAAATATCAGGCCGCAGTTGAATCGCTAGAAATCCTTTGTTAGAAACAACCCTACAAATAACTATTCCTAGGGGGGAAATTATGAAGTTACTTTTAGCTATCGCAACTCTATTTGTTGCAACAGGAGCCTTTGCTTCTAACATCGAAATGCATGATAACGGAGCTTCCATGGCAGTTCAGCCCGTTGAACTTGTTGTTGTGCAAGGAAATGATCTTTGGGTTCGTTCTTCAATTCGTCCTTGCCCGGCTTTACCAGGCGGAGCGCAAGCTGAAGTTTACGAATGTTACACAAGCAGAGAGAAATTGAGCGCTCATCTTAATGATATGAACATTCTTTCTCTGCCTGATTCTGATCTTTCAAAATACATTACATCACTTGGACAAAATTTTGATTGTGCAAACAGAAGCACTCCATCTCACATCAAGTACAAAGGTGTTGATGTGATCTGGTTCAGTGGCATTCTGCTTTCTAAAACTCGTTAATTATTTACTAAATAATAAATCAAGAAGATCGGCCCAGCCGGTCTTCTTGTTGAATTCTAGATTTTTGTATCGAGAAATATGATCGTTATAATACAGATCGTAAGTCGGCAGCCACATAGACAATCCGTGGGCACCCCTTTCTTCTTCTGAATGTACATTCTTAATAACAACATCATTGAAAGCGCTTTTCACATCTGTAAGCACAGATTTATTTACACCTAATGCTGAGTTCTTTTCCAATCTAGAAACGAAATCATAAATATCTTTGTAATCAGGTCCGCCCGTAAAGTTGTGCGTTCCACTAGCTACCGTAAGTAAAGCCTTTGTTTTTTCAGAACCTAGTCCCATAAGTTCGTTGCGAAGATTTGCTAAGGCAGTAATCAAAATATCCAACTTACTCATGTCAACGGTCGAAAAAGTTGTTCCATTTGGATTTACTTCGTCATCAGGATAAAGTTTTAAATATTCTTCGGTTAAGATTGAACCCACCTCTCCGCCATCCATTGTTGGATTTTGTACCCATCTTGCAAGGAGCTTATCGTAAGGCCATCCTGACAAAGGTTCGTTTTCTTGTGAGCTTGCAAAGAATGAAACTGAATCCGTGAATTCAGAGGCAACCTCTATCATCGACATTAAACACGCGTCGTTTCCGTAAAGATCAACTTTATGACCAATAAGATCTGCAAATTTTTTCATCACATCGCCCATTTGCTCTGTAGAAATAAAATTTCCAGTTATGCCATCAAAAGAAACGTCTTGAGTTTCAAATGCACTAGGTCTTGAGCCTTCCATATTTAAACGAATGTTGTGCCACCCTGTTCCGTGGTTCCATACGTTGATGAAGTATTTTTTTGCAGGATATTTTTTTACTGTCCATTCGATAAATTTATTGAGTTCTTTGTAGTCACCCATATCAACGCGTGGAAGTTTTTCGACAATCTCATGACTGCCCTTGTTTACGTAAACTCTTTCTGTTTGATGCCTATTCAAAGAAGCAACTTGGACGACAATATTAATGTCTTGCGTCGAGCCTACCTTTTCGATCGATTCGAGATTTGAATCTGTATAAGGAGAAAGCATCTCGTCATGACCGTTCATAAATATTAAGAACGTCCATTCTTTAGTTTCTTTCGGCACAGATACATTCGATGCTGCATTTGATGTTTGCAGTTGGATCAAAACCAATAGCGCGACAATAAGGACATATAAAATCTTCTTCATAATCATTCCCCCCGGATGAATCGTGACTTTAACTTGCGTTAGGTTCTTCCCCACGAATTCCCTAACCACAAGTCACAGGACTACGGTCGGTTCATTTCAGAACCTGACCATGGTCTAGTCACCTAAATATGCTAAAATAATGGACTAGAAAGACAAGCGAAATCATAAAATTAGAGAAATAATGCGCCGATGTATAGGCATGAGATTCTTGCTGGTTTTGATAGCATTAATAGCGTCAACAGAGGTTTTAGCACAAGCTAGAACCGCGCGAATCTGTTATTTTTCGCTCAACAACGAAAAAGAATTCCAAAGCGTCGCTGACTTAGCCAAAAAACTGAACGCGGCCACTGGCCACAATATCATCGTAAAAGAATACATGAATGATGGAGATAATCCAGAAACTGCCTTTCGACGAATGGTGAATAGCGGTGAAAAGTGTGATGGTTTAGTTATCTCAGGTCATCACTACGGAGCTTGGGAAGGCAAAAGAGCCAACGGGAGACTCAGGCTCGATTTTATAGAAAAACTATCATGTGATCCTAGATACAAAAATTGGTTCAAAAATATTAATTCTCTTCATCTTCAAGGCTGCAGAACTCTGGGTGTTGGACAAATCGTTGCCGATGATCCCGCTTTTTCTGCCGATGCAAATACTTCTAGAGTGAATCGTTTAGCTACGATCGATAGTATCGAGCAAGGTGTAGAAGAAATGAATCATGAGTATACAAATACTCTCGATCAAGAAAATCCTCTTTCCAGTCGATATTTAAGAACATTCCCTAGAGCAACAACTTTTGGTTGGACAAAAACAGCGCCCGGAGAAAGTGCCAAAAGTGAGCTTTCGATGCTTTACCATATTGCTCACATGGCTCAAGTGAACAATTACCACCAACGTGGTGTGATTGTTGACCCTAAGAGCACATTGAAACCGACAGACGCTGCCGAACTTGCGAATGCCGTTTTAGATATGATTCAAAAACCCGACTGGGATAATTGTGAAAATACATCCATTAAAGCTTGGAAAAATCACGGCACTCCAATAAAAAACAAAGGTTACGGTTACAACAACCCCGATCTGAATGCTTATAAATCTTATGAATCAACCAACTCTCCCGAGATGGTAAAGCTCAAAGAAATTGGATGTAAATTTAAAAATGCAACAACTCCTTATGAACGCTCAGAAGTATTGAAAGAGATTTTAAGCGATAGAAAACTTATCGCCACAAACTTTAGCGCAATAATTGATCTCTCTCAAAGCCGGGACATTAGCGAATCCGAAAGAAGACAGCTACTTATGATGATGAAAAGCAGTCGTAATTTAGAATCTTTCATCGGTGATAAATTCAATACCCCGCAAGTAGGTCTCTTTGCAAAAATTGATTATTACACTTTCTTTAAAAAAGTATTTAATAAGCCCAGCCCCGATGCAGAGAGAATCATTACAGAAGATAGTTTCAAAGTTTTACTAAAACCTTATCCGAGTTACAGTGGACAGGCTCCTGTTGAAGTTTTGGATTTAAGAGACTTTAAAGCTACGCTAACAAGTTCGCTCGCGAAAAATGGATTCGTTAATGAATCCTTTATGAGTAGAATCTACGCCAATAGGACAAACGCTTCGAATCAGATGTTTAAAGTTCTGTATAATAAGATGCTATCCACTTCGATAAGAGATCCAAGGCTCACAGAGATGGCAGCCCTCGTAGCCAAACTAAAACCTCTTGCTGACAGCATCCCAAAATCCACACCTTAGTCCAGTAATCTGCCTTGAAATTAAACTTGTGTAAGAATCAATCCGAAACATCCTATGTAAGGTATTTATTTAATTGGGAATTAGTTAAGACAACAATGAAAACATATTATAGATCAAAAAAATATTTTTTCTTTCTAGTGGGATTGTGCCTGCTATCTTGGTGCGCATCTCGTTTGTTTATTCATAATAGATCTCCAGCTGCCGTTGAAAATCAAAATCTTTTTAATTTTTTTGATAAAGGCGACGCTCTTCAAACTGCCTTACATAAAGATATAGTTACGAGTATTCAAGTTGCGAAGGCTGAAAGAAATTTCCAAATCAATGTTAGAAATTTTTTAGTGAAGAATGAACAGAACAGCCAACGCCTTTGCGAATATTTCGATTCCTATACATTAACATTTGAAGCAGAAGGCATGGCCTCCAGTGGGGAAAGACCAACCATGGTTATCACTTCACCTTGCGAGCTTTCTGCTAAAACAAATCTTCCAGTCCCTATTACAATCCCAGTGGAAGATATTTACAAACTAACTCCAGACGATACAGATATAAGTTTTGAAGTAAATCCAAAAGCTTCGTTCTCATTTAGAAATGTCTCTGAAATGTGGCCAGGTTATTGGGTACTTTCAAAAGTCCAATTCTCACATTCAAATCACTCGAGCCGCGAAGTCATTATCGACAGAAGAGAAATCTACACTCTCTCCAAAATCCCCGTAACCATGTCCTGGGAATAAAGGTGAGCCGCACCTTTTCCAAAGGTGTGCGTCACGTATAACGCAGATGTGTGGAAAAGGTGCGGCTCACCTTTTTATTTTTAGGTTCAGTTGTTTGATTTCGTATCCTATTGCTAGGGATGAGAGTTTTGCTACCCATCCGTAGACGTTTTCGATGGGGCATCCGCCTTGATCTACTTTTAGATCTGATACGCACATTTTTTTGTAAACGGCGCCAGGACTATTTAAGCTATCGTCTGGTCCCTTTTCGCTATGAGTTCTAAAGAATCCACCTGCGAGATCGCATCCTACGATGTAAACTACGGGTTCAGCGACAACTCCCTCTGCCATGACTGCCGTTGGAACTCCTTCTTGGAGAATAACTTCCGTCACATCTCCGCCGCCTTTGGCTGCATTCATTTTTCCGCGGCCTTTACTGTTTAACATACGAATGTCATCACCAGATAATGCTCTCATTACGCCTAGGCCGTAAGTTCCGGAATTATTTTTTACGAATACGGTCGGCTTGTCTTTGATTCCGCGTTTGTTATAATTTTCTTGAATGCGTTTAAGCATAGCTTCCACTTTAAGTGCAACGGCCTCTCTTGAGTCCACGTCGTTCACATCAAAATCGGGAGCTACTTCTGTTTCTACAGTTAAAATCCAAGGATCAATTCCGATGATGTCAGAAAACTCTGTTGCGAGCTGATTGAAATATTTAAAGTGATCACTCTTCTTTCGTTGATGCCATCCCAATTCTCGCGGAGGGTTGATTGGAGTTTTTAATCCCTCGGCCCAAGCTTCGTAGGCATTTGAGAAATCATTGTTACTGATAATGAGATCAGGTTTAAATCCATCTGTTCCAATGAGCTCACCGCCTATTTTTTTAAATGGATGAACTGTAACTTTATTCCCACTGGAAGAATCTACTTGCACCTCGTTGTCTAAAACTTGTGGCAAGCACACTCTGATTTCGTAGCCTGCATCCTCCACCATTTTCAAAATCCATCTTACATTTTCCCAGTAATAAGGATTTTTAGTGTGTTCCTCTGTGAGTAGGGCAATTTTTTTAACTTTTCCGCCGTAGTAAGAATCCAAGTATGCCTTTGTAATTTCTGGCGCATGCTCTTTATCTGTAGGGCAAATATTATTGAAACCCGCCGGGTAAATATTTGCATCAACGCTTACGATTTTATGATGGGAGTCTCTGATATCTATACTTGTATAGAATGGCAGCTGGAGTTCTTTCTTTTTACCAGAAAGCCAGCTGTCGATTTTTTCACAGTTCTTGCAAATTAAGTCATGTATTTGTTTTTGAATCATTTTTTACCTATCTAATTTTTTGCTTATTTTAACTTTTCCGCCGATTGGATTCTAATATAGAGCACAGAAGATCCCAACACCGCAGCTGGCAGTAAAATAAAATGAATAAATGGAATAACAACTATGACTGCCATACAAAGCGCAAACCCACTGAATTCGACCCAATGACTAAAGAAAAATTTAAATCTTTGTCTTAAACCCTGCTCATCATGTTCCATTGCGTAATCCATACAATCGAAGGTGAGTATCATTAAACTAAAGTAAAGGGCTATTGGCGAAATAATTGGAATAAAAGATGCAATAAATAGCATCGCAGATATTGCCAAGATAAATCCAAGTTTTAATAGCGAAACTCTTAGCATTTTTGCAAAAGTGAATAGGTTTTCTTTAAGGCCTTTTTTAGCTGAAGACAAGTATCCCGAATCAACAAGAACTTTTTGAGAAAGAGATGCACACACGGGTATAGCCAAAATTGAAACCACAATGAAAGTCGCAAAATATAAAATAAATCCCAATAGAACAAAAGACAAAACATACACCAATGACTTTAGAAAAATATTATAATCATTGAGATTAGCCTTGATGACCCAAGACAAAATGTCATCGACATACATCATGCCTACAACCAATCCCACGGTAAATAGTGTGAGTGACATCAGCGCAGGAACAATTCCCAAGGCTCGCATATTTTTATCATTTTTTAAAAGCTTTACACCTTCTAAGAAAGACATAACTCCATTTTTGAATCTACCGACCATTCTTTTCACCTTCGTTCGTTTCGTTCTTTATGGGAATAAACCTTCCTTCTTTTTTAGGGTCCTGAAGCTTTTGTGCTTCGGGAGTTAAACCTTCACCAATGGACCTTTCATTGATGATGGCATCTAATCCTGTTTTAATTTCTTTAAGTTTTGAGAAAATCTCTTTGTAGTCACTTCGTTTTGATTTTTTCTGAACCGAAGACTCTGTTTCGAATTCATCGATGTGATGCGCAAGAATTGTGCTCATGTCTTTTTGTCTTATCTGTCTATCTCTTTGCGCTACAACTTCATCGTCTACCGTATCAAGACCGATGTTTTTAATGAATTCAAAACTACTTTGGAAATTTGTTACCATCTGTTTGAGAGCGTACTCAGTATAAGGCTGAACTTCTAGCTCTAATACCAACATTAAATACTCTTGAGCATAGCTGATAGATTTTAAGTAGCTAGAAAAATCCTGAGCAAGGATGCCCTGATCGCTAGACTTCGTAGGTTGATAGTTGTTAGCAATCGTTCCCATTTGGAATAAAGTTTCAGCATAGTATTCTTTTTTAGAGTTGAATGATTTTTTGTTTTTCTTAAGATCATCAATGTATCTTTTCACAATAAGATAATAAGTGTTTGCTGTAGCTACATCCTGAACTCTTTCGTAAGAAATTGCTAATCTTGAGGGGATTTCAAGAAGCGCTAGCTCAGAGTTTACAATTGCTTTTACTCTCAAAGCATCTTGATAAACAGCAATCGCCCTCTCGTACTCGCCCAGCATTTCATGGCAAAGACCAGATTGGTAGAGGGAGTAAGCAAAGAGGCTGTCTTGCACTGTTTTCCGGAGCTCAATGATTTTAGAAAATGTTTTTAAACATTCTTTTGGCGATCCCTGAATGCGTTCAGACTTACCCCTTTGGTACAATTCATCCAAAGTCTGACTAGCTCTAGGAGTTTCATGTTTTTTTTCGGTGATTTCTGGATCTGGAGTTGACGCACATGAATTTAAAAATACCAATCCCACTAGTAAAAAAATTTTCATAATTTTCCACCCATAAAATTCATACCTTTAAATAATTTTGATAATTTTTCTAAAGACATAAGCTCGTCTTGTTCTTGAGTAATCTGCGGGAGACTCCAAAACTCTACCGCTCTAAAGCCGCGCACTTCTTTTTGCATCAGTCTTTGAATCTGCGAACTATAAAATTCTTTTAAAGAGTTATAAAACGAAATAAGCTTTTCTTGATTGCCGGTTGCTGGCTTTAAATCTGTCCATTCTGGCAAGACCTTATTGATGATAATGTGATGAACTTGAAACCCTCTTTTTTTAAACTCACGAACCACTTCCTCTGCTTCTAGAAGTTTTGAGTCATCAATATTTGTAACGATAACAAATTGAGTATCATTGCCCATCATTAAATTCTGCGTATCGATTACGGTTTTTTGTATCGCCTCTCTCCAGCCAGAAACCGTGGCGAAGAAAACCTGGAGCTCAGAAATAAACTCTGCTCCCGTCAAACGCTCAAGCACATTGATTGCGACGGCAGTTCCCTTTCCGATGAAAGAAAACATTCCGCCTTGTTTCTTGTCATAGATTTTCATAAACCAATCGACGATAGGTCCTTTAAACAAATTGAAAATCACCTCTGGAGATTGAATAAAGTCCAGAGTATGTTGCGCTGGTGGCGTATCTAAAACAATAAGGTCATAAATCCCACTCTTGAAAGCCTTGTTCAGCGCCTGAAGCGAAGTGAATTCTTGAGAGCCACTTAACGAAGTTGAAAGCTCCTGGTAAAGACGATTATCAAGCATTGTCTGGGCTTCAGCTTTTGTCGATGAGTTCTCATGAACAAATTCATCGAAAATCTTTTTTGGCTCAATCATTGCTGCCCAAAGCTCTCCGCCACCAGAAGATGATTGGTCAAATTTTTTAACTAGTATTTCATTTCCATTCCAATGATCTAATCCCAAACACGTTGCCAGTCTCTTGGACGGATCGATCGTAAATACTAAAACTTTCTTGCCCATCTCTGCCGCTTTGTAAGCAAGAGTCGAGGAAACAGTCGTCTTTCCCACTCCGCCACTTCCGGCACAGATTAAAATTTTACTCTTGAATAATGTTTGGTCAAGCGTAGCTTGCACTGAACTCTCAATCATTTTGAAGATCCTCCGAAACTCTTCCCCAGTTCCGCTATGAATTCGTACTTATCAGAATTATGAAAACAAAATTTTACGGGAATATAGTTTGGATCTTTTTCGACGACCTGTTTTATACAAATGCTCTGCTCATCGAGTATTTTTGCAAAATACTCCAAAAGTTCTTTATTGGATCCAGAAGAATTTTTTGCTTCATCGAGCATTTCTTTTTGAGAGATTGGAAAATTCAAAATTTGATTGCACACAATCGTAGAATTTAGACCTAAATCTTTTTTGAGATTATCCTTGAGCTCTAAGCCCTCTACTGTAGGCAAATCTTCCGGCTTAATTACAATGACTTGCTGACAAAGATTGGGATCTTGAATTACTTGCATCATGTTTTCACTTTGAACGCCCATGGGACCTTTTTTAATAACTTGCGCGATTCCTTTGGGGGCCTTGAGAAGAGCTCTGTGGTGGCCCGTCGAATAAGAATCAATAATGATATGATCGTAATCTAATTTTGGTCCCACATGGCGCGGACCACTTGTTGCTTTACCCAAAAGTGCCAGTTCTTTTAATGCAGGAGCTGCTTGAATTAATTTTTGCATCATTTGGTTTCCAAAAAACAGATCGTAGAGTTTTTCAGACTTGATGTAGAAGCTAACGTATTCTTTTAAACAAGCTTTGAAATCCCAAATGGCTATGAATAAATTGGGTCGAATCTCTTGAGCTTTGTAACTTACAGTTTTTCCTTCTCTATCGAGTTGAAAAAATTTCTCAAAAAAGCTCTTCTCACCGAGCTCAACCAGTAGCACTTTTTTCCCTTTTTTTGTAAGATGATGGGCAAGACTGGCAGCTACAACGGATTTTCCCACTCCGCCTTTGCCGGAAATGAAAACAATAGGTTTATATTGTCTCGGTTGTTGTTCTGAATTGTCGTTTTCCACAGCTTTTGATTATGACGCCACTGTAAGGAAAATGGCAGCTATTCCTCTTGATTTTTAAAACGTTTTCGCATACGGTCGAAGCCTTTGAAAATAGAGGAGAATTCGAATGAAACCTACGGTTGAAAATGTGTCTAAGTTAGAAAGAAAAATGTCTTTCCAAATCCCACCTGAAGAGGTAGCAAAAGCTTTTGAGAAGTCATACAGAGAGCTTCAAAAAAACGTGGAAATCAAAGGCTTCAGAAAAGGCAAAGTTCCAATGACGAAAGTTAAAGAACTTTATGGCGATAGAGCACAATCCAATGTCATTCAATCTCTCGTTGAGGAAAATTTCTTTAAAGCGCTTGATGAATCGAATCTAGATCCAATCAATCAACCACAATTGGACATGAAACCTCTTGAAGAAGGAAAACCTTTCACATTCTCACTCACCTTCGAGGTCCATCCTGAAGTTGTATTGAAAAAATATGAAGGCCTTGAAGTTCAAAAAGAAAAACTAAACTTAGACACTTCACACGTTGATAAAACTCTAGAAAACATCAGAAAGAACCAGGCACAAACCGTTACTGTTTTAGAAGATCGTCCTGCACAGATGGGCGATGTGGCCATTGTGAACTTTGATGGATCTGTTGATGGCGCACCTCTCGAAGGCGGAAAAGGTGAAAACCATCCCCTAGAACTCGGCTCAAAATCTTTCATCGAAGGATTTGAAGAAGCTGTAGTTGGAATGAAAGTTGGCTCTGAAAAAACAGCGCACTTGAAGTTCCCAGAAACCTATCATGTAGCTGCAATTGCCGGCAAGCCTGTTGAATTCAAAATCAAATTGAATGAGCTTAAAAAACACGAATTACCAGAGCTGAATTCTGAATTCGTAGAAAAAATTGGTTTTAAAACTTTAGAAGATCTCAGAGCAGCAATTCTAAAAGATTACACCGCTAGCGAAGAAAAAAGAATTCAAGAAGATTTCAAAAATCGTCTTCTAAAAGAATTAACTTTAGCAAACCCTATGGAAGTTCCAACAACACTCTTGGACAGACAAAAGGAAGCTTTGAAGCAAGACATGCACCAGAGAATGGGACAAATGGGCATGAATGAAGAGCAATTCAAAGATTACGCATCGAAGTGGGATAGCGATTTTGCCGAAACGGCCACTTTTATCGTGCAGTCTAGCTACCTTGTAAATAAAATTGCCGATCAAGAAAAATTAAATGCTTCGAGCGAAGATGTGAATAAGAAAATCGAATTCTACATCAAACAAACGGGAATCGAAGAAGCAAGAGTAAAGCAAATCTACGATCAACCAGAAAATCGCAAAAGATTAATGAACACTATCACGGAAGAAAAAGTGATCGAGTTCATCACATCCAAAGCGAAAATAAATGAAGTTCCGAAAGAAAAGTTAAAAGACATTAAGTGATATTTTAGCAATTACTCTGGGGATTAGTTAGATGCTTTAGGTACTGCCCCAGAGTTATTTTTTTTATGCTTTATCCCCTTACATCCCTCATCTAACCATCGCTCCATATCTGAATACGAAGTCGTTGTATCCATAAAATCGCCCATTAATATTAAATTTTCGCATGCTGGCTTCGGTATGTTTAAACTTCCTGCAATCAAATGATTTAAACCACACTGTTCAATCCTCGGTGGCTTACCATTTTTATACGGAGTACATGATAACCGCTCATAAGTATCGTTGAATTCTATAGGCTGATATTTTTCTCTACTACGCAGATCTATACCGTTTTGAACTCTAAAAAAATATGAGGCCTCTAAAGATCTCACGCAAATTTTTATTTTATTTTTTTTCTTATGTGCTTTTCTACAAGATTTTTCAAATTCTTTATAAAAGGAATGCTTTGCCGTATCGCCTCTTTCAAAATGAGGAAGAACATAGGGTAGACATTTTTTTGTGGTCCAATAATCTGCTACTTCCTCTTGAGATACATATTCACCCTCGCTCATAACTGCGTGGCCAAGTTCATGACAAAAAAGAGCAAGCGTTGAATCTAGATTTACTGACGCTAATTCATTAAAATATTTTTTCCCTAATAAAATTTCAAAATGATCTTGGTTAAATATAACCCTTGCATTACCTGATATGTCGTCAATTATATAGCGGTACTTTACCTTAGCGGGAACCAAGTCTTTTGTAAGCTCAACGAATTTCGCTATTGTTTCTCTAAATAAAGACGCACGCTGATCATCACTAGAAGGAGCTCGGCTAGGTGCATTCGTGGAGCAGGAAACTACTCCTAACAATAATATTATTAGATAGAATCTGTACATTAATATTTCCTTACTTCTTAAATGTTGTAGATGGATTACTAGCAGGTCCTTCTGCTTTTCTAAACACTCTTGATGCTTTTAAATAGTTGAAGGCTTGCGCTATTTGGAAGTCTTTACTTAGCAACTCATCTCGACCGCTCAAAGTTCCTACCTGAGGAGCTTTTACAATGTTTGTTCTCTCTGTTTTTCCTTTTAGATGACGATTGATATCTGATTCTCTTTTTACATTTCTTTTCACTAAAGCTTTTTCGTACGCCTCTGGATCTACATCGTCAACGGTGATGTCAGGCTTGATTCCCTCGGCTTGGATCTCTGTTCCTTTGGGTGTGTAGTATCTTGCGACTGTTAACTTTAAACCAGAACCATCACCAAGCTTTACAACGGATTGTACAGAGCCTTTACCAAAACTTCTTTGGCCAAGAACGAGTGCTCTGTTGTTATCTTGAAGAGCTCCTGCCAAAATTTCGCTGGCACTTGCCGAATACTCATTCAATACCAAGATCACCGGAAAATCATCTGACTCTTTGTCTTTTTTAGCTTCGATCACTTCTTTTTGTTTTGGATCTCTTCCCATAGTGCTGACGATAGTTCCTTCATCCAAGAAGGTATCTGCCATCTTTACTGCCTGATCCAACAATCCTCCCGGATTGTTCCTTAAGTCAATGATGAGGCCCTTGATCTTCCCATATTTTTGAATGTGAGCTTTGGCAATTCTATCGTAATCAGAATGTGTATTCTCGATGAAACTTGTAAGGCGGACATACAGATATCCATCTAGCATGTCCGTTGATTTTACAGATTTAATGCGAACGGTTCCTCTTTTTACGTCAAAGATTTTTGATTTATCAAAATCTTTTCTCATGATTCCTAAGTGAATCACTTCGCCCATTTTGCCCTTCATTCTCTGAGCCGCTTCAACGAGGCTTAAGCCTTTTGTGGACTCGCCATTGATTGTGACGATTTTATCTCCAGCCTTGAGACCCGCATTCCATGCAGGCGTGTCTTCGATTGGAGAAATGATCGTAAGGATTTCATCTTGGACACTGATTTCAATACCTATGCCGCCAAATTCTCCGCTTGTTTCGTCTTGAAATTCTTTAAAAATATCCGGAGGCAAGTAATTACTATGAGGGTCAAGCTCGCTGAGCATACCCTTGATGCCGCCTTGAATAAGTTTAGCTGCATCCACATCTTCCACATAGTAACGCTGTATGAGATTTAGAACTTTCGCAAAGATCTGAAGGTCTTTATATTTTTCTTCTGCATAAGACTTCATATCTGATCGCGAAATGATTTCCGTTATCACAAAAATTCCAACTACGAGCAGTAACCACTTCCATTTTTTCATCTTGTGCTCCTTGCTATACTTCTAGTTTTAGGCTCCAGCCATGCAATAGGATCTACCGGTTCAGAGAAATGTCTCATTTCAAAATACAAACCTTCGCCAAAGAACGGATGACTCTGAACAGACTTTGCCAACACTTGACCTTCAATAACTTTATCATTCAATTTTACTGAAGGATTTCCTAGATAAGAATAAACTGAATAATAGTGATCCGAGTGATCAACTACCAATGTGTACCCGCTGCTCTTGTTTCTTTCTAAGTGAACGACCTTGCCCTTAGCCACGGATCTTGCCTCTGCTCCTACGTCTGAGCTTATGAATAACCCCTTATGCCTAATCTGAGTTTTGTATTTAGGATGAGAAAAATATCCATATTTTTGAAATATGCTTCCTTGAATCGGATAAGCGAGCTTACCCTTCTTTTCAAAAAATAAGGGCTCAAATAGAACAGACAAGAACTCTTCTTTTTTAATGTCATCTTTACTCTGAGTTTTCTTTGTTCGGATCTCTTTGAGTTTAATTAGAAGCTTTGATTTTTGACTGTCGATATCTGCCAGCATTTTATTTTTTTTCTCACTGCCAAGTTTGAGCTGAGCTTCCTTGACCCCAATTTGTTGCTCCAAAAGAAGGAGAGATTTTTGCTTTGCCAGTAGCTCCACTTGCTTGACCTTGAGAGTCTTTACATTTTTAAAATAGGTTTTTAAAAGCGCATAATCTCTGTCTGTAAGATTTTTTAAAATTCTTAGATTTCTGTCTAATCCCGATGGGCTTTGACTCGAGAAAACCACCTTCAATATACTCATATCTTGGAATTTCAAAATATAAATAAGTCTTTTTTGAATTTCGATTTTTTGCGCAAGAATCTTTTGTTCTGCGGATTGGACTAATGGATTTAGTTTTTCAATGTGTTTCTGTGTGTTTTGCTTCCGTATTAAAAGCTTATTTTTTTCAGAATTGATTCGCTTGAAATTCTGTTGCGCCTGATAAAGTTCGCTCAAAATATTTCTATTCTCTTCTTCCTTCTGAATATAGTCTTGCCTGCCCTTTTCATAGGCGCTGACTGAATTGTCAGCGCGGGCTCCCAAACTCAATGTTAGAAGGATAATCAATAGCATCAAGTTTCTCCTCGAGAATAATTCGATGCCCGTGTCCAGCCGGTGTTCAGCTTGTGAATACAGAGGTAAGATACAAAAGCACCGACAAACGCCGAAAATATAAGAAGTGATAAAACTTCAATAACTCCAAAGAATTCGAACAAGTCATTAAGGCCAAGGTAAATCATTTTAGAAATAAAGAATTCATTTTGTACAGTCAATATAAAGTAACTCATGACCAATGCTGAAATTGCCGCCATCAACGAAATCAAAGCACCTTCAAAAATATAAGGAGTCTGGATCATTCTTGAAGTGGCACCACAGAGTTCATAAATTTCAATTTCGTCAAGCCTTCTCACGATCACCGTGTAAACTGTAAAACCAATCACAAATAGAGAACCTAAAATCAGAATTCCAGAAATTGCCCATCCGATATTTTTGATTGATCCGACAAATATAGAAAAATTTTCTACCCATTCTTGACCATAAGAAACGTCCTCGACTCCGGGTACGGTTTCTACTTTATTAGATATTTTTTTAAAATCTGATAGATTTCCACCTGGCAACAGAGAGGCCACAAAACTTGAAGGAACAATGTTGAGAAATTCTTTCTCTCCAGCGAATTCTGGAATGTATCTCGACATTTTAGAGAAGAATTGGTCCGCCGCATCTTTTTGTGTGACGAAGTGAACATCTTTGAAGTAATTCAAATCCACGAGTTCTTTTTTGATCTTCTCTACTTCATCTGCTCCGAGATTATCTTTGAGGAAAATATTCATTTCAATGTTCGAACCCCAAGAAACCAGTATTCTTTCCATATTGCTAAAGAACAGATAGATAGAGAAAATGATGGTGAATGTGCCCGTCAAGACAACAAGTGCGCCTGTTTGAATCAACGGATGATGTTTCCAAGAGCGGAAAAAGTGTGTTAACAAACTTTTCATGCCTCTACCAGCATTCCGTCTTTGATGATGACGTGTTTTTTGTCTTTCCTTTTTACGATTTCATGATCATGAGTTGCAACAAACAGCGTAGTTCCTTGTTTATTGATTCTTTCGAATAAATCCATAATTTCATTGCTGAGCTTAGGATCTAAATTTCCTGTCGGCTCATCGGCGATAAGAATCTCTGGCTGATGAATCAATGCTCTTGCAATAGCTACTCTCTGCTTTTCTCCACCCGAAATTTGCTCTGGAAAATAATCATGACGGTCTTTAAGACCAACAAGATCTAGAATTTCTAAAACTCTATTTTTTGAAATACTTGATTTCAAACCAAGAATCTTTAGTGGTAATTCTACATTTTCAAGAAGAGTGTAATCTTTTAAGAGTTTAAAATCTTGAAAGACCATTCCAATTTTTCTTCTAAAAAATGGAACCTCTTTTGACGAAATTTCATCCAAGCGATAATTCGCAACTTGGATTTTCCCGGAAGTTGGCTTGTCATAAGCAGAAAGTAATTTGAATAACGTTGTTTTTCCCGCGCCACTCGGCCCCGTGATAAAAACAAAGTCACCTTTTTCTATATCGATATTTACGTTTTTAAGAGCGTGAATTGGCCCCGCATACGTTTTGTAAACGTGATGAAAATGTATCATCCTTTAAGTGTAGCAATCACACGGGAATTTGACCAGAAAGTAGGTGGTCTAGAATTTTTTGGTGCTGCTCTCTCATGGCAAGACGAATGGCTTGCTCGTCACTGATGGGGCCAAATGGTAACACAGCTCCATAAGCTGTTTTGATGCTATTTACGACCGCTCCGTTTTTAAACACTCTAGTTATAATATATGGGTTCTCTTTTCCCCAATCTTCCGTTTGAACGTGAATATGGGAAGAGCCAATATTTAAATCTGAGTTAAAACCCTTAAGCATGCCCTCTTTTTTAACTGTCTCATTTTGAGAAGTCTATTGTTTTCTATAATATATCAAGACTTTTAGCCGATAAGTAGAAGTATGAAAATCACACATTTTGTATCTACATCATGGCTAATTTTACCATTAGCACTAACAACTTCTTGTACGGACATTATTAAATCTGCCCCTACAAATACTGTAGCAGAGACATCTTATTGCACGACGAACGCAACTTTTTCAACCTCTTATACTATTGAAGGAAATGCCTATTACAGAAAAAGAAATTTTACAGTTGCGGGCCTAGGCGCAATTTCTGGAAACATGGCGATTCGTAGAGCTGAGGTTCAAGTTCTGAATGCAGCGGGAGCAATCGTACAATGTACAGAAACAGATGCATCAGGATATTATACTTTTGATATTCCTGATGATGGTGGAACTTACACCGTTAAAGTTCTTTCTAGATCATATAATACATTTAATAAAGTTAGCGTGCTTGGAAATCCAACAACAAATATTCCTTATTCTATCACCACGACGTTTGTAGCTGATACAAATAAAACCCTGGCAAACTTAGTGGCTCATGCAGATACTTCTTTGGACTCAACCCTCAGAGGAGGAGCTTTTAATATTCTAGATCAAATTTATTTAGCTAACGATTATTTACTAAACAACACTAGTGTTGGCGCATTTACAGTGGACCATAAAGTGCAAGCTTATTGGACAAAAGGTATTAATCCTGTAACTTATTTTGGCGGTGATCCTGATTCAGGAGTAAGCTTTTATATTCCTGGGGAAGATCAACTTTATATTCTTGGTGGAATTGATGGTGATATTACCACCAATGATACCGACCACTTTGACAACTCTGTCATCATTCACGAATACGGACATTTTTTAGAAGATAATTATTCTGCTTCTGATTCTCCAGGCGGAACTCACTACGGTCTTTTTGTAATTGATCCAAGACTTGCATGGAGCGAAGGCTTTTCAACTTACTTTGCATCTCGAGTGACAGGCGATCCTATTTATAGAGACACCGTCGGAATCGGTGGTGGCTATGGTTACTATTATGATATGGAAAATAATTTGAACGAAGACAACGATCCCCAAGATATGCCAACTGCGGGACAATTGGGGGAAGGTGGATTTAGAGAATTAGCTGTATCGAGAATGTTGTGGGCAACAACGGATGCCCCAGTATCTATGCCTTTCTCTGAACTATGGGATGCCTACGTTGTAGATTTTAAAAATACTCTTCCATTTAGAGAAATGAGTTTATTCTTAAAAGCACAAGCCGACAATGCAGGAACAAATATATCTTCTTTGCTTGATGACGATGATAAAGAAATGACCGCGTCAAGAGCTCATTATGGAGTTCGAGATAACTCTGGAACTGCAAACGTGGCTGGGGCAGCAGCATGCAGATGGACGATCCAAGCTTCGGCAAAAATTCCAATTTCAGGAAATGTTTTTGATAGATCAAATCAGTTTTACTCCAATGACTTTTACTACATTTATCATGGTGGTGGCACTCTCAGCGTAACTCTGGACTACGATGTTACGGGGGCGACGGCTGTGGATTTAGACTTGTATATTTACAAAGACGCATATTCTTTCGGCGTAGGAAACGATCTTCTTACTTATAGCAATAAAGAAAAAGGTGTTGGCGTGGGCGAAGAAAATGGTTTTGAAACCATCAGTATTTCTGCGCCAGCAGGACCTTATATGATCAACGTGATGTACTATAATGATGGAGCTGGAAGCCCCGCAACAGTTTATAATATTGATACTGCTGGCAACTTAATATGTAGGTAAATATGATTAAAGATATAAAAGGCAAATACAACATCTCAATAATTCTCACAGCGATGACTTTCATCTTCCTTTATAATATTGGAGCGATGGAAGAAGGACTTTTATCGCAAAACACATCAGAGAATAAAAAACCTGTATTTTTTGATCGCCTACCAACAAGTGTAAAGAAAGTGCGACAACACATCAATATCGATATTGATTATGAAAAACTACCGGCGAGAAACGAAATTCGCCTCATTGGCCGAGTAAATACAGCACACATAAAATCTGAAACCATTGATTACAAATGGACGCTCATTGATAATCTCAAACACAGAAAAGGCGCTGTTGAAGGAAAGCTCAATCAAAGAGATTCCAACGAAATCACCATTGATGTAGCCATCAAGGATATGAACAAAAAAATCAACGTAAGACTTGAAGCCTACGTTCATGGCAAAAAAATTAAAATCGGCAGCGTACAAAATTTCAGTTACGATCCCGCATCCGAAGGGATCACCATCGAAGCCGCCGCGGAAGAAAAGCTACACTCAAAATCATTATCTTCCGAAAACGTACCAAAAGAAAAGCTTCTGGAAAGCGAACTCTTCGCCCCAAGAAAAAAAGCCCTCCAACAATAAAAGGTACCCCCTAGTTTTCCGTACTGACTATGCGTCATAAAAAATGATTTAATTATTTTATGACGCATAGTCAGTACG
>JANMFM010000185.1:0-1721 GCA_031374125.1 Bdellovibrionales bacterium
GTTAGATTTTCTTTTGTTTGCAATTTGGTATCTTGCTGTGATGAACCGAGAGCATCGTTAAAGGTTTTTTCATTTAATGCTCCTTGCGAAAGAAATCTTGATAACTCATTTTCTACCCGCTCTAATTGGTCAGTTGAAAGCTGCATTAATCGTTGCAAGTTAGCTTCCCCAAAGAAACTGGTTAGTGGAATTTTACTTTCTACCATAGCTTTCACACAGTTGCTCAGTTGCTCGGGATCGCCATGAAAATTCTGTAAATTATTTCTTAGGGTCTTGAAGGTGCTCTCATCCATTGAAAACTTGGGCTCAGTGTTCCAATGCTCCAAAAAAACGCTAAGATTAAGAAGCGAATCGGAATCCAGCTCCATCATAGGTCTTCTGTTGCCCACAATTGGAACCTTAGCTTCTAGCATTTTTTTAAATACGTTCTCTATTTGACCTGCCTTTTTTTGCAATTCAGCTCCCTTCAGTGTTAAGTAATTGAAGGTCTTCTCATCCAAAGCCCCTTGTGCTGATAACAGTTTTACAATTCGCTTAATATCTTGTGTTTCGCTTGGAAGTTTCTTAATGCTCATCATCCGGTCTCGGAACATGCCTGTTATTTTAACTGTGTCGTTAACTTCACCTGGGTCTGGAGCCAAAGCAATTTCTTCGGCTTCAAGCTCACCTAGGACTACACTTTCTGATGGATACCTGGCGGCAAGATCTCTATAGGGGGCCATATGAGCTTCACGCTCAGCAATAAGCGAAATTATTCTCTGTCTTTCTTCAGGTTCAATTGGCTCGTCTTCAAGCATCATTTGAAGACGGGAAATTTCTCTTTGATCCTCCTGGAATACTGTTTCTAAATCTTTAGTAAATTTAGGTGAAAACTGATATTTTAATTGACTATCTAATGCGTTAATTTGTTCTCTGGCAATAGGTATCACTATTTTATGTAGCTCTTCATTAATTTCATCAATTTGTGACTGTATGGCATCGATTTGCGCTTGAACGATAATCGTAGGAAAAAAATTCTCAGGAAAAGGTAAAGAGGCTTGTTTCCAATGTGCTAATAGCTCTGCTTGAGCATCTCTTTGACTAAAAAGCAAACCTTGCCGTTCAGCCACTTTGTCATTGGCTAAGCCATAAATATTAAAATAATCGGCCTCAATTTTATCTATAGCAACGCGCAGGTGAGTTATCTGATCTGATGAACCGAGGCGGTGGGCAAAAGCAGCTAATTTTAAATTATACCCATTGAGATGGAATTCATTCACTAATTTTTGAGCCAAAGAATCCCCATGTTCATCAACAAGACCAACCTCACAACCAATACAATTTAATTTTTGAATAGCACTTTTATCTATCCCAGCTTGCTCCAGAGCTTTGTTGAAAACTTTAACAAATTCTGTTGGTGAAAATGCATCATAAGTAGTCATACCCGCATGGCCAAATATGATTATTCGTTCAACATCTTCCGGGCCTAAATCGTGGAAACAATTTACGTCATGAAAACACCTAACTTCTCCGTTCTCGAGCGTGCTAGCAAGTTGTAGCGATTGCTCAAGAATGCCTTTATCATCTCCAAGTGCTAAAACAATGTGTTTCCCCATATTGCTCTTCAAAAATACAAAACTACGTACTAAAAGTATAGTTTGTTTTTTTATAGTCACTTGTGCATGGTGAGCTACGAGTTGCCTCATAAAGAATGTTACCGAATATAGGAAATTTTAGATTCG
>JANMFM010000203.1:0-10857 GCA_031374125.1 Bdellovibrionales bacterium
CAGAATTTGCCCGGCCTTTGGATTTTACTTCGTAAATTGACTGAACAAAATCACATTGACACAATCAGCTCAATCGAGGAAATTGCGTGAAACAAATCGCCACTCTTCCTACGAATTTCAACTAAACGAGGGGCAAGCCCCACTTGTCCTCACTGCTGTAAGCTTCTGCAACAACAATAAAAGGGGATTTATATGAGAAAATTATTGGTACTAGTTGCATTTTTAGCTTTCCAATCGGTTCAAGCTGAAATCGGAAGTGTGTATACAAATATTAAGGAAGATTGCCTAGATGTTTCTGTTCCAACAGAACTTGCGCCAATTGATTTTTATGATGCTGCATGCAAATCGTTTGGTGGTTACAATTTAACTATTTCAGGTGGAGACATTCGTTATTCTCCAAGATTATCTTTTGGCGCCAAAGAAATTGCGCTTATCAATCCTTACTCTTTTCATGATTTAGGTTCAGACAAGATTGAATGGGTTTATAACTTATCTCGCGATTCTGAAGGTTCTGGGACGTTAGTTTGGAAAGCTTTAATTTATCGTTTGAATGTGCAAAACAATGAAGCAATGAAAGACGAATCTATTCTATACGTTGTAAGACTTGATGGCGAGAATACTTGTTCTTTGGGAACGGCTAAGACAAATGAAGAAGCAAGAGATCTTGCTCTATCAAAAGTTGCTTGCCAAACAAGACAAGAATAGTTTTATAAGCACAATTTGACGTATCGGATCTACCTCTGTGAGAGGTGAGTTGTGCTGTTTTCTTGGCCTTTAAACGAAATCCTTCGAATTTTTTGTCTATATTTAATGATTTTTGGGTATTTCTTTCATGTCTAAATACTGACATTTGCTATAAGACCTAAGGTTTCTGTATATTGGCCGGATGGATCAAACATCATTTTTAGAATTAGGTAAGTATCTTAGAGAAAAGAGACTGAGTAAGAAGTTAACTCAAGTTCAAGTTGCAAAGAGCTTGGGCTATACGTCTCAGTTTATTGCGAATTGGGAGCGAGGAGTATCTTCGCCGCCATTGGAAGTCCTAAGACAAGTTATAGACATGTATAGCATTAATTTAAGAGATTTCTCTCAAAAGATAAATGCGATTCAACAAGACTACTGGAAACGAAATATTTTTGGTAAAAAGTCTAAAAACAAGAAACAAGTAATTTGATTGACTGAAATACTTAAAAAGGAATTTAAATAAAATGGAATTTAATTTAAATTATAAGTTAGATCATAAGAAAGACGGACTCTATCTTTTTGAACAAACCTTGCCAATATTTATGAGATTCTGCGAAGAATTGGCGCTTATCACAGCCTTTCACAATATCAATATGGTGCCATACAACTCAGTTGGAATTAATAAATTCATTTCTTTAGACTTAAACCAACAATTCGAAATTCTAAATTCTCTAAAAAGTTATCTTCAGCAACTTAATAAAACTTCTTTGAAAAAGATAGAAATGCGTAGTGATGGTCGGCTCCATGCATGGTCGTCCTTTACGGGGCTGGGAGTGGTTCCTTCAAAAGATTTATTCGATAAAATTTCAGCTACAGATATTATTGAAATTTATGATGTGAGCTCACTTCAGTTGTTTCGTAGCTTTGAATTGTACAATCACATTAGCTATTCGTTTAGCGAATTATTCTGTTTTCCGTGGATGGAGCTTTTTGAAAGAGATAGTTTTGTTGGGCAAAGAATGCTGAAAGCTTCAGATGAAGTATTATCTGGAAAAGGTAACGAGGTCTATTTGACAAGTATACCTAACCATATCGTAAAAGAAACATTCTCAGTTTCTAAGCACTGGATAGAAATGAAGCACAGACTTATGGCTCCACTGAATAGAGCAGACGGTTCTCGTGCAGGTTTTATAAACGTTTTTGAAATTGTAAATTACGGTTCAGAAAAATCTACTACTTAAACTTTAGTTTTGTATCCAGATAAAATTTGGAGATAAAGCATTGCCGCTTGTCTCAGGCAATCTCTAAAGCAATCCATTTCATATTTATTAAAATGTTCTAAATTCTTTAAACCTTCTTCAAAATGGGTTGAGTCCTCTTCGGCGTGGGTCTTTAAGAACGAAGCCGCATTGTTTCCATGAGCTTTAATGATTCTATTATAAGCCATCAGAGCTCTTTTGGAAGCCAAACCTTCTAAGAGATAAGCGTATCCCCAGTGCGCTGCTGGGGTTTCGTGCTCGATCCAATAATATTGTGTTTGATAGAAGGCTTGAGTTTCTGGCCTTTCTGTGTGGTTATTGATGGAGTCTCTTATTGCTTCCAGGTCATCTAGAAGCAATAGATCATGAGAAGACTCTTCTTTTAAATGTTGAAGAGCTCGATACTGTTGAGTTCGATTTTTAATTCCCCAGCGACTGGCAGTTAAAGCTAAAAAACAAGTTGTGTGTCTTACAAAATAATAAGTTTGAGCCAGCCAATGAGCATAAGCTTTTTTATCTTCCCAAGGAAAATTCTCAAATTCATTTCCAACTTTTTCTATTAACATGTTGAGTTCAGTTTTTATATCCATAATTCCTTATCACGAGTCTTAAGCTGCAATTTTTTGCTTTTCTTTGACAGAAGTATAGTCTGTGCGTTCATTCCAGAGTTTATCAATTAATGAACTTATATTTAAATCATCATGGACCTTCATGTTTTGTCTGAAAATAGCCATTAGACTCACGGGTGTCTTGTGCATTTCTAAGCCACCTACAATCACTTCGCCACCATGTTCTGCCACCATCCGGTCCACTTTGACATCGACACGGGAAGGAGCTGTTAATACGCTTATATTATGAAGCTTTTGATGCTGGCATGCCAATCCAATCAGAACTGTGCCTAGAGAGACTCCGCAATTCTTTTTTCTCCATTCAGGAGAAACGGCAAGATATTCTACGGACATCACAGTAGACCCTTTGCGCTGATTGAGTTGGATAAAATATTCTTCGTTAAAGCCTTCGACAAAGTAGCTATGATTTTTGGAAGCAAGGCTTTTGAGGTGAAAGAAACTGTAAAGATGTTGTGCTGCGATCTCGTCTCCATCCATAAGAAGTGTGACGAGATCTTGTCTCCAGAAATGATCAGCATTAACGGTGTCATCCGTTCCATTTTCTTTAAAAACATTGTTCCAGAAATTTTTCCAATAGAGAAAAGCTTTATTATGTAGAGCGTGCAAGCTTTGGTCCTCTGGAAATTTTCCTGGAATTATAATGTATTTTAAATCATATATATTTTTAGTCATAGGTAATTACCTCGTCCTTAATTTAAACTCGTTTGTCAGATACTCTACGCAATTTTCCTGTTCTTGGATTAGTTTCTAATTGATCTGGAGTAATCCATTCTATTTGAAGAGGCTCGATTCCTCCTTCATTAATTATTTCCGTATAAAGTGGCCGAACGCGTATGAGTTCATTTATAATTTCTTGAGAATGTTGGTGCAGCTTTTGAGATGGCAGGCGGCTTGCTATTTTGATAACAAGACAATCTCTCTTGCTCTGATGTAGTGTTAGCAGTTGAAAATCAACAATCTGAAGTCTTTCATGATAAGCTTCTAATAAAGTTCTCACATCGTGAACATAAAATTTAACGCCACCAACGCAAGCGGCCTCTTCTGATCTTCCAAGCAATTTGAATTTTCGGTCTGGACTTCCTTTTTTCTCAACCCACATTCCTCGGTCTCCCACAGGATATCGAATAATGGGCATAAGCTTTCTATAAAGGTTGGTGACGACAATTAAGCCTTCTTGATTTTCTTTTTCTATAACTTCATGAGTTTTTTCATCAATAATTTCAATGACAGTATGTTGACTAAAAACTCTGTGCTCATGGACTGTGCATGTGCGATCTACATAGCCCAACATTCCGGCATCGACGCTGGCATAACCGATAGAAAATACTTGAGCATCAGGAAAAATTTCTTTTAATCTTTTCCTTTGATCCTCAAAAAGAGGCTCGCCTGCAAAAAATATTTTTTTAATTTGATAGAAATTGAAGTCCGGAGAATTTTTCTTAATGTGTTCTGCAAAATTCATAAGTGTGGTCGGAACAGTTGCAATGGCATTGGCTTGGAATTCCTGGAGAATTTGTGGGATTTCTGAAAGCTCTACGTGAGATGCAATAGGGAGTTGAACAACATTGGTAGGGCAGGATTCTATATATCTGGTTGTAAAGATAAATGATCCATACATATTTCCAACAGGAAAAAGATTCGCAAGTACGTCACCAGAGTCAATTGCACCTTTGGCAAATCCTACTCCCGTGGTTTCAGTATATATTTTCCATTCGGCATGTGAGAAGGCAGAGAATTTAGGATTTCCCGTAGTCCCACCACTGCGGAGAACTAGTCCATTGGTCAGGTGCGAGGTCAGAACTTTGCTATTGGGCATAGTATTAGCAGCCCAAAAAGCATCTTGTGGAGTGAGAGGAAGATCTTTGAGTTGGAGAATGTCGGGAAGGTCTTTATATAAGCTTTTATAGAATGGAGAATACTTTCTTACAAAATGGATAAGTTCTTGAGGAGACAGTACTCCTTCGGCTGAAGAGGGTGCGGGCGACGGTAGAATTTTTAAAGCCTTACTCATGCTTATTTTATCGGGGACTTAATAATAATTGTTAAATTTAAAATCGACTTTGTCGCTAGACATAAGCTGTAATAAAATTTAGCATGATCTTATGGAAGCAAAAAAAGATTATGAAGTTATTCTAACAATTGCAGTGGCGGCCTTGGGCTACTTTGTTGATATATACGATCTAATATTATTTAGCGTAGTGAGGGTACCTAGTTTAAAAGACTTGGGCTTAAATGAAACAGAGGTTTTGGATCAAGGTCTTTTGCTTTTGAATATTCAAATGGCGGGAATGTTACTGGGTGGAATTTTTTTTGGAGTTTGTGCTGATAAGAAGGGTCGTCTCAAAGTATTGTTAGGTTCTATTTTGATGTACTCTTTGGCTACATTTTTAAATGCTTTTGTCCAAGATATAACTTCTTATGCAATTTTAAGATTTATTGCGGGGTTTGGGCTTGCGGGAGAATTGGGAATTGGCATTACACTTGTTTCAGAGCTCTTACCCAAAGAAAAAAGAAGTTATGGTACAATGGCAATTGCGACGATTGGGATGTCCGGCGCTCTTCTGGCGTGGCCGATTGCAAAACATTTTGATTGGCGTACGGCGTATATGATTGGTGGCGGGATGGGGATTTGTCTGCTCTTGCTTAGAGTAAGGATTTTGGAATCAGAGCTTTTTAAAAAAGTAGAGCAATCTCGAGCTCCACGTGGGGATATTTTTTCTTTTTTTACGCATAAAGAAAGATTTTTTAAATTTTTAGCCTGCATTCTAGTGGGAATTCAACTCTGGTACATTATGGGAATATTGATAACATTGTCTCCGGAATTCACTTCGAGTTTAGGTATCAGTAAAGACATAGTTGCCGGAGAATCTATTTTTTATTGTTATGTTGGAGTTATATTCGGTGGATTCTTGAGTGCATTAGTTAGTCAGGTTTTAAAAAGCAGAATAAAAGCTTTAGTTATTTTTATGATATTCTCTTCTTCGGGAATTATTGGCTATTTTTTCTTAAAGGATATTTCTAGTCGTATGTTTTATATTTTTTGCGTTTATATGGGAGTTGCTAGTGGCTACTGGGCAATATTTGTTCAATTGGCAGCAGAGCAGTTCGGCACAAACATTCGCGCAACGGCTACGACGGCAATTACTAATTTTGGTAGAGCAACACTCATTCCGCTTTCTATGTTGTTTGTGTATATCAAGGCAAACCAAGGAATAATGATAGCAGGGCTTTTTGTTGGCGTTTTGACAATTGTACTCTCAATAGGTCCGCTCTTTTATCTCAAAGAGTCTTTTCATAAAAACTTAGATTATGTGGATTGATTCAAAATTAGAGCCAGCGAGTATCTGAATTATTTTAATTTTTTAGAAAAAGACGCTTTTACATTTTGAAGAATACAGGTGCTTATAAGGCTAAACCAGCGTTTAAAATGATAATAGTGATAATAGAAGGATCTAATGAAACACAGATGGATCTATAGCTGATAGAGGCGATTTAGGAAAGTGGGCTCCCCATATGGTATTTCTTGCATGTCAGAATTATGACAATTGTCAAGTATTGGAATCGTGGTAATGTTCGGGCAAGGAGAAGCTTTATGGAAACAAGTATGTCTATAAAAGTACCAAAAGAAAGAGCATCAAGAGAAACTCTTCCAATTTTTTTAAATTGCTGCGAAGAACTTTCTGCTATGGTATCGGCATATAATATAAAAATTGAATCCTATAACACCAATGGTGTTGAAAAGTTTCTTTCATTGAGTGCAGATAAGCAAATCGAAATTCTAACGGTTATGAAAACATACTCCAGCCAGCTGATGGAAGCTTCTGCAAGCAAAATTGACCTCATCGGTGACAACCGTAAGTATGCATGGTTTTCTATGAGAAGTATGGGATTGCTACCTCCCGATGATCTTTTTGATAAAATCAATGAAAAAGATATGATTGAGGTCTACGATGCGGGTTCCATTCAGATATTTAGATCTCTAGAGTTATATAGATACATGAGTTATTCATTTAGCGAAATTTTTTGCTTTACGTGGATGGATCTGTTTACGAGAGATAGTTTTGTTTTTAAAAGAATTTCTGAAACATTATCTCAAATTCTTTCAGGAGAAATCAATGGTGTATATACACCCAATTTCCCAGTTCATTATGCAGAAGAAATTTTTTCGAACAAAAAAATATGGATCAAAATGCAATCGGCGCTAATGTGTCGTTTGTATCGTGTCGACGGCTCTGTCGGTGGATTTTTGCATACCTTTAAAATTCCTGAACATGGTTCCTTAAAGACATAATCTTAATGAAATCAGTAGAAGACGACTTACAATCGACTATAAATGAATTACGCCAAACTGTAAAAACCGTAGGCGAGAGGTTCCATCAATTCCCCTGGGATAATAAGAATCACTACAGCCAATGGTTAGCCCAAACATACTATTATGTGAGACACACAACGTGCTTTATTGCTTTGATGGCAGCTCATTGGGGAGTGAAAAATCGTGAAAGACAGTATCAAGCCTTAGGATTTCTTGATGGTGAATCTGCACACGATTTATTGGCTTTAGATGACTTAAAGCACATGGGTCTATCTATTGAGAGTTTCGTAGAACTTCCTGTTACAAAAGTATTTTATCAAAATCAATATTATTTTATAGAACATGTAAGTCCGGCGGCTCAATTGGGTTATGCCTTTTTGTTAGAAGGCATTGCTTATCAGGAAGCGGCGAGAGCTTATAAAATCGTGGCAGAAACTCATGGAGAAGAAGCTGGAAGTTTTTTAAGAATTCATTCAGAAGAAGATGTTTGGCACTACGAAGAAGGTCTAAAATTGCTAAAGGGATTAACGATAGAAGAGTTACAAGCTTTTCGTGATAGCTTAAGACAAAGTGCCATGCTCTATACTCAAATATTAAACTCGATACAAAAAAATTAGGCCGCGCTCTTTTTCTTTACTTTTAGCATTGGCGTGTCTTGAGATAAATCCTGTCTTTGATTCCATAATTTTTTGGTGAGAAGTGGTACTGCCGAATCAGGGTAAACTTTAATATTCTTTCTAAAAATAGCAATAAGTTCCGCCGGCTCGTTGTAGAGATCAACGTCGGTGATGAGCGCTTCTGCACCCAGCTGTTTGAGTACGGAGGGTACCACAGAATTTTTTCTTGCAGCACCAATTAAAACTTCATTCTCAAGTTGCTTCAAGTGTTCACAGGCTAAGCTGAATATGACCGCCGACATAGGAACTCCCGATTGGTTTTTGCGCCAATGCGGAGCTATCCCAATGGATTCCATAGTCATAAAGTTGGTAATGCCTTGTTCTTTGAGCTTTGCAAAAAACTCTTCCGTATAACTACCAACCAAGTAAGAGTGATTATTGGAGGTGAGGCTTTTGAGATTGAAAAAAGAATAGAAAATCTGTCCTACAATTTCATTGTCGTTAATAATAAGTCCAATAAGATCTTGGCGCCAAAGATTGTCCGCGAGCACTTGATGATCTAATTTTTTTTCTTCAAAAATTTTATTCCAAAAATTTTTCCAATACAAAAAAGACTTATTGTGCAAATCCTGTGCAATGGGATCGTTCGGGAATTTCCCCGGAAGAATAATATATTTTAATTGTTCCAGTTCTTTGTTCATAAATACTATTCTCTCTGATCAATGACTCGTTTAATTTTACCGGTTTTTAGGCTGGTAATTAAATGCTCAGGCAGCACCCACTCTATAAGAATACAAATATTTTCGGCCTCTAATATTTCTGTTTTTGGCCTTGAGTTTATGAGTTGGCTGATGATTTCTTTTTCATATCTTTTGAGATTCTTTGGTGCGGAAATGGTAGCTATCTTTATCGTAAGATGGTCTTTAAGATTTTTGTGCTCCAATATCATCTGAAAATCGATGAATTGGATTTTATTTTTATATGTGTTTAAAAGGCTTCGAACTTCACTGACATAAAATTTTATGCCACCAGCTCTTGCCGCTTCATCGCTGCGACCCAACAGCTTAAATTTGCGATCTTTACCTGCGGTATTTTCCACCCACATTCCGCGGTCACCAGCTGGATAACGAATGATAGGCATCAATTTTCTGAATAAATTGGTAATGACGATAATTCCTTCTTTGCCAGGGACATCAATATTTTTTAGGGTATGCTCATCCAGTATTTCGACGTGAATGTAATCATCAATGGATCTGTATTCGTCTTTGCCGCAAGTTTTATCATGATAACCAATGAGTCCGGCGTCAGAGCTTGCATAACTGATCGGATAAATTGCAGCATTTTTAAAAATGGATTTAATCAAACTCTCTTGATCACCAAAGAAAAAATCTCCCGCAAAAAATATTTTTTTGATGTAGGAACCATCCATTTTGTTTTTTCGAAGGTGATCAGCCAAACCAATGATCGTACCAGGCACTCCCATTAAAACATTGGGTTTAAATTGTTCTAGAATTTCACCCATTTCTTGATTCGAAGTGTGTCCGGCGATAGGCAAGTGAACCACGTCAATAGGGCACAGCTCTAAAATTCTGGTGGCAAAAAGATACGAGCCGTAAAGCCCACCAGCAAAAAATAGATTGGCCACACGGTCTTTGCTTTCGATGTGGCTTAAGCCAAACTTTTCACCTGCGAGTTGGGTGCATATTTCCCATTCGATTTTGGAGTACACAGAAAATTTTGGATTGCCAGTCGTACCTCCGCTGCGAAGTAAAATTCCATCATCCAGTGGACCCGTGAGTAACGTGTTTTTAGTGGACTTGTTTGATGCCCAAAATTGTTCACTTGGCGTAAGAGGAAATTTTTCGATGGGAGCGATATCGGGAAGATCTTTATAAAGACTTTTGTAAAAATTAGAATATTGCCGAGCATATTTCATGAGCTCATTAATATTTAGGGGATTGTAACTGGATAATTTTTTTAAAGTGTCCATGCTTTTCTTATCGGTCATTTGAAATATTAATAAATATAGTTAAAGTTCTCTTAATTAAAATACAGGTAAAACGCATGCAGCTCCTGGTCGCTTCGGGATTTAGGTCCAGTTCAATAAATATCATGCGCTTTTTTGCTTTTGCTTAAAGCAACTTTGTAGATTTAGTCACTTTCTTTCATTGTTATAGAAAACCATGTCAATTGAAAAGATAATGGTGCTTTAAAGGAGTACCTATGAAGAATACTGATTTATCGCCAGAACAATCGATCAAAAAAGTTGGACAACTAATCAAAGACATTAAGTTTGCTATGCTCTGTACTACAAATCCAGAAGGACATTTGCATTCAAGACCTATGACGACTCAAGAAGATGAATTTGATGGCACGCTTTGGTTTTTTACAAGTAAAGATTCAGGAATCAAAAATGATTTGGATTCCAGCAGTGAAGTGAATTTGGCGTATGCAAATCCCAATGGGCATAGCTATGTTTCGATTTGTGGAACGGGGAGCTTTGTGGATGATAGAGCTATCAAAGAAAAATTTTGGAAGCCTGCTTACAAAGCTTGGTTTGTTGAAGGTTTAGATGATCCTAAATTAACTTTACTCAAAGTAGATGCTCATCATGCCCAATATTGGGATACACCATCTGCGGTTGCTTATGTTTTAAATCTTGCAAAATCTGTGATCACCGGCAAAAGCTACTCTGCTGGCGACAATCAAAAAGTGGATTTAAACTAAATCAATGAGCATACATTCTATCTTCGAATGCGGCGAGGGCAGCTTTTGCGCCTTCGCCCATGGCGATGATGATCTGCTTGTATGGAGTCGTTGTTACGTCTCCCGCAGCATAGATGCCTTTGACAGAGGTTCTTCCTTTTCCATCCACTACAATTTCACCAAACTTGGTAAGTTCCACAGTATCTTTCAAAAATTGGCTGTTCGGCACTAGCCCGATTTGAATGAACACTCCGTCTAAAGGCATTTCTTCTAATTTTTCCGTTTTCCTATTTATATAATTCAGCGATGTTACTTTTTTTCCGTCACCGGCGATCTCTTTTGTTTGAGCACTGGTGATGATGGAAACATTAGGAAGTGATTTTAGCTTATCTACCAGAATTTGATCTGCTTTCAATGTATCGTTGTATTCAAAGAGCAAAACCTCTTTCACGATTCCTGCTAAATCAATTGCGGCCTCCACACCAGAGTTTCCTCCGCCCACAACGGCAACTTTTTTGCCTTTGTAGAATGGTCCATCGCAATGTGGACAGTAGGCAACACCTTTGCCCATAAATTCTTTCTCGCCAGGAACACCAAGCTCGCGCCATTTTGCTCCAGTTGTAACGATAATGGAATTTGCGGTTAAGTAT
>JANMFM010000205.1:0-4466 GCA_031374125.1 Bdellovibrionales bacterium
GTTATCCGAAACAATGATTTTGATGAAGCCATGAAACTCATCAAGCTCAATAACACTCCGATCATGGTTCATGATGAAGTGAAGTACGTTTCTCCAAAAGAAATCGAAGTGCAAAGAGAATTGATGGTGGCTTGGCTTAAAAAATGGCTTGAGTCATGGCAATCGAAGAATCTAGATAGCTACATGAGCTACTTCGACAAATCTTTCCGCTCTAAACGGATGAATTGGGATCAGTGGAAAGAGTATAAATCAGGATTGGCTACAACTTATGGTGAAATCAATATCTCGATTTCTGAACCCAGAATCATTCACTTCAGAGATGAGTGGGTTGTACAGTTCATTCAAAAATATAAATCTGATAAGTACGAAGATTTCGGTCACAAGACTTTGTTTATCAAAGGAACTACGATTGAGAACTTAAAAATTATTGCGGAAGATTTTGATGTTACAACATCGTCTATCGCGATTGCTCAGTACGATGCTGCAAACTTCAGTTGTTGCAGTAATCTTGATAGAAAACTCACAACAACAAAGAACTAATTTAGATTAAAATTTTAGGAATTAATGAGATTGCGCTGAACGATCTTCGTCGTCTAGATCAAAAAGATTCAGAGTTTCTGAATTGCTTGCAACATCTTCAAGAGTTTCAAGGTGTTTATCGAGATCTTTTTGAGTCAATTCACCATACTTCATGAGATTCTCAGTTAAACGTTTGTCGTACTTTAACTTCTTCATTGCATCACTTAAACTCATATTCACCTCTTTAAAGATTTAAAGGACAATTAATACGTTCAATCACCGAATATTTCAAGCTTATTATGACGCACATCTGTGGAAAAGGTGCGGCTCACCTTTAGTTCCAGTACTTGGGTTTGTCGTTGTTGACGATGAGTTTTAGGTTGGATTTCTTTTTTCCGCTGCCGTCACCGCCGCCCTTGTTGCGTTTTTCGCGATTGGCCCAAATGGTGAGGTATAAGAAGCCAGCAACGATCCCGCCCAGATGAGCAAGGTTTGCGGCTTGGCCACCAGCAATGCCGCGACTCATGAGCATTGAGAGCTCGATAACACCAATAATGGTCACGAACCACTTGGCCTTAATGGGAAAGATAAACATGAAAAGCATCTGTCTTTCGCCAAATAAAATCCCATAAGCCAGCAGCAATCCAAAGATAGCTCCTGAAGCTCCAATGACCGGAATTTGAAGCGGAGTGATGTGACCAGTAATAGCATAGTAACCCACAACGCCGATGAAATAGATGATTGCTGCACCAACACCAGAGGCTAAGTAGTATTTAAGAAAACCCTTCGATCCCCACTTTTGCTCTAGCTCTCCTCCGATCATCCAAAGTGTGAACATATTGAACACCAAGTGCATCGGGTTTGAAACATCATGCAGGAACATGTAAGAACCAAACTCCCAAACAAAAAAGTTTAGGAAAATGTTCTGAGGAACCAATCCAAAATAAAGAGACAAATCGAGTGATGGAAAAATATAGCCTTCAACAATAACTTGAAGAACAAGCCAAACCGCAACGTTTGCAATAATGAGGTACTTCACAACTTTTGTGAGTGGCATTACAGTCGGTTGTCCGCCCATACCTGCATTTCTCATTATTTCTCCTCCGTCATTTTTTCGCTTAACTCTACAAGAACGCCGCTGCAACTTGCTGGATGAATAAAGCAGACTTTGCAATTATGAGCTCCCATAAATGGTTTCTCATGAATTAGTCTTACTCCTTCAGTTTTAAGTTTTTCCATTACTTTTTCAATGTTTTTAACTCTGTAACAAATATGGTGAATTCCTGGACCACGTTTGGCCAAAAATTTAGCAACTGTACTGTCTGGAGATGTCGGTTCAAGTAATTCTACTGAAACATTGTTTTCAAATTGAATAAATCCTACTTTTACTTTTTCTGAAGCAACAACTTCCACGTCCATCTTTGTCCAACCCATATGCTTGTAGAATTCGAAACCTTTTTCGAGGCTTTCAACTGCTACACCAATATGATCTATTTCAAAACCTGGTCTCATTAGAGGTTCGCCTTATTTCTAAAGTAAGCACTGAGTTTACGGTAAGTTTCTTCTAGAGCTTCAGGAACTACCTTTGTTTCTGCAATCAATGGGAAGAAATTCATGTCACCTCTAAATCTTGGAACCACATGGTAGTGCAAATGATCGGGAATTCCCGCTCCGGCTGCTTTATCCAAATTTAAACCCACGTTTGTACCGTGAGCTTCGTAGACTTCCTTAACCGCTTTTACAGCAAGCCTTAATGTATTGTGCAGATCTTCAAATTCACTTTGCGTGAGTGTTAAATAATCACCTTCGTGACGTTTTGGAATCACTAAGATGTGGCCCGTGTTGTAAGGATATTTATTTAAAACAATCATCGAATAATTTGTTTTATAAACTGTCAGTGTATCAAAAGAATTTTCAAGTCTCCCCGCTTGGCAGAAAACGCATTCTTTATCTGCATCGGCACGCTTGATGTACTTCCAGCGATCTGGTCTAAATAGAATAGAAAGTCTGGCACCAAGACCGCTTGTACGGTTATTCACCGAAAGTTCCCTTCATCATAAAGAGAGGTTGTCCCATCATCTTCAATTGATTTGTCATAATATTGATGGCTTTATTTTCGGAGCGAGATTCTTCCTGATTAGAAGTGATGAATTCCATAATGCTATCATATTCTCTCGGTGGTTCAAAAACTTCAGGATTTTTTCCCAGTTTTGTCATTTCACCCAAAATTTCAAGAGCATCAGTGTATGTTCCAACCTGATCAGCAAAACCCAACGCCACGGCTTGTTCGCCCGTAAAGATTCTTCCGTCAGCGTAGGGAGTTACTTTTTCCATCGGTAGATTACGACCTTCTGCGATGGCTTTTTTGAATTGAAGTAAAACATCATCCATTAAGCCTTGAAGGAATTTTTTCTCGTCTTCTCTCATTTCGCGATATTCAGCACCGGTGTCTTTGTAAGCACCCGTCTTAATCACAAATCTTTTGATTTTTGCCCAGTCATAAAGTTTTTCTAAATTAGCAAACTCCATAATCACGCCGATGGAACCAACAAGAGTTCCCGGGTTTGTCACAAACTTATCCGCAGCCATCGCCGCATAGAAGGCTCCGCTTGCTACTAAGCCTGATCCGCTCACCACGATGGGTTTTTTATATACTTCTTTTGTTCTTTTGAGCTCTGCGTAGATTTCTTGGCTGGGGCCAACTACTCCGCCGGGAGAATTCACGTGAACTAGAATTCCTTTGATCTCTGGAATTTCACGATACTTTCTCAACTGTTTTAAGAATGTTTTTCCGTCCATGATGATGCCATCAAGCTCAAGCTTCATGACCGCATCCCCACTCACATGTTCTTTACTTTTAAATACTGAAGAAAATAATCCGCCCGCAAGAAGGGTGAAAAGAAAACCAACAACAACGACAACACCAATAAATTGAAAAAACTTTCTCATGATGAATCCTACTCCTTTAAAGGTACCCCGTGGTTTTTAGTAACCATAGCGCGCAATGAACCCCGCACCATGGTTACTAAAAACCACGGGGTACCAGGATAAAAAAAAAGCTCTGGAAAATCCAGAGCTTTCATTGTTTATGAGTATAACGTCAGAATATAACGTTACGAATTATTCTTCGTTTTTGCCTTTAAGTGCATCACCGAATAGATCGCCTAAGCTCGTCTTTGACGTTGCCTTTGCTTTCTTCATGTATTCGCCAACATCCGCTTTCTCAGCTCTCAATTGAACTAGCTTAGCAGACAATCCGATTCTTCTAGCTTCTTTATCGATAGTGACAACTTCGGCTTTGATCGTTTCGCCAACTTGAACTACTTCTTCAGGCTTCGTGATACGGTTCTTAGAAAGTTCAGAAATGTGGATTAAACCTTCGATATCTGAATCGAGTTCAACAAACACACCGAAATCAGCTGTCTTCGTAACTTTAACGTCATGTTGAGAGCCAACTGGGAACTTGTCGTCAATAGCTGACCATGGGTCGCCATCCAATTGTTTAATACCAAGGCTGAATCTTTCGTTATCGATATCCACGCCTAGAACAACCGCACGAATTTTTTCACCTTTTTTGAACATTTCAGAAGGGTGGTTCACACGTTTTGTCCAAGAGAAGTCAGAGATGTGAACAAGTCCATCGATCTCGTCTTCAATCCCAACGAAGATACCAAATTCCGTTACGGATTTGATTTCACCTTCGATGATTGTTCCTGGTGGATATGTGTCTTTCAATTCTAACCATGGGTTCGGTTGAAGTTGTTTTAAGCCAAGAGAAATTCTTCTGTTCTCAGAATCAACTTCTAGAACTTGAACTTCTACTGCTTCGCCTTCTTTCAATAATTGAGAAGGGTGCTTCACTTTCTTAGTCCAGCTCATTTCTGAAACGTGGATCAAGCCTTCGACGCCAGGTTCGAGTTCAACGAACGCGCCGTAATCGGCAATGT
>JANMFM010000212.1:0-2799 GCA_031374125.1 Bdellovibrionales bacterium
ATGTGTGCCAGAACGACGATGTACTATTAATCGCACCGAAATCACTTCATATCCTTCTTATCAAAGATGCATTCCCTATTACGCGCTTCCTTGGTGGCATTTAATTAGACTCAATTCGCATTTATTGGCTTCTCTTTTTTGTCACTGTAGAATTATTGTACAGCTTATGGATAATATGCTTGATCTGGTGAGATGGCACAATTGCATCTATTGATGCAACCATGATTCAAAAAATATTTTTAGCTCTATTTATTGGAATTTTATTATTACCTCAAGCATGGGGTAATAACGATACCCGTACACTTGCTCAACTTATGCATGAGTACAATTCCCTTTACGCCCCCACGGAAAGAGAGAAAAACATCTCTCAATTTATGGTAAATCCCATGATTCAACAGGGCATTCAAGAATCACCCGATACCCTGTTACCTATTTTAGCAAAAGCAAATTACGATCAAACTCAAATTGCAATTATTAAAAAACAACGCCTTATGGGTGCAATTCTTGAACAAGGGGTTCTTGAAATCCGTAGCCAAGATGAACTGGCAAACCTCCTACTTGGAGGCTCCCATAAGAATCTCAAAAATGGTCTTGCGATCCAGGAAATCTCGAATATAGAAACAGTTTATAAAGTTATCTTTCTACTCATGCAACGCGAAGAACCTTTTAAAATTTTAGCTTTAAATATTTTGCCTCTTGAAGGAATTCAATATCCAAGTACTGATTCTTTTAGCAGAGGCCTTGCTCGATTTGCAGCTGAGTCTGCCGTTGATGCCAAAAAATTTGATCAAGTCCTGACCCTTTTAGAATCAGTCAAAGATTTCATAGCTCAAAATAAACAACCCATCCTGACTAGTGATACCGGAAAAGTAAACTTAGCCTCTATTTCTTCCGAGCTTGTCAACACAGGATATAATCCTGCTTTTGGAGATCCTCAAAAAAAACAAATCATCATTAAAAATATGTTCGCTCAAATTAAAAAGCGACCTGCAGATAGTTCGATCCGGTTGGATTTACTCGTAGCCCTTGCAAGTATTCCAGATCAGCCTGATATAGCAGCTTTTACTAAAGAAATTTTAGAAAAATCGCAAAATACTCAAGAAATAGATGCAGTTATTAGAGGATTGCCAAAAGGCAATGTGTCCTCTGGCATTAAAATTTACAGAGCCATTTCTCGACTTCAAAACTTTCCTCCAGCTGAGAGTAAATCATTGGCAAATGCCGTTAGTTATTTTTTTGCACCGTTTTATGGAGAAGAAATGCCTCAAGTTGCCAAAAGACTTATGCCATTAGCTAAAAATCTCTATTCTCATCCTTCTCCCATTGTGCGAGCAGCATCTGTGAGCTCATTAAGATGGGATGGATTTGATCTTTCTTTCCGTCAAGATCAACTTTTAAAGTTTTTAAATGATAAAGATATGCATGTACGAGATGCCGCTGTATCAGTCATTACGGTGTATATGAATCCTCTTGATACCTATGTTTTTGATCAAAAGTTAATCGAAATGAGTAAGTCGGAACCCAACGAAGGACTTAGAAAGTACATCGCTAAAGATATTGGGAAAATCGAGGCCTCTCGGCAAAGAAGATTGGAAGCCCTAAGAGCTGCTTGCCAAAATCTTTTTAATTAAAAAATTACCAATTTTTTGGCAGTATATGGAAAAATTAATTCTAGTTCTATCTTAACGACAGGAATGGCCTCTGATTCTTCCATTTCTAGAAAAGAATTGTATGGCAAGAAGAATTATAAAGCATGGGCAAGGGCTCCGACGATATCGCTTAGTTTTACATGATTTTTCGACGATTCATTCAGAAGTAATTCAAAAAAGAGAAAGGGCTTTTCAAAAAACAATGGATGTGTTATTTGGATATAATTGGCGGCAAAATGTCGTTGCAAAGCTTGGAAATTAATCCAACAAACTTTCAAATGGTATCCAATGAATTATATGTATAACAGGCAAATTAAAAACTTATTTAAAACAGTACTTTTTTTCTTATTTCTTGGCTTTTCGATTAGCTCCAGAGCTGAGTTGCCTGAAAACTACAAAGACTTATCAGCGAAGGACAAGCAGTCTTTAATTTGGAAAAACGTATCGGAAAACCCATACGAAACCCTTCCTAAATTAACAACTCAAGTTTTGTTACAAGCACTAGGAGCTCCGAATTTACTCAATCTAAAACCCACTCTCAATCACGATAGTGACGAAGTTCCAAGAGGACGAATTAAGTTTATTCATACGTACGGCAGCTGCGCTTTGATTGAATGGAAGCCGATAGAGAATTCCTATACGGGTATGTTCCGATCGGGAGGATTGGGTATTGCTCGCCTAGGCTGGGGAGTGCCACCACAGCTGGTAGGATACATACCTGGAATGGCTATTAAACTCTTTATTGATTCCTCTTCCTCAGTGAATTTACAAGTTATGAACTCTCTTGATGGACAGGGTAAAAATGCAAACTACTTCTCTAAAAATTTCTCTAATAAAATTGATGAACCTAAAAACTTTATTATTCGTACATTAGCAAACATATTTAAGGTGGCTACTAAAAATCCTTTCTATTTACCAGTAGATCATCTTGCAAGAATCAATTCACAAGGATTACAAATAGAAAACACTAATTTCCCTGATGTTTTATTTTTTAAACCACGCCACCCCGAATGGATCCCTGCTAATTCAAAAAAAGATTTGAGAGAGACACTATTATATTTAGAGCCATCAGAAGTGCTGTATGATATTTATGATGATAAATCTACTTTGATCGCTACTCTTGAAATGAAATCCAAATTTATAAATTCTG
>JANMFM010000235.1:0-5987 GCA_031374125.1 Bdellovibrionales bacterium
TTCCAGTACACGATTCCTGGCGAAGGAATGTTCGACGATGGGATCTGGATATGTACTGGAGCCTAATTCTGGAATCCATTTTTTTATATACTCTTCTTTTTTGTCGAACTTTTCCGTTTGGGTATATGGATTAAAAACGCGGAAATAAGGCGCAGCATCACAACCACAGCCAGCAACCCATTGCCAGTTTCCATTGTTAGCAGAGAGATCGAAATCAAAAAGTTTTTCTGCAAAGTATTTTTCGCCCCACTGCCAATTGATCAAGAGGTGCTTTACTAAAAAACTTCCAACAATCATACGCACGCGGTTGTGCATGTGTCCTGTGGCATTGAGTTCTCTCATGCCGGCATCGACGATGGGATAGCCAGTGCGCCCTTCACACCATGCTTTGAACTCTTCTTTGTTATTGCGCCATTGAATTTTTGCATACTTCTCTTTGAAGGGTCCATCCACTACCTGAGGATTGTGCCACAGAATTTGCATAAAGAATTCTCGCCAGATCAATTCACTCAACCAAACCGAAGCTTTGAGCTCGATCGCTTTCTTGACAAGATCTCTTACACTGACCGTTCCAAATCTCAAGTGAACACCCAAGTGCGAGGTGGCGTCGAGTGCAGGAAAATCTCTTTGCTCACCGTACTTCGTAAGGATTTCTTTTTTTACGGTCTTTCCAGGAGCTGGAATATGAGAAAGTGTAAAGCCAATGTCTTTGTGTGTGAGCAAGTGACCTTTAGATTTTATCAAATTATCAAGTTTTCGTTCTGAAGCATACTGAATGAGCTTTTTCTCTTTCCCTAAAAGCTTTGCGTAAGTCTCTTTCCACTTTCTCATGTACGGAGTATAGACAGAATAGAATTCCCCGTTGTCTTTTACGACCTCGGACTTTTCAAAAATCACCTGGTCCTTAAAAGTTTGGAAGTCCACTTTCTGCTCTCGCAATAACCGCTGAATACCTTCATCTCTTTTGATCGCATAGGGCTCATAATCGTGATTTGTAAAAACCGTATGGACTTTGTATTCTTTGGTGAGCTTCTTATATACTTCTAATGGATCACCAAAATAGACATGAAGACCTGACCCAGGACTCTTAAATTTTTCATGAAGCTCCTCAAGATACTTTAAAATAAAGTCTACTCGATGATCCTTGGGTGGAAGCTTTTCTAATATATTGGAGTCGAAAATAAAAATCGGAAGAACCGGGAGGTCATGAGTAAGGGCTTCAAAAAAACCACGGTTATCGTGTGTCCTTAAGTCTCTTCTAAACCAAAAGATGTTTATTTGTTTTGTCGTACTCACAGTAGAAATCTTACTTTATCTTGAGACAATTACAACAAGATTTCCGGCAAGTCGTGACTTTAATGACCAGAAGATCAACAACTCGTTGCGTTTTTTGATAATGATCTTGAATTTTTTTTGAAATTTATTATATTGCCCCAATGAGATCAAAACAAATTGATTTTCTTAAAAATCTTAATCAAACTAAGGTGAAATCCTATGGAGGCATCACCAAAGGGAAACGTAAAATTGCTCGTCCTATTTCCACTAAAAAATGGATGCACTTAACCCTTAAATCCCATAAAGCCAAAGGCACTTTGAGCTTTCTTCATGCTAATAATTTTTTTAAAGTAAAATCCATTATCAAAAAACAAGCTTTAAAACATGGAGTGGAAGTTACGGATTATGTGAATATGGGGAATCATCTGCATTTAAAGGTAAAGCCACAATCAAGACAGGGTTTCCAGAGTTTTTTAAGATCTACCGCCGCCATGATCGCAAGATCCGTAACGGGAGCCAATAGGAATCAGGGCTTTGGAAAATTCTGGGATGGCTTGGCTTTCACTAGAGTGATTCAATCGAGTTATGAGTTGTTTCAATTAAAGGGTTATTTTAAGGCTAATAGAATTCAATCCAAGAAAGGATATGGAGCTCGTGTAGAGTTTCTTGATGCTTTTAATAGTTATCTTAAGACTTTAAAACTTCAGACTTAAATTTTATCAATACAACAGGTGGTATTGGCACGCCCCCCCACTATTCGTATTAAATTCGACTGAGAGGGATCCCCAATTTTGAAGAGAATACAAATCGAGGAACAAGGATTGTCCCTCGGCTATGGAGTTTTCATTTCAAATTAAATATTGAAGACCTGAGACCTGGCACTACTCTTGCCTATAGGGAATGTGTATGCGGAATGTACAAGCGATAGCTTGAGGGTTATTTTATTGGGAGAAGATGATTATGAAATACTTGGTTACGATAATTATAGTGTTCGCGGTTTTAAATTTTTTGGTACCGCGAGCCCAACAGGATTTGAACAAAATGATGAGGAAACCTGCCTTAACGATGCTGGTACCTATCGATCATTGATCAGTAAATTAGTTAGTCACTTTTGTAAGGGCTTCAATATTTCTATGTTTTTATCTCAACAGATAAAGTTATATTCTATTTAAAAGTCAAAATAAGGGCATACTGTTTGCTATAGAGAAGGGCAACCTCAAGCAAATAAGGATGAAAGTTGAAAACTCTAACAGCTCTTACTTTCCTAATAACTCTACTGATCCAAATTACATCGTATGCGAACCCTCAGCCTGCTGTGGTCGAAGAAAACCTCGCATCCCAACTCTCTGCACTGACAGAAACCATCGATGGTTACTTTGAAGCTATGATCGCTCTAAAGACTAAGCTTCATCAGCAAAATCTGAAAATTACTGATTCAAATCTACAACTTGAAGACGCTGAAAAATTGAAGGAATTAGCAGAAATTCGTTCAAATATCCAATCAGCACTAAAAGGTTATAAATCTGAAATTAGCTCATTAGAGAGTAATCCTGAATCGCTTGAAATCTTCGAAGAGGCAAAACTTCTATACAATATTGCTCTAGTAAAAGCTTTCCTACCTAGATATAAAGCCGTAAAGACTGGATTATTAATGAGATTTATTTCAACTTTCCAACCTCAGTATGTAGAAGAAATCATTTCAAGAACTGATGCTGCAAAATTAATATTCACTAATTTTGACACTAACGAAAACTTAGAATACAGACTCGGTAAAATCATCGAAACTCACAACGAAATCTCTGAAGAACTGAGAAGAGCACAAGATGCCAATATCTACCAAATTCATCCTAAAAACTTAAACATTAGAACCGCGGAGCAAGAAGCTGCTTTCTATAAAGCTTTAGTGAGGAACGCAGAATACAGCACAGGTCCTGCGCTTTTAACTACAGTTAAAGTGGGCCCTAATCATTTTAGTATACTTGCCACTTGTGCAGGGCTCTTTGGCTTCTAGACCAACTCTTACTCGTTGACTCAAAATCAGCATCACATTTATCCTAATTCTCTATGTGGAATGGGTTTATACTATTAACTAGCTGTTTACTTTCTTTTAATTTTGCACGCGCACAAACCCTCTCGGCAAGACCTACTCATCCTATCAGCTGGCAACATATGCTTCCCACCGGAGAGTCTCCTGGCTGGTCTTCAGACACTTGGGTAGAGTTTGAAGTCATCAACGCCAACTACTGGGCAGCCCCAACCACTTTCACAAATTTAAAAACAGGCAAGCAACTCACTCTTACGGCCGACTATGAGCAAACCAGTTTATTTGTGGAGTTCGGAAAGGCCATTTCCAAAAAATGGGCAATGGCTATCGAAATTCCCTATGCCGCAAGACACGAAGGAAAAACCACAGATAGATTCATTGATGAATTCCATGATTTTTTCCACTTTGATAATTTTGGAAGACCGCTTTATCCCTTTGGACAAAGTATTTTCGAAACTTCCACAGACGGCGTGAGACGCGGACCCTACAATGCTCCCTCGGGCGCGGGAAACTTAAAACTGAAATTAAAATATTGGCCAGTTCAAGGCGAAAAAAATACTGGGATTGGCGTTGGTCTTCACATTAAAGCTCCCATTGAGGACGAAGAAAAAGGTATGACCTCCGGTGAAGTCGACGTCACCGGAATGATGAACGCCGGAGTTCTCATCGGTCAACAGAGCGCCTTTTACACCACAGCTGCTGTGACTTACGCCAAAAACAATTGGATGTTTAAGGACTGGCCACGAAACGAGATTCTCTGGATGATCGATTTCATGTTTGATATTGGACTCACCGACAAATGGGGCGTGATCTTTGATTTGTCTTTCCACTCCCCTCTTATGAAAAAGAAAGAACTGGATATCGTTTACGCCAGTTCCACGACCAAAGAAAAAGTCTACGAAAAGATCGCCTCTGGCTATAATTCTTTAGTCGAAGTCCGTGGGCAACAGATGATCGGCTTAAGAAGAAAATTTGGTACAAACAACATGTGGATGTTCTATTTCCTACAAGACTGGGGCCCTGGCGACAAAGACCACAATAACGATATGGTTTACTCGACAGGACAGCCTGATTTTGGATTGGGAACAAAAATTATATTTAATTTCTAATTATTTTAAAAGTTTCTTCATGAGATTGAATTTCTTTTCTGTGTATGGAGGATATCTCAAATCCAAATCAAAGAAATAGCTTTTTGTTAATATAGCTTTTTGATGAGTGAAGGTATCAAAAGTATACTTTCCATGATAACGACCCATGCCACTCGCCCCCACTCCTCCTACAGGAATCTCTGTTGACGAAAAGTGAACCAGACAATCATTGACTGATCCTCCTCCAAAACTCAGCTCATTTAGAACTTTATCAATCTGACGACTATTGGTAGAAAAAATATAAAGGGCAAGCGGACGATCTTTGGATTTTACAGCTGAAATCACCTCATCAATATCCTTGTAAGATAATATTGGAAGAGCTGGTCCAAAAATTTCCTCTTGCATAATCTTTTCATCCCAACTGTTGACTTCGAGTAATGTTGGAGAAATGAATTGCGCTTCTTTGTTTTTATCACCGCCATAGAGAATTTTTGATCCTTCAATCAATTTATATATTCTATCAAAATGATCTTTAGAAATAATTTTTCCGTAATCGTTACTTTTGAATTCATTTTCTCCGTAGAATTTTCTAATATTTTTCTTGAGCAGCGATAAGAACGTAGTTTTAATTGATTCATGTACATAAAGATAATCTGGAGCGATGCAGGTTTGTCCAGCATTAAAGAACTTTCCCCAAATCACTCTTCTGGCCGCAATCTCAAGATTTGCAGATTCATCAATGATGCAAGGACTTTTACCTCCCAACTCTAGACAGACAGGTGTTAAATTTTCAGCAGCCGCGCTCATGACTATTTTTCCAACAGCTGTACTACCAGTGAAAAATATAAAATCAAATTTTTGTTTTAAAAGTTCCTGCCCAACGTCTTTTCCCCCTGTGATCACACAAAAATACTGAGAATCAAAATTTGAGTTAATCATTTCAGCTAAAAGTTTTTCTGTTTGCGTTGCAAGCTCAGAAGGCTTTAGAACAATAGTATTTCCCGCTGCCATGGCTCCTATTGCTGGCGTAATAGCCAGCTGAAAGGGATAGTTCCATGGTGATATGATCAAGGCTACTCCATAGGGTTCGGAAATAATTTTTGCACTCCCAGGTTTAAGACTCCAAGGTGTTGGCATTCTTTTTGGTTTTTGCCATTTCTTTAGATGTTTCAGCGTATAATTTATTTCTTTCAACACCAGACCAATCTCAGAAATATAAGCCTCTACCTCTGACTTTTTGAGATCTGCTTTTAAAGCATCGATAATCTTTTGCTGATTTGAGATCACAATTTCTTTTAATTTCTTAAGCTGCTCCATTCGAAACTCTAAAGGCTTCGTAACATTAGAATTAAAATACTTTCGTTGATTTTCAACACTAAGCCGTACTGACAACATTTTATCTCCTAAGACATTGCCTTATTTTAGTCTTCTAGCTGAGAAACGGTCAATCACCCTAGACCAATGAAAGGTTTGAAGAAAACTACATAAAAGAAATCTATCCGAAAAGCCGAAAAACACTTATCCTAATTCTAACTGAAACCTTAGATATTCTAGTCACTTGCTCATTAAAAACATTAAAG
>JANMFM010000291.1:0-1728 GCA_031374125.1 Bdellovibrionales bacterium
CAGGTCTCTTTTTTTTCTATATGCCAATTTAACATTTGTACTAACCCTACAGGCAAATTCATACTAGTTCCAACTAAGCCTTGGAGCTGTGTCGAAGGGGATACTTCTTCACCTTCTTTTCCTCCTGGTTTAATGTGCTGCCCCTTAATGTAGTTGTAGTATTTCGGTAATCTCAATTCAGAAAAAAGGGCGACTACTTTGGTAATGAAAGCCTGCACTTCTGCCTCTGTCAAGGGAGGTTCAATCTTTGCAGTTGCGTTCTCAAGAACTCACAGAATTTGTTGCAATAGCTTCCCATCTTTTTATCTGCTGATTTGCTTTCTTCATTCTCTTGATTCAAAACGGGAATCTGCAAAACAAATTCCACCCATCTTTCCTCCTTGTCGGTTAATACTCTTCCTTCATCTTCTGCAGTTTGAATCAAGACTTGTACTCTTTCTTTAGCATTAACCAAGTAACTTACCGCTCTTTGATTCTCACTGCTTAATGGTACATTGTATCTTTTTGCAATTTTGATCAATGTTACTGCTTCGTTGAGACGGTTTAACAAATTTCTCTCATATTCTGAATCCAACGATAAATTGTTCTTTTCTATATTTCGCACTAGCATTTCTACGAAAACTTTTGGGGAACTCAGATTAGTTCCAATTAAGCCTTGGAGATGTGACTCAGGAGATACTTCTTCGCCTTCTTTTGCCAGAGGATCAATGTATTGACGATCATCGAGGTATTTCTGTAATCTTAATTCAAAAAAAAGACTGACTGATTTGGTAATCAAAGCCTGCTTTTCTTTATCATTCAACTGACGCTCAGCAGCTTGATTCTCAAGAACTCGCAAAAGCTGATTCAAAGACACCTCATCTTTAGGTTCCACTTGCTTGAAGAACTTCTCATAATAGCGAGGGCGTCCTGATAAGTGTCCATTGGAAATAATTGCAAAAACATGCTGTCCCAAAACATCGGCAATTTCTCCTAAGTAGCCTTTTATATCAAATCCTCTTCCTGTAGGCTGAATTCCTTCAAAAACAGGTTGGAGCTTTGTCTGTGGAAAAGTTAGATTACTTCTTCCAGATCGATTAGTTGTTGTATTACGAAAGGCCGTAGAAAGCTCTTTGCCTTTTGCAATAAATGGAAGAACGGATGTAACTAACATTTTTTCTTATTTTGTTTTAAAAATTTTTAGCTTTAAAATCTAGCACAACACGTCAATCGGTCAAGTCAAGAACAAGGGATTTCAAGAATTTCTTAACAATCTACCTGTGCTTATTTCGATTCTATTGCTTTTCAAGAAAAAGACTTAGCTTACATTGAGTCAATTAAAGCATCCGGCCAAACTACTCTCATTCTGGTAACCCATTCTATGGAGCAAGCAAAAAAACACTGCTCAAAAACAAGCTGGATTCAAAATGGAAAGTTGCTTGGAGCCGGACACTCGGAAGAAGTAGTTTCAGATTACGAAGAATATATGAAAATCAAACATTAGATTAAGAGACATGACTTTCTTTTAATATTTAGATAAAACCTTCTCTAACTGCTACTCCAGTCAAATATACTTCTTGTAATTTAGGATCACCCTCAAGAAGCTCTAGCATTTCTTTATCGCTGTCTGTAAGCACCGGTGGCGTGCGTTCTTGTGTTTCAGCAGGTTTCTCCTCTATCTTCTCAGTTTGTTGCTCTTCTGTTGAAAAAAAATTCTTTGCAAGGTCATTAGCAAAATTTCTTAACTTC
>JANMFM010000097.1:0-9088 GCA_031374125.1 Bdellovibrionales bacterium
CTTGGTGTTTACGAATGACGTTGATGGCGCCCGTATTATTTTGCCATTCAGTACGCTACAACTGAGTTTGGAAGGTATCAATAGTCATCACTATTATTTCTTTGATAGTCTCAAGCCAGAGATTCGTATTTGCATTCAAGATATCAGAGTACTTGAGGAGCTTTCTAAAAAAGGTGTAAGCACTGTAGATACAGTTTTGAGAAAATCTCAAACACGCAAGAGACGTAGATTTTTGGCAGTGAGTTCCCCGTGGGCGATTTCATTTGGGTTGTTGATTGCGATACCTTTTTTTCTCTCTAGCATTCCGGCTGCTTGGTTGGGCGGTTTGCTTTCGCCCTCACAAGAGAAGGTCATAGGCCGTTGGCTATTTCCAGTGATTCGTTTGCAACATTCCATCGAAGAAGGTCATTCTGCTGGAGAAAAAATAAAATACCTTGTTGATCATCTTAAGGCCGCCAACCCCGAGTTAAAGAATTTAGAGTTTGATGTTTATGTCTCCACAAGTAGAGAGGTGAATGCCTTCGCGGCACCAGGGAATATTATTGTCGTCAATCGCGGGTTCATCGAAAATGCTCAGTCTATTGAAGAAATCATGGGAGTGCTTGCCCATGAAGCCGGTCATATTGTGCTCAAGCACACAGTGAAGTCTCTGTCTGGGGCCTTAGGTTCGATTGTGGGCACAATGATTCTTGGATCTATCATCGGCTATGACGGCTCTGTGGTGGTCGCGAAAGCCACGAATTTTCTGAGCCTCAAATATTCTCGCGATGATGAATTTGCTGCCGATCAAAAGGGGTTTATTTTTTTTGAGTGAAGCCAAAGTATCCACATTTGGTATGATTAATTTTTTTAAGAGACTCGCAAGCCAAGAGGAAATGATGCCATTTGCTCTCAATTTTATCAGCACGCATCCTCCTTCGGACTCGAGAGTAACAGCTTTGAAAGAATTGCCGCTAAAATTCCAGACTCGTCGATGGAGCCACTTCCAGTAACTCTGGAAGAACTCAAATCATCTTTTTAAATAAAACTGTATAGTAAGAAATTGGCGTGGGGAAGCCGGTATCAAGTCTAATTAATCAAAGTCATGATTTTATTAGGTATTTTACGAGGGATTGTAATTATATTTTTAATATAGCGGCTCCTTTATATGAGAAAGGGCACTCATTAACTGAGATTGCCCAGATGACGGGCTTTGGTAGAACGACCATCCGTAACCATTTAAAGAAACGCGAAATGGCTATGAGGCCGAATAAATGCGTCAGTGCGACAGAACTTTTACGTCGCCCATTTAAGAGCTCTACGCAATCGCCTTATGGATATTGTTATCTGGATGGGAAGCTTGAAAAGCACCCGAAGGAGTATCCGATACTTCAAATTATTGAGCAGCAGTGGAAGATGGGGAAGTTAGTTTCGGAAATTGTTAGATATTTAAATACCAGAGGATTTAAAGCTCGTATTGGAAGACGTTGGGGCTATACGAGCGTGAAAAAGGTTGTGCAAAGATTTAATAAAACTAATTAGTTTCGCCTAAGTTATTTTTTAGAAGCAGGTTTCGTTGTATTTGCTCCTGATGGTATTTTGGGAGCTGCAATTGCATCTATCGCGGTTGGCAATAGAATTGAAGCGGGTTGCATCAATCTCCCTTGATTTGTCGGTAGAGCATCGCCTTTTAGTTTTTCGCAGGAATCCTTATCATTATTAGAGCAAGCACCAAAAAAAACTTTCTCATACTTCTGCTCTACGTCTGAACAGGAAATGTACTTTAGATCGTTATATTCACGACCCAGTGGATAGCATTTTCTTACAGGATGAAGAATGCCTGTTTCCGGATCTAAAACTTCAAAGGCAAAACATATATTTGAAGATAGTAAGATAACTAATAAAAGAACTTTCATAAAGGATGTTCTCCTTTGGGAGTGAAGAAGAATTTAGTAGCATCGTCTCGTGGAATAACGATAATTTGCGAATCGTTGGATTTTAGAACAATATATCGCTCGGAAGAAGTGATCCAACAGCCAGTCAGCAGGTAACTTTGATCTTTTATACCAATAGCTGCTTGCAATTCACAGTTAGCTACAAATGCTTTACCACGTTCGTAATATTCGTTAATTGAGCAATATATAGCTCCTAGCGCAATCAACATAGCTAAAGCTTGAAAGTCTCGTGAGCGTGATCCAAGGCTAAGTAAAAGAGAACAGACTGCAATTGCACCGGCAATATCAACACTAACTCCTAACCCGCTTCTAGGAAGGAGTAGAGCTGGTACAAATACAAATACAGCAATTCTAAGGGCTTGTTCACTAATTCGTTTGTATTTCGTTGCTGCTTTGGTTTTCTTAATGAAGTTTAAAGCAAAATTCAGAATTGCTAAAATTATTAGTATAGAAAAAATTATTTTTTTCCAACAATCATTGGGATTAATGTCCTTTGTAATTTCGATTATTGGCCCAACAATCATATTCCACCCTAAAGATGGTGTATAGATTGATGTAGGTAATTGGACATTTGCATAAACCCCTGCTTGTGCTGCCCAAAATCTAAAAATATGAAACCAAACCATCACGGCAATTCCGCCTATCAAAAAACGGACTGGACGTTTTCTAATAAATTCTGCAAATACTTGGAGGCCAAACAAAAGTGAGTTCATTCAGAATTTTATCGGCGTAATCGTAATATTGCTTGAATACGGGACCTTAGTTTGTAAACCCGTAAATATGTGAGAAGTATAGTAATTAAAACTACCTTTTCGTAGCTTGCCGTGGTTTTGATTTTTTCTTCTCGGCAGCAAATACTGTTTTTCCATCAGTTTTATTTGTCGGTATATGGGGAAATATTACAGTTTCGCCTTCCGTGCTGAATATCGCTTTTCTGCAAATGGTTTTATATTTTTCATCATTACGATCAATTAAATAATTTAGGATGGGAAATAGATCTGGGGTTTTTATTAAAGCAATTTTGCACTGGTGTGCAGACTTTAGACATTTTGATGTAAAATAAGCGTCCCTTTTTGTGGGTTCTGCTAATCGAAATGCATTTCCAATTAAAACACCTTTTGCAGGGCCTTCAGACGTGGGTTTTTCCAAATATTCAGTAAGATTCCTCATTAATTGCGACATTTTTGAAATATCAATCTGGGAAGTATCTTTACCTTCAATCTCACCTAAAAAAATCCCTTCTTCAGAGGTACATACTGTATCGAAGTCGGAAATATCGTCACGAAATTTAGTTACTTGAAATCCCATTAGCTCCAGGGTTTTTCTTACTATGTTTTCTAATGCATCTCCATTTTCGTATAATAAAAAACGAGCCGAAAGACTTTCGTTTAATTTTTCTTTGAGTGTTGATTTTTCATTTTCTATAGAATTAATTTTCTCATCTAACATAGAAATTTCTGAATTAAGTATGTCAGCTTTTGCAATTTTATAATTAGTATCACTTATCCAGTCAGGTATGGGAGTAAGGTCCGAATTTTTACGTAGTTCATTAGCCAAGCTAACAATAGAAGAAATCAGTTTATTAGTGAATATTGAAGCCTCTTTTGAATAGTAATATTTACCATTCTTATTTTCTGTAAACTCAGGAGATTCATCATCTATGTCAGGTAAAAGAATAACTTTACCGTTCCCCTGGAGCGACAATACTCCTCCTACGACAGAGTCGCTATTTTTCTGAAAAATATAGGGATTACCTTCAAAAACATCTTTTTTGATAACGCATTTGTAGTTTGTGTAGGGCGATATTGTTTCAAATAAATTTTTTAAGTTAGAATTTTTATTCCTATAAGCGATTTCTGTTCCCTCAGTAAAATGAGTTCCTGCGAGTGAGATGGGGAGCATTGAATATGGATCAAAATCTGTGACTTGATTTGTTGTCGACCTATTTCGTCCGGTTCCCGTGTAAGTTTTTTGTCCAGTTGAGTAATAGCCTAACTCTGGTGTCGATAAGAAAATTATTAAAACTTTTCCACTTTCTAAAAAATCAATAAATTCTTTTTTCCAAAAATTTCTATCTTCAATTAACTTGTGGGTGTCATTGTCATCTAACCAGTAGCGACCTTTATATTGAGGATTAGAATATCCGTAAGCTGATTGATACGATCGCACACTCTGGCAAGGTCTAGCTATTACAATATCAAATTCTGAAAGAGAGTGTCGCGTTCGAAACTTAAGCGTTGTTATTTGCTCCGGGGAGGCGGGTAGGGTTATTCCAATTGTTGCAATTTTCTTCATTTGTTTCTCACTTAATAATTATTATTTAATCGACTTTTAAGACTCGGATCTTAACCTTTTTGTGAGATCTTAAAATAGAACCAAGGGCCAGCCAATGGTTCGCACAGCCTTCCGACCACCGAAGCCCACAACGTGCAACCGCCATTAGCTCTACCTTAGAGGGGAATGAACACGTAGCGTACATATTTTAGTTGGAAAAAAATTGGCGTTCCCAAGGGGATTTGAACCCCTGTATCCTCCGTGAAAGGGAGGTGTCCTAGGCCACTAGACGATGGGAACATCTGGAGAATTCGTTTGAGAAAAAATGGTGAGCCAAGCAGGATTCGAACCTGCGACCCTATCCTTAAAAGGGATATGCTCTACCAGCTGAGCTATTGGCCCATTTTGTCCAAACGTTTAAATTCAGAGAAAAAACAAATTATGTAATTACCAAACTCGAGTCAATAATTATTGACGACTAATTTATAAATTAATCCGTAAATAACGGTTTGATCCAAAGAGTTTGCTCACGATCTGGGCCAACCGAGATCACATCGATTGGAATTCCAATTTCTGTGCCTATAAACTGCACATAATCAGCCACTTCTTTAGGAAGTTCTTTTACGGATCTGATCTCTGTTAATTTTTGATTCCAGCCTTTGAAAGTTTTGTACACAGGTTTTAAATCAGCAAGTCCTTCGAGTGTCGAAGGTAAATGATCTGCTTTTTTGCCATCGATTTCATAGTGCGTGCAGATCTTTATCTCTTCGAAATCATCAAGCACATCGATTTTCATAAGAGCTAGAGATGAAATTCCATTGATACGAATCGCATATTTAAGAGCTACTAAATCCAACCAACCACAGCGTCTCATGCGACCTGTAGTTGCGCCGAACTCAGCGCCGTTCTCCCGAATCTTTTCACCGATTTCGTTATCGAGTTCAGTCGGGAAGGGACCAGAGCCTACGCGTGTGTTGTAGGCCTTCATAATCCCGATCACTTTAGAAATATCAGTTGGACCAATGCCGGCTCCGATACAAGCTGATCCTGCTACCGTAGATGAAGAAGTTACAAATGGATATGTTCCATGAAGAAGATCTAAAAGAGTTCCTTGAGCACCTTCAAAAAGAACACGCTTTCTTGAACGCATAGCGTTGTAAATCACCGTAGAAGCATCACTGCATCTGAATGGAGCGAGCTCTTCTGCGCATTTTGTAGCAAGCTTATAAACTTCTTCTGCATCGACTGGTTTTTTACCGTACTTTTCGAGTAAGTAGTTTTTCTCTTCCAATGATTTTTCGATTTTTGATTTTAAAGTTTTCTTATCAAAGATGTCTTGGAAAAGAATCGCTCTTCTGGCGGCTCTGTCTTCGTAAGCAGGCCCGATGCCTTTGCCAGTTGTTCCGATCTTTTCATTTCCTAAAGCCTCTTCGCGCGCTTTATCGAGTTCTTTGTGATACGGAAGAATGATTGTTGCAGAATCAGAAATCAGAAGTTGTCCGTCTCTTGAAATAAATCCTGAAACCTTCAAGGCTCTGATTTCGTTAAGCAGGGATTCGATATCGATCACTACACCGGATGCAATAATACAGGTCACTTTTGGATGTAAAATTCCTGATGGAATAAGATGGAGAACTGTTTTTTTACCGTTAACAACTAAAGTGTGTCCTGCGTTTGATCCGCCTTGATAGCGAACTACAAAATCTGCTTGTGCAGAGAATACATCAACAACTTTACCCTTGCCTTCATCGCCCCATTGGGCGCCGACCACGACTATACCTGACATTTGAATTTGTCCTTTTTGTTAGAATTTTAAGCGGTGCTAATAAGAACTATCGAACAAGATGGAATGATTCAACCTGAGTTTTAAGAATTTCTACGAAATTGATACTTCCACCATGGAGCTTGTGCTGGAAGCTCATCAGATAGTTTTTTAGATGTAAAATACTCGATGCATCGGTCAGCGGCCATTATGCTTGATGCCAAAAAGGCTTCGTCCGTCGTTGCCCCGATGTGAGGTGTGGTTACAACTCTGGGATGCGTAATGAGTGGTGAATCCTTAGGCAGTGGTTCTTTGACGAAGACATCAAGGCCCGCGCGCTCGATCATTCCGGTTTCTAATCCATAGAGAATATCTTGTTCATTGATCACATCGCCACGAGAAGCATTGATGACGATCATTCCAGGAAGAGAGTCTTCAAAGAGTCTGCGATTGAGCATTTGGTAAGTCTCTTTTGTGGATGGCACATGATAAGTCACAACATTGCACATTCTTAAGATCTCAGTGTAACCGAGCCTTAATACATTTAATTTTTGAAACTCTTCATCTTCCTTGTAGGGATCGTAAGCGTAAACTTTCATGTTCATCGCATTTGCGATTTTTGCAACTCTTGAACCCACTCTCCCTAGTCCCACAATGCCTAAAGTTTTTCCGGAGAGTTCGAAGGCTTTGATCTCATTACGCTTCCAATTTGCAGTTCTCATCATCTGATTTGTGAGATTTATTTCTCTCGCGCATGAGAGCATAAGAAGGATCGTGAGTTCAGCTGTGCTTTGTGCATTGGCTTCTGGTGTGTATGATACTTTGATATTTCTCTTGATGGTTTCTTCGAAATCAATATGGTCATACCCGCTGGTGCTAGTGACAATCAATTGTAACTCGGGAGAAATATCTAAAAATTCTTTGGTGATCTTCGTCCGCGATCTGATGATGAGAGCTTTTACACCTTCCAATTCTTCTTTGGTGGGATTGTGATTCTCAGATCTTGAAACTTCGAAATGAGCTTTGAGATGGGCTTCTGCTTCGATGGAAAATCTATCGGTGACAAGAAGTTTTGGTTTCATTTTTGATTCTCCCGCTGCATTTGTGTATCGGGGAGTGGCTGAAGATTTTTTAACTTTTCATTGAGAAGGGTTTTAGCTTTTTCCAACTCAGTGTTCAGGCCCAATTCTTTGAGTGTGAGAGCTAGCTTTTCTAAAGTCATCACCAGATGTACTTTTTCAATGGCTCCCATATGGCCAATGCGAATGATTTTTCCTTTTAGATGATCTTGGCCACCCGCAATTGTAATTCTATGTTTGTCTTCCATGATCTTTTGAACGGTTTCGCCATTGATGTTCTCGGGCAGTTTGAAGGCCGTCACGGTGGGGCTCGGGGTTTCTGCATAGACTTTTAAACCCATTGCGGTTCCAGCTTGTCTTAAAGCATCGGCGATCATCAAGTGTCTTTCGATGAATTGATTTGCCCCAACCTTAAAAATAATTTCTAAAGCAGTTTTCAAAGCTCGAATGTGAGTCACCGGAGAGCTAAAATAGGTTTGATTTTTTTCGTTGGCTTTTTTCTCTAAGCGAATGTCCCAATAGTATCTTGGAGACCTCGAAGTTTCCACTTTGGCCCAAGCTTTTTTAGAAAAAGCAATAAAGGCAATTCCTGTTGGAAGCATAAAAGCTTTCTGGGATCCGCCAATAACTACATCTAAATTCCAAGCATCCATATCGATGTTGGTTGCACCAAGTGCCGTGATGGCGTCCACAATCAGAATGGCGTTGGTTTTGGCAACCACTTTACCCAATTCTTGAATAGGATTTAAAACAGCGGTGCTGGTTTCACAAGCTTGGCAGGTGATGGCTTTAATCTCTGGGTGCTCTTGCAATAATTTTTCGATATCTGAAGTTTGAAAAGATTTTCCCCACTCTACGTTGTGGATGATGACTTTCATGCCGTAGCTTTTAGCAATCTCCCCGAAGCGTTCTCCAAATTTTCCACACACAATACTCAGTACGGTTTCGCCCGGAGAAATGGTATTCACGAGTGCGGACTCCATGGCTCCAGAGCCGGTAGAGTTGAGAATGTAAGCACGTTCTTTAGTTTTAAAAATTTTTGGCAGGTTTTCGAGCACCCAAGCAAGATCTTTCTCAAAAGCTTCAGTTCGATGGTGAATGATAGGAAGAGCAACCGTTTCCATAATCGCCTGAGGAACGAGCACAGGACCTGGTGTCATAACCAACGGTGTTTGCTGCTTATTTTGTGTACGCATGGGATTTCTTTTTAAGAATGAAAACATCTGATGCCTTTATCCGCCTCGAGGGCCGGTCTTGATTTTTATAACTTTTCCTTGAGTAAGCAAGTCTTTAATGTTTTATTTTTACTTGAATGAAGCAGAACTGGATGAAAAATTCTTTAGTCGTATTTACATTATTGGTGCTTTGCGGAAGCTTGCTGAGTTCATGCGCTTATCGCTTTGGTTCACCAGAAAGACGCATTCCTGGCGGTTACCACTTGATCGCAGTACCGGTTTTCACAAATAAAACTCAAGAAGTGACCATTGAAACCTTCTTCACCCAATCCATGATCATGGAAGTAGAGAAATCCAGTTTGGCTCAGGTGACTTCCAAGGAAGAATCGCAAGCCATCTTGATGGGTGAGATCACAAAGATTGATTATGTTTTGGGTACAGAGATCTCAAATAAAACTGACGGTTTCGGAACTCTTCCAGTAGGTACAGTATTATCTAAAGAATATCGTATTTTGGTTGAAGCAACGATTAAACTTGTTCGCAGCTCTGATATGGCAGTACTTTGGGAAGGTGGCGTGCAGGGTGAGAAACGTTACCCGGCTCCCGTAATCACAAAAGAAGTATTGAACACCGCGAACCCTCTCTACAATCAAAGTGCTAAGATTCAAAATATTCAGCAGGTCGCAAACGATATGATGGCTGAGGCTTATGAACGTATGACGGAGAATTTTTAAACATGGCTTCGTGGAACTTTGATCAATTTGTAAAACACGTAGAGAAGGGTGATACACATCCATTCTATTTATTTTATGGAGAAGAAGTTTTTCTCGCAGAAGACGCTCTTAAAAGAATCAAAGCAAAAGT
>JANMFM010000322.1:0-22918 GCA_031374125.1 Bdellovibrionales bacterium
TAAAAATGTCTTTGAATCTACAAAACCAAATCGTCTTCTGGAATATTGGCCAAGGACAATGGATTACTGCCATTGATTCTAATCATTGTTATCACTTCGATGTCGGTGGTGAGTTTTTTAGCCCTAAAAAAATTTCTGAAAGCTGCTCTAAGAAACAAAATATTATTTATTATAGTCACTGGGACTGGGATCACATCGGATTGACGAGTAAGTTAAAGAATTTCCAAAGAGTCTGTATTGCATTTAGACCACAAGGAGTTGCGAAAACTTATAAACTGGCTACTTTAAAGATTCCCTTATGTGAAAAAACATATTCTTTTGTTGAAAAATTAGAATTCAATTATCCTAAAAGTAAACTGGATAATGATCTCAGTCAGATTTTTATTTATAAAAATAAGCTCTTATCTCCCGGAGACTCTACCAAAAAAATAGAAAAAATTTGGTCTCCTCTTCTAAGAAGTAAAAAAATAAAATGGCTCTCTGTCAGCCACCATGGAAGCAACACTAGCACCTCTGAATTCTTTCTCAAAAATACAAAAATAAATCAGGCTATAGTCAGCGCACGTAAAAAAGCTTATGGTCATCCTCACAAAGAAGTCTTAAGACGCCTTAAGGCACACAGAGTTCCCTCAATTCGAACCGAAGACTGGGGAAATATCAGAATTCTTACAAACTGATCTACATCTCCAGTCTGCAAAAAATAATTTAAAGAATAGCTTTAATAATCCCTAAGATAATCCTTGTTTTAAATCAAAAAAAGACGGTTTTCGGATTATTGTCCGATCTACAAACGTTTTGCTGGCATGAAGTTACCAAAAGAAGTCATCTCAAATTCATCAATGTGCGTCCCAAGTTCCATTCTCTTTGTGGACTCTTTACTCTCTAAGACCTTCTGAATGAACTTATTCATCATATCATGACCCGATTTATAGAGTACAACGTGACCCATGAGAGGAGCTCCTAGAGTCACAAGATCGCCTAAGGTATCTAAAACTTTATGTCTTACAAATTCATCTTTAAATCTCAATCCACCTGGATTCAAAATCTTTTCATCATCAAGAACGACGGCATTGTCTAGGCTTCCACCTTTGATCAATCCTTTGGCTTTTAATGCTTCTACGTCCTTCATAAATCCAAAAGTTCTAGCTGCTGCGATTTCTTTTTTGAAAACGTGTTCGTTGATATCAAAATCCACTTCTTGTCTACCAATCGCGGGATGCGGGAAATCAATCACGCAAGTCACCCTCAAGCCATTATAAGGGACTACATAGGCATATTTATTTTCATCACCCACGTGAATCGGTTGCGTGATGTAAAAATACTTTCTAGGCTGTTCAAGCTCAACCACACCCACTTTAATGAAAGCATCTAAGAATGGTTTTGCACTTCCGTCAACGATTGGAATTTCTGGGCCATCAAGCTCGATGATTAGATTGTCCACTCTTAATGCAGCTAGAGAAGATAAGCAGTGCTCAACCGTCGAGACGTAGAATTGATCTCCACCCAAGGTAGTTGCCATAAAGGTTGCTTGAACTCTTCTGATGTCGAGTGGGATCGAAGGTCTTCCCGGAAGATCCGTTCTTACAAAATGAATTCCAAAGTCCGCTGGAGCTGGACAAAAGTGGAGAACCGCCTTCTCGCCCGTGTGAATTCCGATGCCCTCTACGGTTACTCTTTCTCTAATGGTTCTTTGGAAAAACATGATCTTATCCTAATCGCAAAAAACTCGAGAGACAAGGTCATTTGTCCGATAAGAATAACGATGAAAAGCGTTCTTCTTGTGCTCTTTTTACTACTGTCATGCTTAACTTTAGGCTCCTGCGCTTCTGGAGACTTAGATACTATGGATAACAGCAATCCTGTTGGAGACATCGAAGAAGGGTTTATGACACAGGAGCCACGCACCTACCGAGAAGACAAATACCGTCCGAATGAATTTTTCTTCAAGCAATGCGATCAAAATTTCAGCGAATCTCACTATTCAAAAACCGCCTACTTTTGTAATGAAAGATAATTGAAAGATAATTGAAAGATTCTACATCATAAAATTGATGAATTCTCAACAGATCGTCTTCTTACCCTATATCAGAAAATCAATCCAAAAGTTAAACTCAAAGTGAGTTAATCACGAAACTTTGTTTCTAGCTTTTCTCACTTTAATGAATGACATCACACAAAGTGTAACGAAGATTCCTGACAATAAAAACATTCCAGATTGCATTATCACGGCGTTAGGCCTTAACACTTCTCCACCACTCATAAGAGTTGGCAATTGTAAAAAACCTCTCACAGAAGCAAATACTCCCAGTAGACCTAGCATCGCTGCTGCATGCATTGCGTGCTTTAAAAATTTTTCTTTTCTAGCGATAAGACCAACAATCAGAACTATTGCTCCGAAATATGCAGGAATTAAAATTGTAAGGCTTGCTTGATCAAAATAAAAGTATCCACCAATTCCCATAATAATAAGTAATAGTGCGTATCCGATTGTGATTTGAGGCATGTTGTTCATAAATAATCTCCTACGGTTTGTGCCCCTAGGTAATTACTTCTGACTATTTACAGAATTGGCGTCGATACCTTGGGATTTGAGTGCTTGTATGAACTTCATAAACCCCTTTGCTTGCTTTTGCAAAAGCTTAAAACAATTTTCGTCTTTTAACTCACCGTCCGCAACAACTTGTGGAGCATTGGTGATGAAAATTCTTTCAGGAAATACATATGAATTACGATAATTGAAAACCTGTTGCAAATGCTCTACAGGACGCAATCCTCCAAATCTCCAACCGAGACCAATGAACGCCACGGGACGATACTCAAATGTTTCGGGATAAGAGAAGTGATCAATAAAATATTTTAAAATTCCTGGAAATGAGCCGTTGTACTCTGGAGTCACCACCAGGATGCCGTCCGCTTTATCCAACTTATCAACGACATCTCTAATTAGCGGAGGAATATTTTTTCCGTAATTTGCAACGTGCAGCGTATTGAGAGGTAAATCCGCCAGATCAAGGATATGAGTTTCTTGATTGAGGAGCTTGAATTCTCTCTGGACAATCTTTGCGACCTCCAGAGTTTTGCTGCCTTTGCGATCAGTTCCCGAAATGATGTAGATCATTGCTGTTCCTCTAAAGAAAGTCCTCTGGAATTATTTTCCAGAGACCAACTTAAAATTTTCTGCCTTCTTTGGAGATCTATTCAAGTATTCTTCTTGTGTAAAGTCATCCACTTGAATGGCATCCCAAACCGCAGCCACACTTTCAATCAGTACTTTCTTGTCTTCATCATTGATTACACCTTTTTCATAGGCAAGCTCAACAAGATTTCCGGCTTTTTTCTTAGGAAGAATTTTAGCTTTAACCGCTTTTCTAATTTTTCTTTCCGCTTCTTCAGCTTTCTTAGCCAACTTGTAAGCCTTTTCTTGGCGCCCCAGAGCTTCCGTTGGATCTTTTGGAATGTAAATTCCTTGAGTCATACGGTCTCTTTGCTCAGTGTCTGCTAGTACAAGTGAAGTTACTTTTTTAGATAATGAATCAGATAAATCCTCACCCAATGAATTCACGTTAGCCCAAGCTCTGATTGGCCCTTTAAATAAAAATCCAATAATCGGAACGTTGAGGTTAGCGAAAATTCCATCAAACGCTTGTTGGATACCTGTGAAAAGATATTTCATAGAGTAATGAACGAACGGTAGATCTTCTCTTCTTCTTCCTTCGGCTTCATAACGTCGTAATACGGCCGTCGCCATGTACATGTAAGAAAGAATGTCGGCATATCTTCCCGTGATTTTTTCTTTTGATTTTAAAGTTCCGCCAAGTGAACCCATAGCGATATCAGCCATGATGGCAAACGTCGCCGAAGTCCAATTCAATTTTCTATAGTAACGCGCAAGTTCGCCACCTTGTGGAGTCGACAACCAACCTCTTGTTACAGACAATAAGAATGATCTGAATACGTTTTGCACGATGTGACCAATGTGGCCCCAGAATGCCGTATCAAAAGCTTTCACGTCGTTCTTTTCGACAGCATCTACTTCTTTGTAAGCCCACGGATGTGCTCTCAAAGCTCCTTGACCAAAGATGATCAAAGTTCTGGTCATGATGTTAGCACCTTCAACCGTAATACCAATTGGCGTTGCAATGTAAGAGTGTGCAAGTAAGTTTCTTGGACCATTCGAGATTGCGGCACCACCCACGATATCCATTGCATCGTTCACCATTTTTCTTTGGATTTCGGTAGCATGATATTTTGCAATCGCCGTGATCACCGGAGGTTTAATTCCTTTATCTAGAGCACCCAGCGTAAACTTTCTCATGGCTTCAAGCATATATGTTCCGCCTGCGATACGAGCGATTGGCTCTTCGATTCCTTCGAACTTACCAATTGAAATACCAAATTGTTTTCTGATTGTCGCATGGTTTGTTACCACTCTGGTAAAGTACTTTGCTCCACCGGTACTCTGACCTGGCAGAGATACTCCGCGACCTGCGGCAAGACATTCCATCAACATCTTCCAGCCTTCACCGATTCCTTTTTCTCCACCCACGATACATTCTTCAACACCAACCACAACGTCTTTACCTTGTGTTGGACAGTTGTAGAATGGAGTACCGAGTGGATCGTGACGTTTACCGATCACAACACCCGGCGTGTTGGATGGAATAAGACCACAAGTGATACCGACGTCTTCGCCTCTGCCCAATAAATTTTCTGGATCTTTGACTCTGAAGGCAAGACCAATGATTGTTGAAATTGCTGCAAGAGTAATCCAACGTTTATTCCAGTTAAGACGCACATATAATTTTCCGTCATTACCTCTGAACAATATACCATCAGCTTGAATTGCGCCGGCATCCGATCCCGCTTGTGGTTCTGTTAAACCGAAGCATGGAATTTCTTGGCCACTTGCAAGTCTCGGAAGAAGTCTCTTCTTTTGTTCTTCTGTTCCATAGTGAATGAGCAACTCTGCAGGTCCCAATGAATTTGGTACCATCACCGTCACGCCGGCTGGCACTGATCTTGTGGATAACTTCATGATCACTTCAGAGTGAGCGAGTGCGGTAAATCCTAAACCACCATATTCTTTTGGAATGATCATTCCTAAGAATTTATTATCTTTTAAATACTTCCAAACTTCTGGAGACATTTCTCTTGTTTGCCAAAATTCCCAATCGTTGATCATGGCGCAAACTTTTTCTACGGGTCCTTCCATAAAAGCTTTTTCTTCTTTTGTTAGTTCTGGATACGGTTCTTGCATCACTTTTTTCATATCCGGCTTACCTGAGAATAGGTCCGCTTCTACCCAAACCACCCCGGCATCGAGCGCCACTTTTTCTGTTTGAGAAATTTTTGGTAAAAACTTAAGCGCATTAAGAACTTTCAAAACGATGCTCGATACCAACACGGTTCTGATAGGTTTAATCACAAATAAAGCCAGCACTGCCGCAACGGCAATTGTAATTCCAATGGGTGCTCCAAATCCTAACAGTGAAACCACTGCTAAAATTGCCCACATAAAGAGCGGCGCGCCTTTATAACCCAAGAGGAGAGCTAAGAAAGTCACTCCACCGATATAGTAAGAAAGATTCTCGTCAAGGAAGAATCCTTGTATTGCTGAAAAGTCCATTGTGTTGCTCCTCTTAACTTTTGGTAACGGTTTCCCGTCACGTCTCTGCTTTATTTGGTGGTGGATAACACCACATCTAAAGTTGTTTATAGTTACTAAAATTAAAAAATCTAAAATCTATTTGCATTAACTAATTCTTTAAAAGCATTCTTTATCAACTCTTCTGCTTCAGGATGATTCAACATTCTTTTGAAATGATGATATCCCAAAACGTAGGAATATAACTTCCATGCAAAATCATTTTTATTTGTTGATGATTTCAAGTGTTTGCAGTCGATCGCCAACTGCACCGCTTTTTCCATATTAAGGATAAGGTCATTTTGAGATTTTTGTACAAAATCCTTTAATACCCCTGGACGATCATCAAGCTCAAATGATGCCGAGACAAAAATACTTCCACCAGGAAGAGTCGAGTGGTCATTTAAGAACGCTAACCAGTGGTTAAACATTGCCACAATACGAGGAAGACCTTTCTCTTCCCTAAAAGCAGGCTTCATCACGGACTCTACAAAATGCTCTGAGGCCATTCTCAGAATCTCTAACTGTAAATTATCTTTATTTTCGAAATGTGCGAATAATCCACTCTTAGACATCCCTACTTTCTTTGCAAGCTCACCAATAGTGATCCCTTGAATCCCATGAGTTGAAGCAATTTTCATAGCTTCATCCAGAATGGTCTTCTTAGTAGTTTGCGCCCTTAAGGGTCTAATAATAGCTAAATTAACCATATACTTACAATAATAGCACGACCGTTCGTATTATACAATAATTAAAGATAGACCATTCTTTAAGATAGTCTTATTAAAGACTTACAAGTAAAACCTAAAACATGACCCAAAATGAAAAGGTGAGCCGCACCTTTTCCAAAACTTTGCGTCAATTGACACGAATCTGTGGAAAAGGTGCGGCTCACCTTTTGGATGTTTTATGAATAATGTGATTTTTCAGATCGAAAAAATTCCGGAGAATTTTACTGAGGCTAGGTATCTACCTGTTTTGAATCGCGAGGAAATATTTCGTTACAAGAGTTTTTCTGATGTGCTGAGAAAACGCCAATTTCTTTTTTCAAGATTTATTTTAAAAAACAAACTTTTTGAGGTGACGAGTAAAAATGCTGACGAAATTCATTTTGAACTCGGTCCTCACGGCAAACCTTTTATTCCCGGAAAAAGAATTCAATTCAATATTTCACATTCAGAAAACTACGTTGGCTATGTGATTTCAAAAAAAGAAGTGGGTATTGATTTGCAAGTTCAAAGAGAGTTTTCAAATCTTGATGGAATGATTAAAAAAGTTTGTCATCCTAACGAAATCGAATTTCTCACAAAATCTGCCCACCAGGAATCTGAGTTCTTAAAAATTTGGAATTTAAAAGAGGCCTATTCGAAGTGCCGCGGATCAGGGATACAAATTAAATTTTCGGAACTCGATTTTTCAAAGATTACGCAAGAGAATTTTGAAAGCGAAAATTCTCCTACTGTCTCAACTGAAGGACGAGATTTTGAGGTACTTTTTAAAGTCTTAGAGCGCACTTCTATAATCTACGTGTCTGTTTTTAAAGAGCTCGGCCCCTCCGCTGCCCAATAAATAAGCTGGTACCTTTGAATTGACTGGGGAATTAAAATTCTATACGGTTAATGAATCAACTAGAACTTACGGAGAATTCCATGAACCAAGAAAACCACCAAAAAAATGAACTCAAAGAAAAAGTAATCTCGCTTGGAAAATTAGCAGCCCTTCTCGGCTTTATGGCTTTTCTTTATATTAATTTGTTAGCGGGTGGAGTTATCACAGTTGGTGTTGGCGCAATTTTCATTCGTATGATTACTGGCCAATAAGTTATTCTTCTTTTTTCTCAGCAATCACCAATTTATTTTCTACAGGATAAAAGAAGCTAAGAGGTTTCCTTTTGAATCTGCTCCATAATGATTTATAAATGTTTTCTCTCTGAATGGATTTAATATTTCTAGATTTGATTGCAGTCAATAGTGCCAGTGCAAAACTTACCCCCAAATTTAAAAAAGCAATCAGTATGATACCAGCTACTGCAAACCAGAATTCCTTCATATGAAAGACCTCAAGTCCATACTGAGGAATCGCAGCTGCCAGTGAACCCGAAGAAAGTGTAACGTGCCTTACGTCCAATCCTAAGCCTAAAAACTTCATAAGCTCAGGAACAAATCCCAACAAAAAACCCAAGGAGATGCTTGCCGCCAATGACGAAATATTTTTCTCAAAGTAACTGGCCACACTTTTACAGGCATCCAACCCAAAAATAAAATTCATTCTACGATTGTACATGATCGTGGTTTTCATATTGTTGAATACAAACCAATTGTCCATCCACCCGGCAAAGATACTTGAAAGCCACAATAAAACTCCAGTAAAAGCGCCGTAAATAATCGTAGGACCAAATATATTCGTAGAATCGATAATTCCCTTAGCCTTCTCTTCTCCAACCAAATGGTGACCAGATATCATGTAGGCCGCTGTATCGATCATTAAAACCACCGGGATCACAATCCCCACGTTACCCAAAACTCCCGCAACCTGAGATCTCACCAAATGAACAATCTCATCAATCAAGACTTCGACAGACTCACCGGTATCGATAAATTGCATTTTTGCAGCGAGTGCCGAAGCGGTCATTGAAGGCTGTTTAGTTGCCAAAGTAAATCCACTCAACTGGATCGCAATAAAACTGATCGAATAATTGAGGGAAGCTACAAAACCTTCCATAAAAAGTGGCATATGAAAGCTTACAATTAAAAATTTTAAGTAAACTGTTCCAGCCGTATAAGCACCACCGCCCGCGGCTTTTTTAAACATGGATTGGTATTCACCCTTATCACGAGTAATATAATGTTCACCGGTTTCTGCTGAGCGATCCACAATCTTTCGAGCAAGTAATCTTGTATTTTGGTTGAAAAGTGCTTTTAAACTTTTTCTCTCTTGGTTTTCTTGAACCAGCTGAATCAAGAAATACATCAAAAGCTCAATGTCTAATTCTTCGAACATCAAAAACCCGATAAGATCATCGGTACGCTTGAGTTTAGACTGAGCTGCTTCCACGTGATATACAATAGAAACACTCACACCATATCTGTTGAGATGTTTATAGACTTCTCTCAAGGCATTAATGCAATTCCAGATGAGCTTTCTAAATTCTTTGGCTTTAACTAAAAATAGCGCACGATCACCAAGTTCATAAACATCTAAAAGTTCATCCAGTTGACGGCTCAGTTTAAAGAATGGAATTTCTCTAAAGCTCTTTTGTCCCATCCTCTTTCGAATCATCGAATTTAAGCCTGTCGCACTCACCTGTGCCACCAAACTCAAAAGCGCTTCCTCGATATCTAATTGCAATCGATTCCAATTCTTTTCTTCTGGAGCGACTTCATAGAAGAAAAGCTCAATCAATTTACCCATGACCTGAGGATCCAGTGACGCCATCCACTCAGGATCATAATCGTGAGGAAAAAGCGCACTAAAAAGCTGTCCCATGCCTTCACTGAGTGGTCTTTCTGGCATGATCTTGTTGAAGAATCTACTGGTAAACTCACCCATCAAACCCAATTCTTGGGGCAAACCGATCTCTGCAAAAAGTTCCATCGCCGGTACATCATGAATGATAGACCTTAGAGTTTTTGCCACACTCACTTTCCAATCTGTACGACGCTCGAGCACCATAAGAAGAAATCGGAGTCTTGCTGTTGGGACTTTGATGTGTTTGATTTCAGAATAATCGTCTTGAGTGGGTCTCTTGTATCTCACCCACTGCATAAGATCTACCGCCCAGTCCAATCTTTCATGAAGAGGACTCTCTGGGTTGGCCTTACCTAACAAAGCATCTAGATCATGCTTATAGTTTTTAGATTCTTTCCATCGTGAAAAGTAATGTTTGAGATTCTCAAGCATTACTTATGTTCACTCAGTTTGCTGATTGAGACAAGCAAAACATAGGGATTTCATTGAGATCAGGATTTGAGCTATAAAGACTGGCGCGTTTTTTTTCAGGGGCAATAGCCAAAGCCCATTCTAATGCTTGGACCGTAAGATAATTGCCAGAATGCTGTATGTGTGCTTCACCCGTAGAAAGAGTTTCTGTTCTTAATTCTTTATTGTTTGTGATAAAGTTTCTTTTTGCTATAAAGTAAGCTCTTGTTTCTTCAATTTCTCTTACTACCGCTGTATATTCTGAAACAGAATTGTCTTTAGATTTATTTTTATAATTCTGAGAAATTTTTTTGTCTGAATAACACTCGTAATATTTTCTTTTTTTGATCGCAAAAGCTGTATGCATCGGAATCGACGATAACAATACTGCCCCTAGAATATGCAAACCAAGTTTTTTCACGAAAACCTCTCTCGTACTCTTTGCCTACGTTTTGAAGTAATAGACAAAGTAATGGATATTAGTTCTCTATCTCGGTAAAGAATCAAGTGTCATTGGACAGACTCTATATATTTTTTAAAATGAAAGGTGCAATCGACTGAAATTGTTACTGTAATTGATACTTATGTGAGCATTTACTCTGCTGTATTGCGCTTGATATTAATTATTTATTAAGAATGCTTAAAAAAATGAAGCCGAAGGGGCTACTCCTTCGGCTTCTAGTAAATTTTGATCTTTAGGCGGGATCAAAGATCTACTCTTGCTTGATTACAATATTATTTGGCTCTCATGGCTGCGGCTTGATCTCTTAAAATCTGACCATCAGCATCTTTTTTATCTTTACCCATAGAACCTAATTCTGCTCTTGGCTGAGTCTGAACCTTAAGTTCAACAAACGCACTCGTATCTTTTACTGGTGATACAACTCCAGGAGCTGCTAGCGCATGAGAACGCAATCCAGTTTTAACGCTGACCATTTTATTGAATTGGTATTTTACAGATCCAGATCCGGCATTTCTTGCATTAGCGCTTGTACCTGCCGCTTGAATTCTAGAATAATCCGCACCTAGAGACCATTTTCCGCTTTGAGTTGGTAGAGCTTTTGTTGCCCCAACTGTCCCCACATTGATATCTCCAGCATATGGACTATGACGAAGGATTTGGAATTCAGTGTAAATTTCAAATGGACCTACAATCTCTGGAGCAAAAGCTCTAGCTGCTGACAATGAAGCACGATATTCTGCGCGATCCGTTCTCATATAAGAAGCTTGCGTAAGAACTTTACCAATTGTAGCGATAACTCTTGCCGAAGAAGTATCTAGCTTGTCGTTGAATCTCACATCACTACGACTTGAGGCACTTGCAGATCTAGCCACTTCGATAGATTCTAATTTTACGGCGGTGTTAAATATTTGTTTCGCAAAAGCCGGCGTCACTTTCACAGCAACAATCGCACGTCTCTCTAACTGTTCATTCAATTTAGTTACGTCACTTTCTGCGTCATCCGATTGATCGGCACCAAAAGGGATATCTGTTTTACCTGCATAAACATACAATTTATTTTCTACAAGATTCACGCCCACCAATAGATCTCTGACTTTATCTTTTAATGTAGTTGCATCTACAGACAAATCATTCGTGTTTTCTTCTAGAGTTAATTTTCCGGAAAAAATACTCATGGTCGCTTCTGCTGATAAATTCAAATCTCTAATTCTAATTTTTCCACCGAGCTCATCGAAATTTTCGATGTCGTCAATAGCAGAATCTGTAGAACTTGTTGCATACACGGCGGTTCCTCCACCACTCAATGATAATTGCGGCTTTTCCCAATGTGGTTTATTCAGCTTCCACTCATTAGACGTAGATTGGGCAAATACAGTTGAGGTTGAAAGAGTGGCTAGTGCCGTAAATGCAGTGACAAGCTTAATACTCGTTTTCATTTCATTCTCCTTTTATAGAGGTTGGTTAAAAAAATTCCCTTAGGGCTTTTGTCATCGTGACCCGATCCACTAGAGCAATGATCGTTCCAACTAAAAATAGAATCTGATTGATCTCATCTCGAAATTTCGATTTAGCTAAAAAAATATTCATGGTGTGTAGAGAAAAAAAACAATAATGGCAAAATCGGCGTCAAAAAATACCCAGTAGTTTCAATTGGTTGTGTAGAAAACCACACAAATCAGCAACTTATAGTAGATGTTTGATTGAACAGAATTTGGCATATTGTTGGCTTTAATATTGATTAGAGCAACTCTGCCTATGGTTGGGAAATATGCGGTGAACTGGTATCTCAAAGATAAAATTCTACCCTACACCGGACACATTGAGGATTTTGATCTCTCTATATTCAGAGGCGCTTATCAATTCGAAGGTTTTGTGATTGAAAAATATCGCGAAGATCAAAAAAAGAAATTGCGTTTAGAGTTCCCATTGAAGGACCCATCACGCAACTTTCGGTTTCAGGAAAAGAAGCCTTCTTTTCGGCCCTAAAAAATGCTTTTAAAGATGAAAAACTCAAAGAAGGACTAGAGAAAAGCATTTCTATGGAAGACGTCAAAAAAGGTAAAAAACCTGAAGCAAGCGCTGAAGAAAAGAAAAAAGTCAAAGCCCCATAAATTTTCTCCTTAGATTTATCCTTAAATTCTCTAAAGGAGAACTTCACTGTGCGTTACAAATATCTGCTCAGAATCCACTCAAATCCTCGAAAAAACGTAAAATAAAGACATATCTACGGAATCCTTACAAACCCAGTTTTTACAATCAAAGGAGAATACTTAGCCCCTCGTGCGACCTTACGCTAAAAAAACCGTTCACTAAAAAACGAGAAGCGCGAAGGAGAATCGATGAAGGCACTGATTTCTGTATTTATAGCATTACTTATTGTGGTTGTTAGTCATTACGCCCATGCGAATGACGTGAGAGTAACCAGATCTCAAAACGGAGCTAAAGATCCAAATGTTCAAGTGATCAAAGAAGAAAAAAAATCTTCAGATAAAATCACCGCTGAAGATCTTAAAGATTTTGCCACTAAATCATTCGATAATAGAGTACTTACATTCCGTCGCGGGAACCAGCTGATCACGATGACTCCATTTTCTGACTTTTGGTGGTCACCACAAAGAAAACAAATTTTTGAAGACACCCAAGTTCTAGCAGAAAAGCTAAGCAAAGAGTGGTTGGAACAAGCTTTCAAAATTCGTTTTGACGGAAGCCAATCTGCTGTTGAAGAAGAGCTTATGAAGTTGACGGCATCTGAAATTAGAAAGCAATTTGCTGGACAAAAAATTGGCGGAATGCCAACACGCAGAGAAATCATCAATGCAGCCGGAGACGCAAGAGAAGCGGCTAAGAAGTTAAAAGAAAAAGCAAAATTCCTAGTTGAATTTGATGAATTGGTTTCTGCTTTTGATCAATATCAAGATGAAAATTTAGCGGATTCATTCTTAGCAGAAAAATTAACTCCATCTGCACTTATGTTTATAAGTAGCGTAAAGTTACCCGCAAAAATTCTAGAAGGCATGAGAAAAACAGTATACTTTAAAGGTCTCGCGACAGTTTTAGATACTTCCTTAACTTTTACGATGACGGTTCGTCCTTGGAAAGTCACTAAAACTAATCTGGATACACAAATGACTACAGATGCAGCTACATACTATGAAACTTCTGTTCAAGCGTGGGCTCTAAAAAACATTAAAACTGATGCCGCGGAAATGAAAGGACCTTTGAGACTGGGTTTAGGATTATTGTTTGGTAACTTCAGCAAAATGTCGAACGTCCATGGTGCAGCTCTCGGCGGCTCATACGCATTCAATTTCAGAAAATCTATGACTCCAGGATCGTCCGGAATTCCAACGCACAATCAAGTAAAGCTTGGCGTAATTGGTGCAGCGGTCGAAACATTAGCCGGCGCCGTAGATCTTAGAAACGTGGCTAAACACGGTTATTTTACGTATACAAGACAGTTTGGCTACAGTACGCCAACAGGTAAAAAATGGAATGGTGACATCGGTGGTATTGCAAACTTCAATGCCATTGCTAATAGTTTTGGATCATTCGATCAAAAAACAATAAATGGAATCGTTGAAACGGCTTTAAAAGGAACCCCTGGAGCAGATGTTATTATTGGGAAAAATCAGGTGGAAATTCTAATTCCTGAGGAAAACTTCAAACCTACTCCGGCAAAGCCAGAAACTGCTCCCACTCCCGTAAATCCTGTTCCTTAGTAAGATCAGGATAATGCCCGTTGGTGGCCTGGTATGTATCTGCCCAAGCGCGATAGAGTGAGGCGACAAAAGTCTCCCACGCTTCACGGTCTTGGGCATTTTTCATATCTGTTAGACGACCCTCTCGCGCTTCATAATCCGCTTTCCACAGTTCAAAATAATCCTTATATACAGAAGCCTTTTGCTCTGCCGGCACGGAATATCTTACTTCTTCGATTTTTTGTTCTACTTTAAAACTCAAATAATTATATCCGATGTAACTCGCCACACTTAAAAAAAGCACTTTGGGCGCTTGTTCTAAAGCTATTTGCGAACGCAGTTGCAATTTGTATTTTTGAAGGATTATGGGATAAGTTTTATTAAAGCCCTGAAGCTTAATAAGGGTGAGGTCGGCTTGATCTAAATCTATATTTCTTAGGATATCAAAATTTGGAACATAGATTAACGCCGGAACGAATGTACCGGTCAAATAGTAAATTCCCGCCATTAATGGACCATTGACCGCCACAAATTTTCCTAATTGAATTTTGTTGTAGTGGTTTTTTCTAAAAGCTAAATAGTCTTCATATTTACTATTTTTATTTGTAGAATCATTTTTAAAGTATCCAAGCACATCCATTGCATCAAGGATGTCTATGGTAAGATTGCGGGTCTCTGATCTTACTCTCAGCGCTTCTCTAACGTAGTCACCTTTTAGAATTATTTCTCGCACCCATTGGAAAAAAGTTCTCTTTTCATCGAACTTAATAACGAGCGCCTGAGCAATTTTTTCTATTTGCGCGGGAGAGGAGTTTTTCAAATTCCAACTATTTAGAACCTTATTGATGTAGGATTTATCGCCTTTAAGCTGGATATGAGGGTTTTGCCTTAAAGCATCTCTTAGGACCAAAGCTTTAAATTCATCTGCAAAAACTAAAGATTTAAGTTGAGCTTCGAAATTGACTTTGGGTTTTGCGGCAAAAAGTGTCTCGCAAGAATTTAGGGCGTAAGACGACTGAGGAACCGTAAAAATCACCATTAATGAAAATAAAAAAACCCTTAAAGCCATCCGGCCAATATAGCCTGCTTTAAGGGTTTTTGAGTAGTGTTCTATATTTTTACAGGAACTTTTTACTCTATATCAGTTCGGTGCGATTAAAACTCGATGCTCATCCCTGGATCACCTTGCAGGTGGTACCATTCGAAATTATCGATCACTTGCTCTTTGTTGTTCCATTTTGCGGCCAAGTACAATTGACCAGCGAATAAAGCTTCACCAAGATGCTTGAACTTCTTTGAAAGATGTTCTGAAGCGATACCTTGAGCCATAACTGCAGGTGGATGCCAAGAGATATTCACTGTTCCACCGTAGTAGGCAGCAACACCAGCAGCATCTGAATTCTCAAAACCTGCCATCAATGTAGATCCGAGGTAACCTGATTCGATCACACCGTTCATGCAGGCAACGTCGATCACGATTGGTTTTACCGCAGATGCGTTCTTCATCCTTTGAACGTCACTAACGTTGTACCACTTGGCCATACTTGCCCAGTCTGTTCCGCTACCGTGACCAAGATAAGTCAACCAGAAAGCTCCACCATTGAAAGCTTCATTGAGCTTTGTTGGATTTGAGTTTGAATCGTCTTGGTTGAAGTGAGTTGAAGTCGTACCAAGAACTGATGCGAAATTCTTTTCGATAGATCTTACGTATTCTTCATCAGAGGGACCGCTGCCTTCGTTAGAAGCAATACCGATAATCTTTTTAAGACCTGCTAAATCTTGAGCGCTTTTTTGTTCGAACTCTGAAGATTTGTTCAACTCTGTTGCAACTTGTGCCGCAGATGAAGCCACGATTCTTGAGTAAAACATGTCAGGAATGTAATCGTTTGCTCCGTCTAAAGTAAAATACTTAATGTCTGTTGGAGTTTGGCTTGAACCATCCGTTACAACTTTATGCATTGGAATTTGTTTTTCGTCACCGATGAAGATTACGAAATCCACCCCTGCAGCATAGTGTTTTTTCACTAATTCAGAGATAGAAGCAATTGTTGGCGCAGAAACTTCTTCCACATTCATATTGTAACCTTGAGACTTCTTCCAAGTTACAAATTGATCTACACCGCTCTTTAAGTTTTGTGTAGTTACAATGAGATAGTCTCTATAGTCACCCGCTTGGAATGAATATTCAGGAACGTTGAATTGAACATTCATTTGTGTTTTTACTGAAACTTGATTTTTTGTAGCGTCATAAGAAGCAACATTCACATCCAATCTTGTGATTGGCGTTCCGCGAAAGGCACCTAAGTATGTCAATGTGTACGGAGCTTGGGACTTATATAGGTTTGCATTGTATTGGAAACTTCTGATTTTTTGAGTTGTGCAACGGCAGTCTTCTTCTTGAGTAGGAATCGGCTTTACGTTAGCTAAAACTTGTTCCGCTTTTACAGACAACGCAACTTGAATTTGCTCTGGTGTACCTAGTAGCAGTAAGCTTTTTACTGGAAGCGCCGGAGCTCCAATGTTTTTGTCGTTCTCTAAACCTTCTACAGTGATTATTGAAAATCCTGCAATGTTTTGATTAACGATGCTTTTGCTGAGTGTAGTTGATGTTGCTTTAGCAACTTTGATATTTGAAGCGCTGATAGAAATTTCCGCAGCGTTCGCCTTAGTTACAAATGCGATTACTAAAAATAATAACGATAATTGTTTCATCCTTGAATCCCCCTTGAATATTTATTAAGGGCGAGCTCAGTATGAAAGTCATCCTAGTCTAAAAGACATATAATTAAACTGGTCTATGGTAGCGTCTAGGTCTATTTACTTTTTATCGAATAATTTTAGGTACTGACCGTACCCTTTTTTGTCTAATTCACTCTTGGGAATGAATTTTAAAGATGCGGAATTGATGCAATACCTAGACTGGCCTTTTGGCCCGTCGTCAAAGACGTGTCCCAGATGGGATTTTCCGGATGCCGAAACAACCTCGGTTCTCACCATCCCGTGAGTAGAGTCTTTCTTTTCTTGAACATGTTTTTTATCAATGGGTTTGGTAAAACTCGGCCAACCGGTTCCGGAATCAAACTTATCTGTGGAGCTAAAAAGAGGTTCTCCTGTAGCCACATCGACATAAATTCCTTCTTCTTTATGATTCCAATATTCATTTTGGAAAGGGGGCTCGGTATTGCACCTTTGAGTCACTTCATATTGTGTGGGGGAAAGTAGTTTCTTAAGTTCTGAATCCGATGGTTTTTTGTACTCTTGGCTCATGGCTGCTCCTGCATTTAATGGAATATTTAGTAAAATGGATAAAATAAGATAGTGTTTCATAGGCCACCTTTAGTGCTTTAATATAGAATGCTTTAAATATGAGTCCATTTTACTAAATGGCAAGAGGACCAATCATGTGGGTAACTTATACAACTCTTACATTAATTATTTACTCTATTCCACATGATCGAGTAAAACCATTCTTTATATTTTGTGGGGAATTTAATTGGGTTTTGGGTTTAAATACTTTCTACTTATTTTTCTTTGCAGCGTCCAACTCTGGGCGGACAGCACCCCTTCGTTTCTTAAAACTCTTAGAACTCAATACTTTTATTACGATGGCAAACAGCGTTTTGGACTTGAAGTCGAATACACCCATCTCTCCATTGAAGAAGCCGCCGGCATTGCAAAATCCTTTTTAGGTGGCACCATCGAAGCTTCAAAATCCAAAGAAGGTTTAGATGCGCTGACTGTTAAATCATCCCTTATTGGAGATATTAAAATCAAAGTTGAAACAAATCAAACAGGCGAATCCATTAATGATAAATCCAACTGGGTTTATGAAATTGTTTCGGATCCTCTTACCTATCCACAGGTCTTTTTATTCCAAGTGCTTTTAAATAAACTCAAATATGCGGGAGCGAGAGGGGCCGAAAATGGAGCGCCACTCTCCACTCAAACCAATACTGAAGCGCAATTCAAAACAGAAGCACCTATCCTTTCCGATGAAGACATCAAATTTGAATTCCTCGTCACAAGAAATCACTACAACAATTACAAGCAAATCTTGAAGGAGCTAGCTCCAAATGATTCGCGCTTAGAGTACATTCAACCGGCATCTGATAGGATGATGATACAATTTAGCGATTCCAGCTATGACCCGACAGCATTAGATATCCTTCATGATTATATCTATCGTCAATCGATGGAACTCTTTATAAAAGATCAAGCCTGGAAATTGCCAATTGCAGAAGTTAAAAGGATAGCCAAAGAACTCAGATACCCCATTGTTAAAAGGGTTGTGAAGTTAAATTCCTACAGAATTAGCTCTATGCTTTTATATCGATTTCCAAGTGACCCTTATCTACAACAATATTTGAAACACACGTGGACATTCCGTGCACCCATCTCAGAACAAAGAGCCCGCAATAATGACTTTAATGTTATTGATCCAGTTCAGGATATCGTAGCCCTACGAAATGCCACGCGACTTCTTGGGCTATTTCTATACAATCCAAACACAGGCGAATTGGAACCACTTCGTAAAAAAACCGCAGTCAGAGCGGCGCCCTTTTTAGCTCTCAAAACCCCTGCTCTTTGCGCTCCCCTGTTTGCTCACTAAAATCTTTGAATGACCAAACAGTTGTGGACTTTGTTTAAAAAAATTATTTTACTTTTACCAATCTACTACAAACTTCTTTAATGGATTTTGTCGCGTCTTTGTAATTATCTTCAATAAAGGTGTACGATGTTGGTGCATGCGGTTCCGCATCGTGATTGATCGTCATTTTTAGAAACTTTGCTCCTGTTGGAGTTGGTGATACCGTTTCAAAGAAATTGTGATTGAATCTCACTTTGCCTTCTTCTTCGTTGATGACGGGCGGATGTCTTACGATCCATTCATAGCCATTCTCAACAATCGTCACTCTCTCGTTCAGCGGGTGATGAACATCGTTTTAGTAGCTGTAGCTCAGAACTTCCAGCTTACATGGCTCACCTTTTTGTGATGTTCCTTCGTATTTACCGATATCGATACCTGCAAAGCTTGTTGCTGAGATTGAAAGTGCTGTAATGAACGCGAATAGTTTCATGAGATCCCCCTTTGAATAGTTAAACTGATAAAAAGTTAGTAAAGCTAAGGAAGTATTGCAAATAGAAAGCGTTATTGAAAATGAGTTGATTGCAGCTAGCTAATCAACCCATTTTTAACGCAGTTGCGACACTAAAAGGTGCGGAGCACCTTTTAGGATTCGATTTTTAACGCAGCGACGGTACAGAAAACTAGGGGGTACCTTTTGGTTATTCAGATTTTACGGAGGTCCAAATGGTGTCGTAGAGTTTTGTGTTTTCTCCTAGATCATGGAGGCTCTCAAATTTTGAGAGGGTTTTTGAGTCTGGGAAAAGCGACGGGTTGTTTTTGATGTCGGCAGGCAAGAGATCTCTTGTTGTCTTTAGAACCGGGCCGCCTCGAGATCTCACCACGAAATTCAGGTTGGATTCTTTGCTCGACATAAAATCTAAAAGTTTAAACGCGTTTTCTTTGTTCTTAGCATTTTTAAGCACTACAAGGTTATCCATGGCCTTTGTTCCTCCACTGGCTGGCAGAATGTATTCAATATTGGAGTCTTTTGAGCCGGCCATTAGAGCATCCGAAGAGTAAGCATGAGCCACCGCAATCTCTTTGTGCACTAGAGCTTCTACCGTATCTGATCTAAACATCTTTACATTGGGTTTTACTTTTAAAAGAAGTGCTTTTGCTTTTTCCAATTCCTTGGGATCCACAGAGTTCACTGTCGCTCCATTGAACTTCAGAGCCATAGCTGTGACCTCTCTCACGTCATCTAGAAGAGAAAATTTGCCTTTAAGCTCAGGGTTTTCCAAAAAATCTTTCCAGTCTTTGATTTCGCCTTTGTAGAGCGCTCTGTTCACCGCAATCCCCGCCGTGCTCCAAGCATAAGGTAAAGAAAAATTATTTCCTGGATCGAAGGATTGATTCATCCACTCTTGAGCAAAAAGATCTTTGTTTGTGATCTTTGCCATATCGATGGGCTCAAGCAAATCCAACTTGATCATGATTTGAACCATATAGTCAGATGGAACCGCCACATCGATTCCACTTGATCCAGCTTGTACTTTTGCCAAAAGCTCTTCGTTGGAAGTGTAGTTTGAAACGTTGATTTTGATTCCGGTTTCTTTCGTGAACTTTTCAACCAGTTCTGGAGACAAGTAACTGCCCCAAATTGCTAGATTAACCTCTTTGGATTCTTTTTTTGTACATCCGAATGTAGCGATTACAGCTGCTGCCAAAAAAAAGTGTAAAAAATAATTTTTTAGTGTCGACATTTTACTCATTCCTCTTTATTTTACGTGACCTATGGTTAATGAAACAGTTCTAAAGCTGGGAAATATTAGAAAACAATTTTTAAGTCAAACTGCCTTACAAGAAATCAACCTTGAGATCAAAAAGGGTGAGTTTTTTTCCCTATTAGGGCCGAGCGGTTGTGGCAAAACCACGCTGTTAAGAATCCTCGCAGGATTTGAGACGGCAACTTCCGGAACCATTCATCTTGGAGACAAACGCATCGATACTCTCACTCCGCAAGAAAGACCATTCAATATGGTTTTTCAAAAGTATGCTCTATTTCCTCACTTGAGTGTTTTTGAAAATGTAGCATTTGGACTCAAGATTAAGAAAAAATCTCAAAAAGAAATTCGTGAAAGCGTGGAAGAATCCCTGAACCTTGTAGGACTTTCTCCATTCAGTCAAAGATATCCTGAAACTCTTTCAGGTGGACAAGCTCAGCGTGTGGCTCTGGCGAGAGCTCTCGTAAATGAACCGGAAGTTCTTCTGTTGGACGAACCTCTTTCAGCTTTAGATCAAAAAATGCGCGAATACATGCAGGTCGAGCTCAGAGCTTTGCAAAAAAAATTAGGTATCACCTTTATTTTTGTAACTCATGACCAAGAAGAAGCCATGATTATGTCTGATCGTATCGGAGTTATGAACCACGGAGTTCTAGAGGAAGTAAATACACCCGAAGAACTCTATGAAAATCCAAAAAGTTTATTCACGGCCCAGTTTGTCGGTCAAATGTGTGAGTTGAAGGGAAAGATCGTAGACAGGACCGCTCAACACGCTACAATTGAACTGACTCAACAGCACAGAATCAAGGGTAAACTTTTAAGAGAACCCGACTCACCCAACGCTTTAATTTATATTCGTCCAGAAAATATTCAAATTTCCGCTCATATCCCAAATCCATCTGACCCAAACACCAAAAACTTCAATATATTAAAAGGCCAAGTCACCCAAAAAATCTTCAGAGGAGATCAATCTGAGATCTGTGTGGACATCGACAACAAGCTCAGCATGCGTGTGATGGTGGACTCTGGCTTGAAAGACATTCAAATTTATCAATCTGTATTCTTGAGCTTTGATCCTGAGGAAACTTTGGTTTTCGGCACATGAAAAAATTAGTTTATCCCGCATTCACATGGTTTTTACTGTTTCTTATCATTCCTCTCTTTATAGTTTTATTTGTGAGTTTTTTATCTCGCAGTGAATACGGAAGCATTCAGTATATCTTCCAAATCGACAATTACGCTAGAGTGTTTCAATTTGTTTATTTAAAAATCTTTGCCGCCTCTTTGAAACTTGCCTTTCTCACTTCTTTTCTCTGTTTGGTGATTGGCTTTCCTATTGCTTGGGTGATCGCCACATCGAAGGCCCAATATAGGCCGGCGCTCATTATGTCCCTGGCTATTCCGTTTCTTACAAATTTGATCATTAGAATTTATGCCACCAGATTATTTGTGGGAATCGATGGTCCCGTTCAAGGCCTAATGAGATCCTTAGGTATTCCTTTTGATGAATTTGCTTTTACGCAAAACGAAGTGCTCGTGCTTTATGGTATGGTGACGACATACTTACCATTTATGATTTTTCCTCTCTATGCGGCCTTTGAAAAATTCAATTTTTCTCTCGTAGAAGCGGCGCTGGATCTAGGAGCTTCTCCCACAAGAATTTTATTTAAAGTGCTACTTCCCAATATGAAGGTCGCCATCGTAAATGGTTTTATTTTGGTTTTTATCCCTTGCTTAGGGGAGTTCGTTATTCCTGATCTTTTGGGCGGAGCCAAAAATATGCTCGTAGGAAACCTCATCACCGAACAATTTCTAAAAGCACGAGATTGGCCATTCGGCGCTGCACTTTCTATGGTTTTAATTTTGATTTTGATCTTGATGCCCATTTTACTTAAAAAAGTTTTCTTAAGGGGCGTGCCTAATGAGTGAAGCTCTTAGACCAAAGCCACCTTGCTACACCAAATGGATTTTCGCCTTTACAGTGATCTTGCTCTACTTACCTATCGGCATGATGATGGTGAATTCATTTTTGGGTGAGTATGGATTTACCCTGGAATGGTATCAGGCTATTCTTCAAGACAACGATTTGATCGAGTCGCTCCTTCGAAGCTTGCTAGTGTCCTTTTCTGCCGGCGCCGTGGCCTCCGTGATCGGAACTTTAGGTGCCATCGCTCTTTTGAGATCTCATTCAAAACTTAAAGAGTATTTGGAGTTTTCCTCGACGGTTTCTTTGATTCTTCCCGAACTGGTATTTGCGCTTTCTCTTTTATCTTGGTTTTTTATTTTGAAAATGGATTTGAGTTTATTCACAGTGATTATCGCCCATGTGACATTTACGATTTCCTTTGTGATGCTCACGGTGGGCGCAAGACTCAGCAGTTTAGATATTTCCATTGAAGACGCGGCGAGAGACCTTGGAGCCAATGATCTCATCGTACTATGGAAAGTTATCCTTCCCCTATTAAAACCCGCTATTGTCACTGGGTTTATCTTGAGTTTTTTGATATCCTTCGATGACTTCCTTATCACCTTCTATACTAACGGACTTGGCAGTGACACATTACCTATCAAGCTTTACAGTGCGATGAAGGTAGGGCTTTCTCCTAAGCTCAGCGCCCTATCCACATTGATGTTTATATTCACTATCATTTTAACGGTAATTTTCTTTAGAACTCAAAACGTAAAAGAATTGATCGGTGAGAACCTTAAGAAAAATTAAAAAAGAAAAATCAAAATCTTCTGGGAGCCTGGAACTGCCCCAAATATTTTACATTGCTCAACACACTTATAAAGTTTTTATGTAAAGGATTAATAAGCAAATTGAATTCTTCCGGAATCATAACC
>JANMFM010000330.1:0-3111 GCA_031374125.1 Bdellovibrionales bacterium
ATCTCTTTTCCAAATGTCTTGTCTGTAAGGGGTGCCTTGGATCTTTGCTAGCGTACTGGAGATTTCATCTTGTAGAAATTTAAAATATTGTGATTGAGGAGTTTGCATTTTAATTTCCTAATATTATCTAAAAAGTTAACAGCCGAAAGAATTTAAATACCTCAAATCTTATAATGTCAACCATGCACTCACGCGGCCGATTAAAATTCATTTAAAATGAATACCTTATCGGCCTTGTGGTCGGCTGTTAACTTTTTAGATAATATTAGGATTTTTGTTTCTAGAAGTGGTTCTTCTTGGCTTTGGCTTGTTCGATAGGAGACTTTACTTTTGGAATGTATTTGCGTTTTTCGCGAGGCACTCTTTTTAAAGGTTGGTCTTCGTCACTCTCGAATACAGAAGCCACCATTCTAGTGGGTCGTGACTTAATCACTTCCGCATCCCTTCTTGCAAGGTACATCTGCTGATACTTTTCATTGAGTTTAGTTTCTGCAAGTTTTTCTTTTTCGTATTCTGCCTCGAGCTTGGAAAGATCTTTTTCTGCGGGTTGCGTATCCATTTCTGCTAAATGCTGGAGGCGAGTTCTTTCTTGCTGAGCCTTAGCTTTTTCCATTTCAGCGAAATACTCTTCTACGCCCACTCTTTGAGTGCGCGCTTCGGCTCTTTTTTCATTCACAAATGCTTGGTAGCCTGGATCTTCCTGGAATCTGATATATTCGTCGATCTTATAATAGCGTCCCTCGTAGTAGTAGCCATCTTCTGAGAAGACTCTCCACGAGAAAAATATAATTGCTAATAATATAAAGACCTTCATACTACTTTAACGGCTTAAGTCTGTTGATTACTTAAGACTTTTGTGGATTTTTGAGGGATTGGTCGATATTATCTCAATCTGAGACAACTATGGAGGCTCGAATGAAACTTGATTATATGTCAGGATTCCAAAATACTTTTTCAACAGAGGCCGTTAAGGGTGCCTTACCTCAAGAGCAAAACTCACCCCAAGTGGTGAATCATGGTCTCTTTGCGGAACAATTCAGCTCTTCTGCCTTCACCGCACCAAGACACGAAAACCTCAGATCGTGGCTTTATAGAATTAGACCTTCAGTTCTTCACAGCGAATTCAAACCTTATCTTGGGAATAAACTTTTTCAAACACACGTTGCAGATTTAGAAACAACACCCAATCAACTTCGCTGGGATCCACCGAATTACAATCAGAAAAAATCAAAAAAGAAAACGGATTTTATCGACGGACTTATTACTTACTGTGAATCTGGATCACCGAAAACACAAAATGGCTCTGCCATTCATATGTTTCACATCACGGATTCTATGGCAGATAGAATTTTTATGAATGCCGACGGCGAAATGCTCATCGTCATTCAATCTGGAGAAGTACTTTTTAAAACTGAGTTTGGTTTTTTAAATGTGCGTCCAAGCGAAATCATCGTAATTCCAAAAGGTGTAAAATTCCAAGTGACCTTGCAATCGGATTCTGCAACTGGATACGTGAGCGAAAATTTTGGAAAGCCCTTCAGACTTCCTGATCTTGGACCTATTGGCGCCAACGGCCTCGCAAACCCAAGACATTTTTTGGCTCCGGTTGCAGCTTTCGAAGAAAAAGACAAAGCGCATGAATTTATCCAAAAATTCAATGGTACCCTTTGGAAAACAACCCTTGGTCATTCACCTCTGGATGTGGTGGCGTGGTATGGAAATACATATCCTTACAAATACGATTTAAAACTTTTCAATACGATCAATACCGTAAGCTTTGATCATCCAGATCCTTCGATCTTTACGGTTTTAACTTCACCATCGAGTGACGTGGGAACTGCAAATCTGGATTTTGTGATCTTCCCTCCAAGATGGATGGTTGCAGAGAACACATTCAGACCACCTTACTATCACCGAAACTGCATGAGTGAATTTATGGGATTAATTTACGGAGCCTATGATGCAAAACAGGATGGCTTTGCTCCAGGTGGTGCAAGTCTACATAACGCCTTCTCAGCTCATGGGCCAGACCAGCAGACTTTTGAAAATGCCAGTAAAGCCCAACTGAAACCCCACAAGATCGAGCACACTTTAGCCTTTATGTTTGAAAGCCGCTATGTCTTCCAAACCACAGAAGCAGCCATGAACTCGCCGACACTCCAAAAAGATTATCTGTCGTGCTGGAAAGGACTAAAAAAGAACTATAAGAAGTAAGTTTTAGCCGTCTCTTGCACTATGAATAATGATTCCTAAAAGAGGCCCGTCACTACCGAATATTTTGCAACAGAACCACCGCTACAATTATTTCGCCGCTGCCTTTTACTAAAATTTACTCTTAATCCTTTTCTCAAAAATTGAGATAGGCATGCATTTTTTTGAATCCGAACTTTTTGATGGCCGCTCTTTGGTTGTGGGTTCGGCAAAGTAGTCTTAGGTTTTGAATCGTGCTCTTTCCTCCCATTGCGACGGGTATAATATGATCGTATTCGAGGAGCTCGCTTGAATTGCAGTTTGGGTGTGTGCATTGACCTTTGTCTCTTGTGTAGACTGCTTGTTTGATTGCGGATCGGATGTATCTTGCATTTTTGGATTTCACTTCCGTTGGAGGAAGTATTGGCGCGTTAGAAGCAGGTTGTTTCACGCTGTTAATTTGAGTTTGTGAGTTAATACTGGATTGAGTTTTATTTGAATTTATATTTCTAGCTTCAGATCTTTTTATTTTTTCTATCGGATCAATCTTTTGGATGACAATCTCTGCCATTACTTCGATTAGCTCCTGATCTGTCATGCTTGGGTTCTTGTGGGACATGAGAGCTTTAATTTTATCGAGCTTTGAGATGAGATCTTTATTTAAAACCACCTTGAGCTCGGTCTTTTCTGGAGTTAGCTCTCTTCTTTTCTCTTGAGGAACGCTCTGAGGAGAAATGGCTATCAATTCTTGGATGCATTCTCTAGAAGATTTGTTTTCCAATTTTTCTAAGACTTCTTTCTTTTCTAGAACAGAATAGCTTTTACCTACTTTAGCTTCCTGTCTGAAATAGCTTTGCGCTTGAGATATGGATGATAAATTCAAATTCCATGAAATGTTCTTTTCTTCTAGTTCTGGGATCA
>JANMFM010000335.1:0-10866 GCA_031374125.1 Bdellovibrionales bacterium
GACCCTTTCTCAGGCTCAAGCAAAAGTAGTAAAAAAAGCGATAGAAAATTATCAAAATCTTAAACAACAGGAAGAAAATTTGTTCTCAGAATCGATGCGCCAAATACGCGATCTCCCAGTCGACTGACCGATTACAAAATAATTTTTATTTAGCAGTTGCGAAACACGAGTAGGCTGGCGCTTTCTGCACCCGATCTTATTTTTTGTCACTGATGCTCAATGAGATGATACAGAACGTAGAAGAATAATTTATCCAATTATATCAAGCTTCAATACCTTCCGTCTTATGAAGATTATAGGTCTCGTAGAAGCTGATTTAATTCGCGAGCCTGATCGTTACATCCAAATAATCTTAAAAAGCAACGAAAGAGAAGCTACCATTGAACAAGAAAAATTGTACCAAAGAATGGAGCTTAAGGAAAATCCTCGTTTTCGATTTGAATTCTCTAAACATCCTTAAGTACCAGAAGCGGCTCCCCTCTTGATGCAGTCAGTATTTATGAGACCGCTTCTAATTATTTTGAGGTATCGACTCTCTTCGCAGGATGAGATTCTATCCAATCACTGAGATCTTTAAAAAAACCATTGTACTCCGCTCGAAGCATTTCTTTTTTATTGTAGGCTCCAGAAATGGGTAAAAATTTGACCGGATCTGCCACATAGATTCGAATTTTTGGGTGTTTTGCACTTAAGGCAATTTTTAATAATTGAGGATACCATTCTTTGAGTTCTAAAGCCTTTCCAAAGAGCCCGTCTAGAACCCACCAACCACCATTAGCCTTTTTTACAATAGTCGCCACATGAAGCTCCCATATTTCTTTTTGATATTGCATTTCTCCCAATACAAAAATCTTACGAATATCTTTTGGCGAAACACCTCGGCGTAATAATTCAAGGTGCGCCAAGGTGGCTCTGCCAAAACAAAACCCCAGAGTACTATTCTTTCCAGAATAATTTTTAATTCCTTGGTCCCCAGCGATGGGATGCTGAATCAAAAAACCATTCAAATCTTGAGCCTGAGATTCTGTGAGACCACTTTTAGATTTTTTTGATATCTTTTGCAGATCCAACAAGATTTTTTCATTTTCACGTCGTAACGCCTTGTCTCTGACAGCGGTAGTTTTGTGTTTTTTAAGTTCCACTTCAAACTCTTTGAGTAAATTTATATGCAAACTCTGTCCACCCGACTCCGGCGTTTGCGGATAACTCGACAGATCAGCCCCAATCGAAAAACAACCCCAAAACGTAAATAAAACAAGGATACAATGTTTCGCGCTCATGAAATCTTTATAATTCTAAGTATGTAGTTTGAAAAGAATTTTATATATGAACTAATCCACCATGCAATAGTAACAATATTAAAATTATCAATTAAGGAGTATCAAGAATGAAAAAGACAATTGCCACATTAGCGATCCTTGCATCAACTCAAGTTCACGCACTTGCCCCGCCAGGCCCAGTCATCCCAAAGCAAAAGGTTTGTCTAAAGTCTTACAAACTAGATGATAAGTCTGTCCAAGTAGGAAGCTGCGATAATTCTTACAATAACCAAAGTGAGAATTTACCATTAAAAGAAAACGGATGCGCTAAAAATCAAGTTGCCTTAACCGTAGATGAAAATACTATCCAAGCTTGCTTGCCTGCTGGTGCAGTTCAATTGTAATTAGAGTTTATGTTTATGGGTGATCGATCTATTTTTTGGACATACGATGAAGTCCGAATGAAGGGCGACACCCAAGACTTAAATAAATTCTATCTGACTTGCCCTTGGCTGATTTTTCAATTCAAAATCGAAAGCCCATTAAATCTCGAGCTTAGATCTGTCATAAAAAAATTAGAATCTGAAATGATCGACCAAGAGTGTTTTGAAGTTTTAAATCAAATATTTTCACAAATATCAGATTATCCCGTGGCTTATTGTCTACCGCGAAAAGAAGCTTTCGGCACCGACACCCACGAGATTCAAGAAAAAAAATTAAACCTAGAAAACCCGCAAAAATCGCTTGAAGATTTATTTCCACACTACAAATCATTTGCTCAAAACCAACTTCCAGCCGAATGGTCCTGGGATATCGAACAGACTCTCGAATTCACTAAAACGAAGGGAGGCTATGATCCTCTCAGTTTATTTTCCGTCTTAAGACGCTATCATTTATTAAATGACTTAGAATTCAACGAGACAGGAAAACTTTTCCAGTATCTATCAGAGTTATCCAGTGATCCTGATAAACTGAAAAAATCCACAGCGCTCGTATTGCGACAAAATCACTACGTCACCGTAAGGTGCAAAGAGGTTTTATCCGCCGCTATCCCCATTTCTCAATCCGTAAAAAAAGAAATCGAAGAGTTTATCGAAGCAGAGGCAGGACACGATCGAATCATTATAAAAGGTTTAAAAACCATAAACCCCAATCCTGAAGAGGTTGTTGTTTTAGAAGCTTCTACGGCATTAATGGATTTATTTAAATTGATCGCACAAAAGAATCTCTTGGCTTTCAGTGCCGTGGTGGATGTTTTTGAACGCACCTCTTATCGAAAAGAAGATCCTCTTGCCTCCATTCTAAAAAAAGAAGGAATGCACGAAGCCAGCAGAATGGTGGATATCCACCGAGAAATTAATGACAAAGGCGATCACGAAAATGTCGCGCTAAAATTTTTATCTGCCATGAAACCCGTAAATAAAGATTACGTGATAGAGGCCATGCGACTCGCGGAACTAAATACTTTGGTCATACACCAAAATTCAAAAATGATCTTGGAAGCTATAAAAAAAGCGAATAACTAAGGGCGATAATTGCCATAAAAATCTAAAGGATTTATTCCATTGGCTATAAAAAAAGAGCCATCTTCACGGGAATCCTTACTTAAAACATAGACGATCTGCGTTGCCCCATGAAGTGAGAGCTCTACCCTTTGCCAATCGACTGAATCAACGCTTATTAAGCCCAAATCAATCATCAGTCTGAGCGTTTTTACCAAAGTCACGCGATACTCTTTCGGAGTAAATTCATTTGGTAAAAGAATCTTCTTATCTTCATTTATTATTTGATTTGTAATTTCATTAATAATATCAGAGTCACTTCTCTCAATTTTTTCGTATATTTTTTTAACGATCCACTTTACATTGAACCAGCGATACCTAGCAATTTCCAGATCCCATCTTGGAATTCCGAAACTATGTAATGTTCTCGCCTGAAAGTGGGCATTAACAATGTGTCCACTAAGAGACGCCTGGCTTGTTGTACTCCATTCTTTTAGTCCATGATAATTCTCTTCAAATAAACTTTTACTGTATCTATAATCAGCAAAAAAATGTTTTGTCGATTCAGCTGCCACTACAACTTCTGCTCGTGGTTCGCTAAACATACTAATACAACTTTGCAAGTTGATCGCCATACCATTTACTGGGAAAATTAGAACTCCTAATATTAGGGAGTATATCTTGGTTTTAAAATTCAATTTTTTCATAATTAATCGATCAATTTCCGAAATTTTTCAAAGCCTTCGATAATTCAATGTCCTTTTGTTATGCAGACAGCATGCCAGGTTAAAATAGAATTTATTGGAACCTAGAAGATAAAAGAGTGTCTAATACATAAGTTAAGTGCCAATAACAGTCTTCTCAAAACTTTACGCCAACAGTTTGAACATAGATTAGACACCTCAAGGAATAATTTCCAACCTCAGTTTAATCTCGGTATTTTTGGTATAATGGCACCATGAAAACAGTGTTTTTTGCCATACTCATTTTAATTCTAGCCTTATCAAGCCAGTCCTATGCTGACGGCTCTAAGTCTTGCGCTTCACTCTTTCAAGAAGATCTTATGATAGCAAAAGAATCCCAAGTCTTTGCTTTTGCCACAAATTACAGAATGAAAGACATTGATCCTAATTTGCATAAGTTAGAATTGTATGAAGGTGGCTCTAAAAAAGACGTCCACGTTGGCGATTTTGTTTCCATTACATTTAAAGAATCGATTGTTGCGGATATGCCCACCACAACAGGCTCTGTAGAGGGATACATGTTGGGAACAAAAAAGATGATTGATCCTGAGTCCGGAGAAGCCAAGCTTTACTATTTTATTTTAAATCCTCAATTCAACAAAGGTAGGACAAAATTTACGGACGCTATCTTGGCCTTCGACCTGGAAAATGTTGAACCCTTTGAATCCAGAGTTAGAAAGGACATGAACTATACCGCTGGAAACAGTCTCAACTAAGATTTTGCCTTAATCCCGAGGCGACCCAAGATTTTTTTCTGAAGATTTGCAAATACCAGCTCATATTCTTCCGTCTTCAACATAGACGTCATTCCAAAATAAACCGCCACGCTAGCACCAATAGTAATGAATAAAGAAATCAATTTTACAGCAAAAGTCTCTCCAAAGTATGCGAGCAAGATATCATAGCCTTGGATCACAACCATCATCACAGCTCCAGCTATTGAAAATTTAATGATACTTCTGATCAGCTGCCCAAGCATCAAATCGCCGATCAACATTTTAAAGCCAATCAAGAGCAAAATAAAATTCAATCCAGATGAAATCATACTGGAGGCAGCAAGGCCATTGATCCCGTAGGACTCCATTAGGTATTGAGCCGCAAAGTAATGCACCACCAAACAAATCGATGAAACAATCGCGGGATAGTAAGTATTTTTAATCGCATAAAAACTCGGCGCAATCACTCGGATTCCTCCAAAAGACAAAATCCCTACAGAGTAAATCATAAGAATGCTCGAAGTATTCATCAAATCATAGGTCGTAAATTTTCCTCTAAAGAAAAGCACATCTACAATTGGACGGGCCAAACACCAAACGCCAATGGCACAGGGAACACTCACGTAGAAAATCATGCGTAGATACTTATTTGCCGTCTCCACCATCTCTTTCTTCTCATCCCTGCTCCAGTGAGTCGCGAGCGTTGGAAGCAGGGCTGTCCCCAAACTCACCGCAAAAAGCGAAAGCGGCAGCTCCAATACGCGATCCGCCCAATAGATCCAAGAGTTCGCCCCTTCCTCAAGAGAAGATGCAAATCTCGTATTGATGATAAGTCCAATCTGCATCACCCCAAGACCCAATAGACCTGGAATCATATTTCTGAAAACTTTTAAAACATCAGAATCAAAAATATTCATTGAGAATTTAGGCAGGCATTTTAACTTGATCAATTCGGGAATCAGAATCGCCATCTGCAAAAATCCACCAATGCTCACGCCCCAAGCCAATGATGTGCTCGAGAAATGCAGGGGCATATAAGCCGGAAGCAATGTCGAAATGATCATGGCAACGTTGAATAGGACCGGGGCAAAGGCGGCAAAGGCAAACTTCTTATACGCATTCAGGATCGCCATGTAATATGCATAGACACAAATAAAAAGACAGAAGGCGAACATGATCTGCGCCATTTGAACCGTCAGCTCATACTTACCTTCAACCGCAAGGTAAGCCTCTTCACCCGCAATGAAATGCACTAGTTGTTCTGAAAAAATAATCCCAAGGGCCGTCAACACAATCAAAATCAAACTCAAAAGGGAGAAGACCCCGCAGGCGAGCTTAAAATCCTTTCCTTCAGCTTTGGACTTGGGATTGGTCATGAGTTCGATAAAGATAGGGATAAAGCTTACAGAGAGGGCACCTTCCCCAAAAAGTCGTCTTAGCATATTAGGAATTCGGAAGGCCACCAGCCACGCATCTGTCACCGTTCGTGAGAAAAAAGCGCCTAATATCGCATCCCTAAGAAGCCCTAGCAGCCTACTCGAAAAGGTCCCTAAAGCCATATAACTGGCCGATCTGACTATAGTTCTTTCGACCCGGGCCTCAGTAATGATATTGTGCTTCTGATTATCTTGCATGGCGTATAGAGCTATGGTAGAAACTTTCCTTCGATAAAGCAAGACACTATTTGGAGGTTTCACAGTGGCTACGCATAAGTCATCAGAAAAAAGAGCTCGTCAGGACATTAAAAAATCAGCTAACAATCAAAAGACGTTAAGCAGTGTTCGTACAGCAGAAAAAAAATTAAGAACAGCAATCGCTACTAAAGACGCTAAGACTGCTGCAGAACTTCTAAAGAAATTCTCTAGCACAATTGATAAAGCTTCTTCAAAAGGCGTAATTCACGCTAAAACTGCTGCAAGAAAAATATCAAGAGTTTCTACTCAGATTTCTTCACTCTCTTCTAAGTAGTAAGTAGATCAAATTTTTAAGATCCGAAATAAACAACCGACCACAAGGCCGATATCGGATCTTAAAAATTTTCGACTAGTTTCTGAACAACATCATCTTTTCTTTGCGAAATAAAGTCTCTTACTTTTCTTCTGTCATCAAAAGTAATATTTGTGAACTCAACGCCTACTCTTGCGGTTTTACCTTTTTTGATTTGGTATCTTACTTGGGCTCGAGTCATCACTACGTGACCACCCGGAATGACAAACGAGATCACCATATTGGCTAAACTTTTAAGAGCCACAGAGGTTTCAAAGAGCATTCCTCTTTCACCCAACTCAAAAGAAGCTTCGACAAAATAATTCCCTTGAATCATCACACCCACTCGGGCTTCAAATGTTCTTCGAGGATATTTTCTATTTTCGATTCCACCGACTCTGGTTTTTAGCATATTTGATTTATCGGAAGGTACGGACATGCAGACAAGTCCTGTATCGTCTTGATACAGGACTCTTAGAAATCAATTAGATACAGTTGGCAATAAAATTTGATTGTTTAAAATTCCTTGAAAATCCAACCATTTTTTTGAACTGGAAATTTCACTGGAATTCATATCAGGCTTTGTGCAATAGCGGGTATAAAAAACACGATGACTGATATCTGCATAATCATAATCTTTCCCGTTACCAATAAAGAAACTGATGCAAGCGATGGCGTTCTTACCGCTATCCCATTCAATTTCTAAGTCTTCTAGGAGAAAATTATCTCTATCTAGTTTCTTAATTTCAAATCTACCCGTATCAACTTCTTTACCGCCATATTTAACCTTCAAATTATAACATGGCTTAGACCCATTACCCATCGGTCCTTCAGATATTGATTCAAGAATTGTAAGATCTCGGCGGCATGTCGCATCCATCGATACAAAAGACACTTCATGACCTGTGGTAGTCCCTATTTTTAGTACTCTACCATCTAAAGATAACAGCTGGGATCCAGCCATAGCAAATTGAGGGATTACAAATAAAACAGTAAGAAGGATTATACTTTTAAATTTCATTTTCTAGTTCCTTTCTTCACATGAGATAGGTAAATCTGTTTTATTGCTAGTCATAGAATAGACGGCAAAAGTCTTAGCAGTTCCATGTATAGTTCTAGATTGAATTGATGAAATTTCGATAGCAGTACCAAAAGCATTTAGAGTAACAGTCGGCTGAAGAACTTTTGTTTTATCGGGGTTAAAACAACGAGGTCTAGAAACAACGAGACTTCCTTTTGATTTTTGGCCATTGTAATTACAGCTCAAATTTTTGTTTATCAAAGAGTTTGCAAGCTCCACATCACCTGCGTAAGTCCCTTGCTGGCAGGCCCATACTGGCGTGGATGCCATAATTATTGCGATTAAAAATATTTTCATAAATTTTCTCCTTTTTACGTAGATTTTATTTTCATTTTTCGATTTTTATAATTACCATATTTATTATTAATTTTAATAAATTTAACTAAACATATATAAATTGAAATTATTATTAAATATGTAACATATTGAAATTAATGAATAATAAATTGATTTATTATTTTTACAAATAGTGTTATTATTAACAATATTATCCAATAAAAATAGGATTTTGAAGTAAATGAAAAAAAGCCTTTCAACCGCAAAAACTCAAAGTTCTTCCGTCGAAATACAAATTTTGGACGCATACTCTCGCTTGCAATACAAAAAAGGCGCAAACAATGTGGTTCTACAAGATTTAGCCAACGAAGTCGGTGTCGCCTTTGGTACCGTGAGATATCACTTTAATGAAAATGGAAAAGACATTGGTGAAGAAGCTCTAATGCACGTTCTCAAAATGGCTTATGCTTACATTGATGAGCATTTATTTAAAGCTCGACCCCTGAAAAATTTTAATCCGATAAAATCTTACATCCAAATCATGTTCAACTGGGTCCGAGAATTCCCCGCCGAAAGCAGCTTGATCATACACTACTATTATCTTTGCTCCACTCAAGTAGAGCAAATCATTCCAAATCAAATTTTTTTGGAGAGGGCACGCCTGAGAATCGAAGCCCTTATTCACGAATCCATTGGCCGCAAGATATATACTTCTCTAAATGATGTCTCATCTCTTGCCTTACAAATTCACATGACCCTATTGGGTGCTTGCATGGTGGTGGGCACGCAAAGAAACGATAAAGAATTCGATCTTCAAGTTAAGCTCTGCCAAGACATTATAGATCAAATTTTAACGAAGGCTTAATTTGATTTAGCTGAGTCCAGCCTGAGTTTCAGTGATTTTTTAAATGCCACCCCATCCAGAGTTAATATATATTCTCTACTATTAGTTCCCGGCACATCGACAGATTCTTGAAGTTTAAATCCATATCGCCTTTGATAAAACTTTGAGTGCGCCTCACTGGGCGCATGGATAATAAAAATGGCATGAGGGTAACGAGTTAGATAATAATCATAGAGAAAGAGCTCAATAGCCCTTAACGAACGATCTCGAACTTCAGGAGAACCCTGCAACGACAGTTTTCCAAGTTCAAATACTGGTGTATAAGGATCTAACTTTCTCATTTGCTTGATTGTTTCAATAAATTTTACGGGAATTTTTCTCGAATTGAAAATGGCCTCAAAAGGCAAAATAGGAGAAACATCTGTATACCAAGGCATAAAGAAAAGATCATCCGCTCTTTTTGGAGTTCCATCAAAAACTCGTATGGTAGCTACGACTTCATTCAATTTCGATGCGGAGTAATCAGCAAAAACCAATCCGTAAGATTGGCGCCAATCTGGCAACCCCGCTTCAATTTCTTTTACCTGCCTTATAATTTCGTTTCTTATTTTGTCTTCATAATTTCTATAGACATTTTCAAAAAAACGTTGATCTGCACCCGGCAATCCCATCGTTTTGTTAAGTAAAAAATACGGACGCTCGCCAAAAGGATTGATGTGAAAAGTAGTGGCTTTTTCACGGGCCCTTAATCTCCAATAAGATGCTCCAAAGCTAAAAACATTTTCCGGTCTATCGACAACCCAAGCCACACGCAAATCAGGCCTTGAAGCACCATCGCCTATTAACAAATCTCTAAATTTGCTATCTCTCTCTTTGGTGGTTAGCGCTTCTTTACTGCTGATCATAAGGCGTTCGCTTTGAAGATCAAATGTTTGATCAAATTCAGTAAATCTATTTTTTTGATTAAATATAAGCTGTATAACTTCATACTCTTTCTGAATATTTTCAATGGCTCGAACTATGTCCAAGTCCGTGCCGTAATCATTTTTTAAGTCCAAAATGTACGGAGATTTTTTGATTTCCGAAAGAATTAAGTCCTTCGATTTTCCAAGCAAGATCCCGGCTAAAATATATTTAATATAATCAAATTCATTTTTTACAGTTTTGTAATCCTGAAGCTTAGGGTTTTTATAAGGAAATTGAGTGCTACTAATTTTGATATTGTAATGTCTTTCTAAGTAGTGGAGAAAAATAAAGGCATCATCGTTTCTCCAATGTCTTGCGAATTTAGATTCTTGTAACGCCCATATCAAACTCACAATATCTGTATTTTGTTTAATTAATTTTACCGCATAATTTTCTAGCTGTTGAAAGGATGCAATTTGGCCTGGCTTCAGAGAAGTTTCTTGATTCACCTGAAACAAGGCGTAGCAAGTGGATGCCGAAGCCCCTAGAGGACCAAAAAAGCTAGTCAGTGTTAATAAAATCAACACTTTAAAGCCAATATGTCTAATGAATAGCCAACACATACTTATAAACCCTTATGGTCTGTAAATATGCAAACCTTATGCTTAAATGGCGAGGCTCATAAGCGTATCGACCAGGAAGTTTTGAGATGCTACTGAGGAGCTTTTGAGGTTGCGATCGGTCTCCAAAAGTTTTTGGTAAGCCTTTGTAAGCTTATTGTAGGGCCAGTCCTTTGAGTTTTGGACGTATTGATTCACAAAGTAAGGAGGAACTCCAACATAGGAACTCAGCGCTGGACCGTTCATTCTTTTTTGAAGTGCTTCTTGAGTGAGAAGTAAAATTCTCATATGTCTTGTGATCATGGCGAGGATTCCGACTTCACTCTCCCCTTGATCCAATAAATACTTTTGAATTTTTAGAGCTTTTTCAGTTTGTTTTGCGGCGATGGCGTTAGTTAATTCAAACACGGAGTCCATTCTATATTTTGATACTACGGCTTCGATATCTGAAGTTTCGATTTCTTTTTTCTCACCAATAAACAGCGAAAGTTTATTGATTTCGTTATTGAGATCGATCAAGCGGTTTCCAACTAAATTCTGAAGTGCAAGCGCCACTGGTGGTGCGATGGTCTTTCCATAAGCTCTGGCGATGCGATCAATCCAACTGGGAATGTAACGATCAGAAACCTCTGGAAATTCAATCACTGTCATTTTTTTAAAAAGGTCTTTAAAGATTTTTTTTCTTTGATCAACACTTTCAAACACAGCTACAAAAATCGTTGTGTCGATAGGAATAGAAACATACTCTGCGATTTTTTCTAATTCAGTGGACTTTAAAAGATGTGCGTCCTTTAAAATCACCAGTCTTTTTTGTCCCATCATCGGAAGTGTTTCTAGAGCTGCGCCTAGGTCTTCGACGTCGAATTCTCCCCCATAAAAATTATCTAAATTAAAATCGGCTAAAGAATCTTCAAACACTTTTGCTTTGATTCT
>JANMFM010000348.1:0-8777 GCA_031374125.1 Bdellovibrionales bacterium
TGTTATATCGTCACTGATATTGAATTTGTCTTTGCCAGTTCTTGCTGCCGTTGAACCTCAACTGCCTGTTTACGAAGTGCCAGAGTATCTGACTTCGCATGTGCTAACGGATGCTAAGTTCAAACAAATCATGACAGCGAAAAATGAAAAAAGAGAAGTAGCAAAAGCGGCTACGGGACAAGTTGTTGATGAAACAATGATTCAAGGTCAGTACAAAATTATGCGAGATGGATTCTTAGCTCTAACTAAGATTTCGGCGGATAAGCAAGCAGCGGCTTTTGATAAATACGTCACCGACCTACAAACAAAATATGATGCGGGTCAAATCACATCACCGGATGCACAATTTTTTGCGGCCCAAATGATTCCGTTGATTGCGTTCAGAGGATTTATTTATAGGGCTACTCCCGTGGTAGAAAAAGCTCCAATGATCAGACAGCTTATCGCAGATCAATTGAGAGCTTTTATTTCTCGCAGCCATATCTACAATCCATATGACCCATGGGAAGTCGTTTTCAAATACATGATGGAGCCTTCGGCAACAAACGAGCGTCGATTTTACAATGAAGAAGACATTCAGTATTACTTTGGAACAGTTGTTCGAAAGTATATGGAGCAAGCTTATTCAAGGCTAACTGAAGTTAAAGTTTCATCGAGCGCTACAGCCCCGATTGTTTGGGACAACAACATCCGCTTTGGTGATATGAATGGAAGAACAAGCCCTGGAGATCGTTATTTCCTTGTTGGTCAAGCCGAGTACAAGTCGACTTTGGCAAAATGGCAAAAGAAACTTTACTGGAATGCGATGTTTTGTGCATACAGCTTCAACGGCCTTATCAAATATAGAATTGAAGAAGGCAAAGTTTATGCAAATGAATATGTTAAAGCTTCGGTCACTGGTTTTGCGGATTGGGCAAAAGAATGGACGGATACACTTCCACCTGCTGGTCTAACAAGATCACAAAGCGTGAAAATGTTGAATTCAAATCAGTACCCAAAACTTTTCACTTTGTTTGCTCCAAATGATGCTTATAAAGCAAAACAATATCCAGATGGAAAAAAATGGATGGAAAAAGCGTACGACAACTTAAGAAGTTCAGTTACGCACTTGCACGAAGCTTGGATGGAAATTCGCGGTAGACCAGATGTGGACAATAGCATTATCGATAGCGATTTCTACAACGCCAGAATAGATGAAATAGACCAATCATTTGACAACATGTTAAAGATTTTAGCGGGCCCAGGATCGGTTTCTTTGATCGCTCAAAGAACTCGTGAAACTTACAATGTAAATCTTTATAATTTCTATCATGATGGAGCTCCGAAATCTTTGAAAGAACTTTTACCAACGAGCTTCTATGGTAAAGAGCAATTTAAAAAGAAAACTTTTTCTGATGGCAAAACATCAGACTGGTTTAGAGATTACACTTATGGAATGGCTTCAGGTTGGAATACGGCTGTTTATGGCAGATATTTCCCCGGAGTATCAAGTCCTCAAGACGTAGCTCATAAAATGAAATTATTGAGTGAAACTCGTGGCGGAAAGATTGTTCTTCACGGTTTTGCCGGATTTGTTCGTTAATCTTTTTTATGATTTTGCGGTGGACTCATGAGTCCCCGCAATATCCATAAGTCTCCGGCCAGAGATGCCATCAATCCCGTAAATAATAAAACTCCAAATACTCTCGAAGGCGCAAAGTATGACGCCAAAAATAATAGCGAAGTAAAAGACATAATCAAGGCAGTTTGCACCGACCCGCCCGATTTATCGTGTATTCCGTGCTCTAAGCCTATTTTTCGTGACGACCACAGATATTGAATCGCATTGTCTCCGGTTATGCCAATAAGCACAGAGGCAAAGATGCAAGTGAGAAAGTTAATTGGTATATCAAGAGCCACAATCATGATGAGCATTAAAAAAACTCCCCAGTAACTGGAGAAAAGCAAAATCCAAATGTGTCGACCTTGTCGAACATAGAGTGCGGTTGCCCAAACAACCAAACTTACAAGAATGATGGAGGTCGTAAAGCTTTCGGTTAAGGTGGCTGGCATTTCTTGCGTGAATTCATAATAAGAGAGAAGTCCTCCGACGAGTTCGCAGCCAGCGCCTTGGCAAATATTTTTTACTTCGTGATCGATAGTCTTAATATTCGAAGCATTGGCATCACTGATAAATATCTGTGACCTCAATTGATTATTTACACTGATGTACTGTTTAAATATAGACGAACTTTGAACTTCACTTGCAATTTGAGAATGATAGTCGAAAGTTTCAGGAGTTAAATAATAATTTTTTAGATCATAAGGATTTTCATAACCACTCACCGAAGGAATTTTCGCAATTTTTTGCAATGTAGTTTCAATTTGTTCTGGCTCGCTCTTGCCAGGAAAAACTACAAACAGTGAGCTGACTGACCCTTTTTGCTCTTTCACTCGATCCAATGCCTGCATAAATTCGTGTTTTTTCGGAAAAAGAGAAAATGGAGAGTCTTCATAGTTCATATGGAACATGCAAATTCCCCCGATCAAGAAGACCAAGAGTGAAGCTCGCGCAAATGTTCGGCTGAGTTTAAAGTCTTTTAGAAAATTCACTGAACCATAAAAATAAGATTTTTCTACCGAAGTCCAGACTCGAAGTTTCGGGCAGAGCTTAAGCACTGCCGGAAATAACATGAATAATAATACCCACTCTGCCGCAGAGCCGACGGCGGACCAGAGTCCTAATCTTTTAATAATCTCCAGATCTGTTGCAAATAGAGAAAGGAAACCCAAAATCGTCGTGAGGGCAGTTAAGAAGCAAGGAAATGAATTGCTTAAGAAAATACTGTACCATTTTTTCTTAGTTTGCATTTGCATATAGCACAAGAATACAAAATCTTCGAGAGCCGCCACTCCCAACATTAAAAATAAGCTATTTGAAAGTACATCAAAAGGAGAATTGAAGAATCCTTTAGCTCCATATATAAAAACCCCGGCAATAAGAAGAGTCGAGATATAAATAATTCCTGAAAGCCATTTGCCAAAAAGAACTCTACAAGCCACAAGCAAGAATAAAATCATGACAATATTTAATATGGACGCGCGCGATAAACCTTCTCGACTGTAGTATTGATAATCCGCAGAACCCGTCCAGTAGTTTTTCAAGTTAGGATGTACTTTTAAAACCTTATCTTGAAAGCTTTGTCTTAAAGTTTTTATGCTTTCAGGGTTGAATCGACCAAAAGAATAGTTTTCGGCGTTTTTTAAAGTAAAAATCATAGTGATCTCTTCGTCTTTGGAGGTCAGAGATTTCCAGGGACTATTCTTAAGCTCGAGGTAGTCTTTAGAGAAGTTAGGCACTTCAAAAGGTTCACTATCACATTTTGCATTCATCACCAGAGTGTAAAGGATAAATTTGCCTTCTTTGGTGGTCTTACGCACATCAAAAATAGAATAGGTGCTTTTCAGATAAGGATTTGTTGCTTTCTCCACGACATACCAGCGTTTGATGGCGCAAATTTCATCCGTAGTCCAAGGACCGTCTTTATGGATAGTGAGAGCGCTGGAGAGTCCAATTTCAAAATCCTTTTCGACTTCCTTTAGGCGCTCTGCAGCTTTAAAATTCTTGTCTACGAGATCGTCACTAGAAATGATGAACTTAAGATCTTTAAGATGCATGGCCATGAATGCTGTTATTAATAAACAACAAGATATAACTGTTTTAGGTTTCTTCATTGAGAAACTTACAGACTTTAAGCAAAACCATCTTACGTATTTAAGCATTTTGTTATTAGATATAATAATAAATATAAAGTCTAGAGCTTCTGTGGATGTAATATTCTCTTTTCTCTACATAAGATTTGCATCTATAGCATGGTACTTAGCCGGAGTATTTTTCTGGACGTTTTTGGAATAGCATTTCCAATTTTTTACTTGTTAGGCAAAATTTTTTCATCAAGTGTTTATGAGGCGATTGGATTTGTCCTTTATGAATTCTCTCATAAACAAATTCATATCGAAAAACCCATTTCTGAGTACTACATTTGAATGAGCAAATTTCATGCGGTCATCATGCCAAGAATACAAAAGTTAATTTTGGAATCTCTTCCCGAAGTGGGATTTCATTTTTAGAACATATCGTGCTTAGAAAATAGGAAAATTTAAGGCCATTACAGATTGGACTCAGCGCTTCTCACCATTATTTAATTTAATTGACCCGATTATTTTCACATAGAAGACTTTAGAAGCCGTTTATATAAGCCAACAATAGGGTTGGTGTTTCTACTGAGCGCCGTAAATGCTCATCTATGAGGGGGAATATGAAGTTTATCATCGGAGCAATTGCTCTATTAGTGTCTGTGTCGTCAATGGCGACAGCATCTGGGTCAAAAACAATTACAATCATGGCTTACAACGTGGAGAATTTATTCGATACCACCCATGATGCTGGAACAATCGATTGGACTTACCTTCCAATCGCGACAAAGAAAGCATCAAAAGAAGCTCAGAAATATTGTAAATCAATGAGTGAAGGCTTCTATAAAGAAGAGTGCTTGAACTTAGACTGGAGTGAGAAAGCCTACGCTGATCATCTTCGTAACTCAGGACGCGTAATTAAAGAATCAAACCCTGACATCGTAGTTTTAGAAGAAATTGAAAGCTTAAAAGTTGTCAACGAGCTTGTAGACAGAGCTCTTGGTGGAGCCTACAAGCACCGCGCTCTTATTGAAGGCGACGATTCGAGAGGAATCGATGTGGGTGTGATTTCAAAATACCCAATTGTGTCTTCTAAGCGTCACAGTACGTTTGTGAATGGTAAAAAATTAAATACTAGGGGAATTCTAGAAGTCACAATCAACGTGAATGGCAAAAACATCACGGTGTTTGGTAACCATTGGCCAAGCCAAGCCAATCCCGCGGAAGAGCGAGTAGCAAGTGCTGAACAATTGTTAGAGCTTGCTCAAGGTCAAAAGTCCGATCTTGTGATGGCAATGGGAGATTTCAATACTATTGATAAAGATCGCCCTCATCCATTTAAAGTTTTAGTAAATGACTTTCACGATGCAGAACAAGAAGCTCGTGATCTGGGTGTAAAATTAATGCCAGGAACTCACAATTATAAAGGTGAATGGACATCTCTGGATAGAATTTTTGTTTTCAAAAATGCAAAAATGCAACCAGATTGGCGCTCTTTTAAAATTGTAGCTCATGAATGGATGTTGGACGCAAAGAAAGTTCCAAAACGCTTTGATGCAAAAACGGGAGAGGGGTTTTCTGACCATTTACCTGTCACAGTTCAAGTCTCTCTAGATTAAAAAATAGCTCGAGTTGCCTCAATTTTAGCAATCAGCGAATTGAGGCAATAGCCACTTAATTTTTTAAGGATAAAATTTTTGAGGACCGTTGCGTCATCATATCAAAAATATCATCGAAACAAGACTAAATTGAAACTCTGACTTGAAAGAATTCTCTCTAAACTGTAATCACAAGTAGCAGAATTGTTAAATGCAAAATTCGCTTATTGACGGAGGATTCATGTTCAAGTTTCAGGTTATATTCTCATTGATTTTTACTCTTATCCTTTCAGTTTCTTGCACCAGCAAAAGAGATAAAGAATTAGGTTCCGCGGAAAATCCCGTGAAATTCTTTTTTGTACCATCGGTGGACGCTACTCTTTTGGACTCTGGCGCCAAAGTAGTTAAAGAGTTTTTGGAAAAAGAAACTCCCTATAAGTACAAATTCGCCATTCCACAAAGTTACGTGGCTGTAGTTGAAGCCTTCGGTACAGATAGAGCCGATGTGGCTTCTCTAAATACATTTGGATATATATTGGCTAACGAAAAATACGGAGTTGAAGCTCTTATTAGAGTTATTCGTTACGGATCAGATACATATAAATCCCAAATTATTGCCAAAGCAGATGGTCCCATCAAAAAATTAGAAGATATCAAAGGCAAAAAATTTGCTTACGTAGATTCTGCATCCACTTCAGGATACCTACTTCCGGCAAAATATTTGAAAGATAAAGGTATAGAGCCAGAGTCTGTGGTCTTTGCAAAAAAACACGACAATGTTGTGACCATGATCTACCAAGGTCAAGTGGATGCTGGAGCGACCTTTTATACGCCACCAGATAATGGAAAGATTCAAGATGCGAGACGTTTGGTAAAAACCCAGTTCCCAGATGTAGAAGAAAAAATTAAAATTGTGGAGCTCACATCCGACATTCCAAATGACCCGATTGTTTTCAGAAAAGATTTATCACCAGAAATGAAAAAAACGATTCAAGATGCACTCCTCAAATTTGTTAAAACTCCAGATGGAGCTAAGGCTTTTCATGATCTTTACGGTGTAACAGATTTTAAAGTGAGCACTGACAAAGACTACGATTCAGTGAGAGATATTCTCAAAGCTTTAGGCAAAAACGCTTCAGACCTTATAAAATAATTTAGATGAATAGGAATTTTTAATGAGTACGATATTATCCGTTAAGAACTTAGTAAAAACATACCCGAATGGAGTTCAAGCTCTGAAGGGTGTTTCCTTTGATGTTAAAAAAGGGGAATTCGTCGTGATTATCGGGCTGAGTGGTTCCGGAAAATCCACTTTACTCCGATGTTTAAACCGCCTTCATGATCCTACATCCGGTGAAGTTATTTTTGATGGAAAAAATATCGTTAAAATTCAAGGGGCCGAAATTCGCGGCCTTCGTAAAAAAATGGCCATGATTTTTCAAAGTTTCAATCTTATTGATCGTCACACGGTGATCAGCAATGTGTTGACGGGAAACCTTCATAGAACAGGTACTTTTAAAAGTATTTTAGGTATTTTTTCGGAAGAAGAAAAAAGTATCGCCAACAAATTTTTAAAATTAGTGGGCATTGGCGACAAAGCCAATTACCGCGCAGATCAGCTTTCGGGTGGGCAAAAACAGAGGGTCGCCATTGCGAGAGCGCTAGCTCAGGAGCCAGAGGTTTTGCTTGCGGATGAACCGGTGGCCTCACTTGATCCTGCAACTTGTCATGTGGTTATGGATTATTTAGAAAAAGTAAATAAAGAATTGGGAATTACGATCATTTGCAATCTGCATTTCTTGAGTCTCGTGAGAAGATACGCCACTCGCGTGATCGCGTTAAAAGGTGGGGAAGTCATGTACGATGGTGATCCAAAAGCCATAGATAATAAATGGTTTGAAACGATCTATGGCGAAGGCGCTAAAGAAGTTCATATCAATTAAGTCACATCTTAGTTTTGCAGGATTTGTTATAGCTTGGGAATTTAAAAGTGAATTGTTAAGAGGAAAATTGTAAAATGCGCGAAAATATAAAAGCTTCTATATTTGATATTTTTTCATTTGGATACTTGCTCACATTAGCATTTGTCACATGTTACCAGCCAACGGAAGATCAGTTTCTAGATATAAGAGTAGGTGCCATTGTAACCTTGATTTGCTTTATCGTGGGTTGGGTACTGACTTTTGTTCTTTATAAATTCAATGTTAAAACTCTAGGTCTTTTGATATTCGAAGCCGCACATAAAAAAGCTTTAGGAAATAAAAAAGGCTTTTTTAAAAGTTTTTGGGGCTGGCACTTACAGATACTTTTTTGGGCGACATTTATTGTTTCGATTTACGTCACAGAGTTCAGTTTTGATGATTTATTTTACGTGAAAGGTTTAGAGGGCGCCCAAAGAATTTTTGTGAGTCTTCTCACGCCAAATTTAGCGATTCTTCCTCAAGGTTTGATGGCCATTTTTGAAACGGTCTTTATGGCTTTCATGTCGACGGTGATTGCGGTTCCCATCGCTTTTGTTTTAAGTTTTGTTTGTGCCAAAAACGTCATGGGAAAAACCATGATTGGTTTTTCTGTATACTCTGTAATTAGAATTTTTAACAATATAGTAAGGTCCATTGAGCCTCTCATCTGGGCCATCATATTCTCCGTTTGGGTGGGGATTGGTCCTTTTGCCGGGATGCTGGCGCTGATGATAACTTCGGTTGCTTCCCTCACTAAGCAGTATTCAGAATTTATTGAAGGGGTGAGTGAAGGTCCTATTGAAGGTATTCAATCGACCGGCGCAAATAGTCTACAAGTCATTTGGTACGCTATTGTTCCGCAAATTGTTTTGCCATACATTTCCTATACAATTTATCGTTGGGACATTAACGTCAGAATGGCGACCATCATTGGTCTCGTTGGTGGCGGCGGTATTGGTACGATGTTGATGAATTATCAGGGACAAGCTCTCTGGCATGAAGTGGGTACGCTTGCTCTTCTGATAGTTATCGTGGTGTGGGCAATGGATACGGCATCGGCTTACATTAGAGAAGCGATTAAATAATTTCTACTGATCAAAGAATTTTACTGAGGCATCGTTTTATTTTTTGGATGCCTCGATCTTGTAGAAATGTATTATCAGATATAGCTCCTTCCTTTGGTGAAGAAAATTCATAAGCACAATCCTAACTTGATGTTCCCATGAGTCTCGAAATACCTAAAGAGTATTCAGAAGAGGTATCCTATGGGAAAAAGCATTTTTAAGTTCGAAATGTTTAGGCTAAAAAATATTTTTTTTATTTTCACGATTTTATTTCAAATTTCGGTATTGGCAGAAGATCCAAAGTTTGATCGCGGTTCCGATCCACAAGATCCCATGCAAAAAGAATTAATCGCAATCATTCAAGATATGCCTTTCTTACCAGGAATTTCGGAGCAACTTCAGGTTTTGGTACCTTCTCAAAAAGGACAGAAGATGCGTCACGATTTTGGGGCCATGCCACTGCGTGGATTTTTAACTCC
>JANMFM010000356.1:0-13331 GCA_031374125.1 Bdellovibrionales bacterium
AAAAAAATTATTTTATTTGCTTGGTGATAGCGATATGTTTGAGAAGATCGCAAATCATGGAGATCTCCCGAAATGGTATTCGTTGGCGTCTAATGACGAAACCGATGTTATAAAGAATATAAAGGAGGAAGATTCAAGTACAAAATTTCAGCTATTTACTTTTGTAGTAAAAATTTTAAATAAGAATAAAATTATAATTTATCAGTCGAACCTGGATTCTCGCAGAATGAACTATGGTAAAGGCTATGCAACAGATTTGAATGACTTATTCAGTAAATACACGCTTCTGGCCCCAAAAGAGGTTATAGAAGAAATAACAGAATCTAAGTTCGATAGCCGTTTTCCCTATTCCTCAATTATTTTAAATGAAGATGGGGAAGTAAGTTTGTCAAAGTCCATTAATAACAAAGATCGTTTGTGGGAAACGTACATTAACAAATTTACTACTGTAAAAGAAAGATCAGAGGATAATTCTAAAAAATCAACAGCAGAGCTGTCTCTCGATCTAAATATCTTTTGCAAATACGGAAGAAAAGTATCAGATATTCAATCTATTCTATCTAAACAGACAAATCTCCACTAACTAGATCTCTATATTAGACTTACACAAAAATGGGATACTGGTGAAAACTATAGACCGCTGAATGCAAAGAAAACGCATACCTCTTTTAGAAATATTTGAGTTTAAATACAGGACTGTCGACGAGACTCTTCTTACGCTTGTCATATCCTTGTGTCGTCTTCACATTTGAATGATTCACTAATTGGGAAACCTTATAGAGATCACATCCACTTTCTAACAGTGATCCAATTACAGTGGCTCTTGCGCTGTGTGGAGTTATCTTCGTCTCAATCCCGATCTTTTTACAGTGATGTTTGATAATATAATCGACACTTGTACCCTGGAGTTTCTTGTTTGGTTTGAAAGAGGTTTGATTCGGTGATCCTTGAAAAATATAATCACCAATTTTAAGTTCACGACCAATATTCTTCATATGATGAATATAATTTTCTAGATGAAATATTGCCACTGGATGAATTGGTACCCGTGAGACCTTTCCTCGCTTACCAGTGAATTGAATTATTTTGAGGCCCTGATGTTCATGATAATTTTCAAGTTTGAGATTTATGAGTTCAGATTTTCTCAAACCCGTTGAAAATAACAACACCAGTACCGCTTTGTGAAGTGGGCCGGATTTTTTACTAAGATCAACTGAGTCGAGCAAAGCTTTCACCTGGTCATCACTTAAGTCGTTTGTAGCCGTGATAACTTCGTCTCTAGGTCGCTTGATGTGTGCTGTTGGATTTATTGTCATTAGCCCTTTCTCAATTAAAAATGTACAGTAACTCGCTATAGCGGCGAGCTTACGAATAATTGTTTTAGGACAATATAATTTATCACCATTGGCTGTTGGCGCTTGTAACGCGTTTCTAAACGCAATTACGTGTATCTTCTGTAGTTGCTGTGGGTGATTAATCTGACCGAACTGACAACGCACGAATTCAAAAAATTGGATAAGATCACGCTTGTATGCAGCTCTTGTGTGCTCAGATTCAAAATTCTTAAAAAATTCATCGTTGAGCTTACCACCGTTACTAAATAGCTCGCATGATCCCACATTTGTATTTGCGCTCATGACAATTATATTGGTACTCACCTTTACCTCCATCCGTACTACATAACTGCCGTTATGTAGTACAACCGTACCTGAATGTTGGAGCCCATCAATAGAAATGGAATTTTTTGATTAGAGCTGTATTGAGGTGATACACCCTATTTATATTGGGCCAACAGTATTAATAATTGCATTTTAAATGTTTGCGAACCATTGGCCCTGCGGCAGAGTTCATTTAATAGATCAGCCTTAGATATGGATTTTAATAATTGTGCATATGTATCTTTATTTGCTGGCTCAGATTCGAGTCCAATGAGTGCCACGCCAGTTAGAACAACTTCATTAAGAATAGATTTATCTTGCTGATCATGGATTGGATTAACAAACTCAACTGAAAGTGTGACTGGATTATTTGGATCATCTTTAGTGAGTAGATCGTGGAATTGTTTTGCCCGAATGGTTTTAAGATAAACGACCCCTTCGATATAAAGACGATCATTTCTAATCTCTGCGTATTCAATGCGACCAATTGTAATACTACCGTGTTCAGCCGTGACGACCGCCTTGCCCTGTTTAACTAAAGATAGGTTAATCCCATCCTGTTTAATAATCTCACCGTAGCTGTCTCTTGATTCAGAACTGGCAATGCCAGAGAATCTAAAAAATCTATGTCCATTTTCTTTTAATTTAACTTTCACCACTTTCATAGTGGCCATTGTACAATTCAGAAATAAAATTTTTATAGAAAATCATCAGTAATTTCATCTGAAATTTTCATTATTAGTTTGTTGAGGTTTACATTTTGACTTTGAATAAAGTGAATTTCTTTATATATAAGCTCTTTATTTAAAAGCAATCTAATGGCCTCTATATACTCATCCTGCGTATAATGTGGAAAACCATTAGATTCTTTAATAATTTTTTGTATTTTATTTTTTATCGTTTTCATTACTGATGGTGTCGGCACTTACCTTAGCTGCTTTAATTTTCTTACGACCCTCGCTAATCTTCTCACCTCGATACTTTTCACTGATATTGAAGACGACAATTTTTCCACCTCTGACACGTCTTGCATGTAGGATCTCTGCAATTCCATACTTGGGACAAGATTTGCCTTTGCCAAGCTCAATTAATTCGGCAGGGGATATACCAAGTTTTTGTGCCTGCACTTCCAGCTCCGGCTGATTGGTTATCTTATTTTTAAAAATCATATACGCCTCCTATTTGTATTTACCGTATATGGCCGATCGGCAGGAATCCAGTAGACTGAATAGTGTATTGGAACAGGTGGAAATACATCCGTAGACCATAGATATTTGGTAGTGCGATACTATGCGTACAAGCTAAACTCTTGAGCTCGTACCGCCTTGAGACAAATCTTGCAATACCGCGTTTCTGGTTATCCGTGATTCGTTATTTTTGATTTACTTGAAGCATGTTCTCGCTTCAGTGCATGTAAAAATTTTAGAAGTTCTGAGTTGTGTTCCTCAACCGCCCAGCATTTAAAAAGTCGATCATCGCCAGTAACTGACATATTGTCCTTACCGGTGTCGGCACCCTCACTTGCACAAATGGGACATTGAACATGTGTGACATGACTTCGATAAAATTGACCTAAATATTGATGAACATACCAGTCAACTAGCTCGACTATTCCCGCTCGATCTTTCGAACCTGAACCGTGAGAATGAATTTTATCCGCACGCTTCATGGTTGGCATATGTTGTGGATACTTTTCTAACCAAGTCATCAACTCATCATTATTAACTCGACCGTGAACATAAACCAGCCGTTGCAATTTATGGGAATCCTTTCTGATTACTTCTGGATAGCGTGAAAGACGAGATGGGTTCTTGGTTTGCGGATCAGCAATTTCTATTATATTAAAAATCCACTGAAATAAAAAATCATAAGTCTTTTTTTCTACTAAGGGTATTTCCAGTGAAATAATCCAATGAAAACTTTTATTACCTGAAAATACTAAAGTTGAATAAGGAAGTTTGATTTTGCGTTCAATGAGAACAAGCTGATCCTTCAGAGAACAGTTATCCATCTCAAATACTAAATTTCGATAACTGCTGACATGCTCATCTTTGCGACCATTTTTGAGGGGATTTATAATAAAAAATTCTCCCCGATTGCGCTCATCCCTAAGACTCAGCCCACAAGAATGCACCGCTTGACACACAGCTATCTCTTCATTGACGTCAAAGAGAGTTTCGAAAAACTCTTGTTCCGAGAAGGTTCCTGCCTTTCTGGTAGTTCTCATTCATTATCCTTATATCTGCCAGAAACCCATCGCGTTTCAATTTGCTTCCCTTTGTTGCCGCGATAGCGGTCTTTATGACATTTCCATACAGTGGTCTTTGAAATCGTATCTGCTACAAGCTCCAGAACGAACGTTGCTGCAGTGATGATTGATCTACCTTCTTTAATTCTAGTCTCAAACTGGTCATTGCCCTTTGTCGCTGGATGTAATTGCGTAAAAACCACAATCGGAGCTTTGATAAGCTTGTAGTACTTATCCAATACAACTTTAACCTCAGTTAGAATTTCGTGTTTCTGCGCTCTCCAATTGAGTTTGGACTTGGAAATATTTTGATAGTAGTCAATTAAAATACAGTCGTAATGAGTTCCATTTTTCACGATGCTCTCTAGTAGAGCTTCGACACCTTCAACGCTAGAAGTAAAATTCGAATTGCCATGATAAGTAATATCAGCAACCGTAAGATAGTCGCTTAACTCACGCCTCTTCTGCTTCAATTTGTCATTTTCTTCTTCCGTAAATTTGTGAAAGTTATGAAAATTCAACCCCAAATCTAAACAGGCAACGCGATTATAGACGTTTAAAGTTAATTCTTCGTTTGAAATTACGAGAGCCTTCATCTGATTTTTAAAAAGACAATGAACTATATTTGACGAAGTTGTTGTTTTACCTTCGCCAGTAGTAGCACCAATTAGAATCAAGTTGGGATAAAAAAATGGAACAAATTCCGTTAGTTTTTCCGTCACAAATGGCAGGCCATCGTTGACTGATTGAAGAATGGAATTATGTTGGTTATCTAGCTGCTCATGGAAATTTTCTGGTAGTACAGACAAATTTACAGACTTTGCCTGCTCAGTTTCAGCAAGACCCTTCTGAAGCCGATCATAATTGACATCAACCTTATACTTTTCTAATTTTTGCTTCTTTTCTAAAGTAGAAGGTACACCATCTTCTTGGGTTGCCATGAGCTGTTTTAATTTATTTTCCATATTTTATTACCTAATCGAAATTATAATTTTTCTTTCTTTTGATAGGCTCCTGGATTAGTGGGAGATTATCCTTAGAAGAAGTTGTTTCTGATTCCTTGTTTATTGAAGTCACGTTATTATACAAACCACTTTCAAAATATGTGTCGGTTGTTGCCTGCATTTGCTCGACATAATCCCATGGATAGCCCTCTTCATCGAACTCATCCAATTCGATGTTTACAATTTGTAATGCATCTCGATCGACAAGCTGCCAGGTCCCCGCAAAACCGTTTGGATGTTTATTTGATTTTGTTTCTGACTCGCTTAATACTTCAATAATTTCATTTTTTCGAAGAGCAACGACAAATGCTTTATATTCACGGTCATTAAGAGTGTTTCTTTTCAAATTTCCATTTACAAAATCAACCTCAATTAACGATCTCATCAAAGGTAGGCTCATTAAAAAGGTTGTTTTTTGCTCAGTATAAACTCCATTTAAGAGAGTACCCATGAGTCTCGAGTTCAGGGCTTGTTCATCATAAAGCTTGGAAAGAAACTCTTGGCGCTTTGGAGAAAGATTCTCCATACGAGTTGTCTTAAGCAACTTTGAGTCACATCTTCCAGAAACCTTCGCTATCAAATCTTCTACTGACATATTTATCTCCAAAACAATGATTAGCTACCCTGCCTTCAAATATTCTCTTATAGATTCAAAAGTTAAATCTCCCGCTATTTGGGGAAACAAATGATAGCCTAATAGTATAAATTTTCTTTGCGACTCCAATGAATAGTTTTGGGTAGAATCAGGACTGAAGATTTCGACGGCAGCATACATAAAATATGATCTCTTTATTGAATTGAGATCCTGCATTTGTCCATATTCCTTTTTTAATTGGCCACTGCATTTCGTACAAACTACAAGAAGATCGCTCTTTGTTTTATGGAAAAGAAGATGCCCCTGGCTCCCGTCTTTGATTAACTCACTACATTTGTCACATGGATATGGTTCCAAATATTACTCCTTGATTAATACCCAAAGAATGTAATTCGGCCTAAATATTCATAAATTTAAGGCTGGAAACATTGTGTTATTAAAAAACTTGTTGGCCTTCATGATGACCTTCATCCAGACCTTCACTTTGACCTTGCAGTGATAATGATAGTGAGTAATGAAAGTGTAATTGGATGATTCATTAATACGAACATTTTAGAATTTATATTTGTGTCAAAACTTTAGGCAGTGCATTTATCGTGATGGTCCTGCATCAAAAATACTTTAATGAAGAAAAAAAATAAATTCCCACATTTTTTTGTAGGGTATAGGGGTCTCAATAACGAGATCAATAGTTTAGCACTTTAACGGTGCAAAGGGGATAGGTATGGGTAAAACAATTTCAGCTTGGGAATGTGAGCTTGAAGAACAAATTCATGATTGCTTGAGTAAGGGCTCGCTAATGGATTTATTCTGCACTGAATGTATGACATTAAAAGACATACTTGAGAGTAATCAAAGTTTTTCTAGAGAAGAAGTTGAAGAGTATTTTTCGTTAGAGACTGGCGATCGTCTCAAAGAAAAAGTTGAGCGGGTGTTTGGAAAAAACTCTGTCATCAATCAGGTGTTCAAAAGAGTTACTTCGGGAGTTAAATCATACAAGACTATAATTGAAGCTGATTTTGGCGTGAATACATTGGCGAGATTAGAATATAATTTATTACAACAAAACGGACGCATTGTAGTAGTGGAATAAGCTACGAGTTTACTTTTAGAAAAGAGTGGAGAATAATTCCGCTCTTTTACTTAAAGTATAATATTCTTAAGGTGATCTCTGTACAATATTATTGACCAATAAAAAAATTGACCTATGGTTAATATTTTTGGTCAGAGGCTGTTATGGAAAAGAAAAATACAAATGTAGTTGGTCTTAATTTTCAGTGGCGACAAGGCAAGGCATGTGATGCCTTGAGAACATTTGTATTTTCCGAATCCAAATATATTGGAATTTCAGCAAAACTCCATCCAACACTGAATCAAATTAATACTCACTTGAAATTAAATAATTTAAGAAAATCGCAAGCTCTCTCAGATAATCACTTTCAGATCTTGTTTCAACGCTTACAGCATGAACTAAAATCAGAATATGGTTTAAAAATATATCGAGCTATTGAAAACCTTGAAACTAAGACAAATCAATTCGATTTTGGTCAATCTGTGGAAGAATTTTTTAATTTTAAACATGATACAAGCTGTGGCAATAGCTATAAGTCATGGATACTAAAATTTTGGTTACCATTCTTTTTCAGCAAAGGCTGTCAGCATCCAAAAGATTTCAAAAAATGGCAGCGTCAGGCAATAATTCATATTAAATCTGCAAAAACTAGAAATGGAGAACACTACTCACATCACACTTATGGCTCGCTTACAAAATCATTAAATGAATACATAAAATTTTTGAAGGACTATGACTATATTACTGAAGATGATGTTTTTCACTTAAAAGCAAAAATAACTCTAGAACAAAAGAAGCGTGGCCAATTCTCAAATAAACGAAGCTCAGATACATATACAGAAGAGAATCTATTTAGAATAAAAGAACTTATAGATGAGACCTATAGGAATAATGTCGACATGAAGCTTAGGGCATATGCACTGTTTTTTGGTATTTGCACTGGCTTACGCAGAGGCAATCTATTGGGTTTACGAATAAAGCATTTGTTACCAGAAGCAAAAGTGGCACATTTTCAATTAGCAGATAATATTGTAAATGGATGGAGCCGAGGTAAAAAAGGGTCCATCTTGTTTGAGAATTCATCTAAGATGTCTACGTTTGAAGAGGGGTCCGTTTGTATTCCGCTTATTCAGCCTTCCGTAGAAATATTAAAAGATGTGGCATATTTTCTAAAAAACAATCTATCCGCGGAATCTAGGCTTGTTGATGCATATCCAGATGCAGTTGGTAGATGGTGGAAAAAAATCGCAAAAGAATGTGGCTTCAAATTTCTCTCCCCACTTCAATGGCGTCATTCTTACGCAACTATTGGTGCTCTTCACTTGGCAAGTTGGTATAAAAATAATACTTACTTACTCCAGCAGTGTTGTTTACATAGTTCAATAAAGATGACTGAAAAATACGTTAATCAAAAGGCAACGCAGCTCCTCAAGGCCTTTGAACAAACTTGAATTTTTCACCCAGCTTGGTGTATTAAATTTCACTAATGCACTCACCAATAAGACCTAGAAAATATATTAAGCTTGGAAGAACTCAGTTTTTACGAGGAGAATCTATTGAAGATTGGAGCCCTGAACTAATAAAAGAACAATTATTAGAATTCCATAAAGTATATAACCATCGCTTTACGGTTAAATTATTTGGTTTATATAGACATCCAACTGTAGATAAAAAATTATCAGAGGTAATTGGAAAACCTTCCTCGCGAAAATTCTTTCATTATGCTGCTTGTTACCACTTTGTAACGTGGGAAAAAGCTTTAGAAAGCTGTGGTCTCGAGCCTACAAGAACTGCTCACAATAAATTTTGGAATCAAGATTTAATAGTCTTAGCAATTAAAGCTCTTTATAAATCCGGCCACTCTCTAACAGTAAAAAGCATTTGGAATGATAGGAAGGGATCAACTACAAAGATTCTTTATTCTGCAGTTGGAAAGAAAACTACCGCCTCTGGTCTGCACGATGCTGCCAGAAGATATTTTGGATCTTGGGATAAAGCTCTTCAAGCTAGCGGAATAGATTCAGAGCTAATTAAAGAAAAACCATTCTGGACTAAAAATAAAGTTATTCGTGCCATACAGGCCGCAAGAGAGAATGAAGTTGCCCTTAATACAGAAAAAATTGGGCGTGATTGTAGCCAATATACAGAGAGAATTATAAAAAATGCTTTAGGGAAAAAAAGGATGGGCAGAAGTCTCCATGGAGGAGCCTATAGAATATTTGGATCTTGGGATAGAGCTTTATATGCAGCAAATATTAATCCCAGCCAAGTCCGAAAAAGAAAATTTATTTGGAATCGCACATCTTTATCTCGCGTTCTGAACGTCCTTTATGAAAATGAAATACCAATCAATTCAACTAGTCTAGTAAATGATAGAAGTGAGCAAACCAACTCAATAATATTTGATTATACAGGGCAAAGAATTAAAGCGCCTTTTCTTTTTAAAATGGGTAAAAATGATTTTGGTTCATGGGATCAAGCACTCAAATATTCTGGATTTAAACTTAGCGAAGTACGCAAAAGTGGCTCACCTTGTTTTAAAGACGAAGAAAAAATCGTTAATATCATCAGATTACTTAATAGGCATGAATGTGCTTTAAATCGCAGTGCACTCGCAGAAAAGTCTCATATCATAAAATATCTTATTGAAGATCACTTTGGTTCAGCAATCAGTGGTTTAAGCGTCTTAAACGCCGCTCTTTTGATTTTTGAAAATTGGGATGAGGCCTTATGGGAATCTGGTTTAGATCCAAGTAGCATTCGATTGCGCTCAAGACCACACACCTCAAGTTTGCCTATAATTCCACATCAAAAAGAAGATGTAAAAGTCGATGGTGACAGACGTATGTCAAAATTTGTTGGCTGGGCACCTAAAAATCCAGAAGAGATTCTTGAGGAACAGGAAACGTCTAATAAATTCTGGGAGACAATGGATCGAATAGAGGATGAAGAGAAAGAGGTCTTACAAAGTATTTTTGAAGCCATTTTAAATTTACATCATTATCGTGATCAGGATCAACTTGCGAAATTTGTTTCTGAGGATTTGGGTGGATCAGTTTCTGAAGAAAAAGTTAAAACTCTGCTTGGAAAATTTAAAAACAAATTCTCAACAACAGAAGACAACTCACTATTCAACTAGCTTAACTTTTCGTCTCTTCAATTCTTTCTCAACTTCTCTTTGCGCTAGCTCTTGAAGTCTTCGACTACGCTCTTTTACTTCTGGTTTTTCCAAACATTCATGAATTGGAATAGCCCATTGAAGTCCATCAGGAACATCGTTATATTTTTTATGATTTTTAGATAAAGGAATGATCTTAGACATGGACTACCATTCCTTGATTTACTCTACCAATTTGTGATTTTAAATTATTCCGTGATTTCAAATAGTTGGTAGGGGATGCCGGGCTCGAACCGACGACATCCACCTTGTAAGGGTGGCGCTCTACCAACTGAGCTAATCCCCTGAAATAAGCATCTAAAAAATTGTTAGGCGCTAATTAGGAAAGAGAGTTTTAAGATAAATCCTCTCAATTGTCGAGGAAGATTTTAATTAAATCTTTTTCAATTATGAAATTTAAAAAATCAATTAAATACATATACTTAGCATCTTTGTGTCTTATAATGAAATAATATTTCTGAAAAAATGAAGAACTAATTTACGCTTTTTTTTTAAATGCGGGATCAATTGTAAATGATAAGCCAGATTGATAGCTTAAACAAATTCAAAGAAAATTGATCAATATTTTTACGCGACCAAAAATATTCATATCAAATAGATACATTAATTTCGTAAAACACGCAGAATGCATTTAACATAGTTAAGTGTTTCATAATCTAACTTTATCGGTGAGTCCCTCCTTTGCAATATTAAAAGTCTCAGAAATAGATCATTTTTTCTATTTCATGGGGGACGTATATGGGGTTCAAAAAGTTACAAATAGGTTCACTGAGTTTTACTGTATTTGCATTTATGGCAATTTCTTGTTCATCAGGAAATGATAGCTCGACCGATTCTCTTAAATCTTCTTATTCTCTTAAACCCGCAAATCTGCGAGTCAGTTTAACTGATGCGCCAAACCACCAACTCAAAGAAGTGCATGTGAACGTAGCTCACGCAGAACTTTGGCTGGAAAAAGATGGAGTCGAAGGAAGACTGTTAATAGCTCAGGGACTGGGAGACATCGATCTACTGACATTAAGAAATGGCGTGCTTTTACCACTTACAGATGTGGATATTCCTGCGGGAGTAAAAGTAAAGCAAATTCGCTTAGTATTGAATGGAAATAACAATTATGCCGTAAAAGAAGATAATTCTGTTTGCACAATGCAAACTCCAAGCGGACAGCAAAGTGGTATCAAAATTATTCTTAAACAATCCGTAGAATTTGAAGACGGATATAATTATTCAATGATCATAGATTTTGACGCTGCAAAGTCTGTTGTCGTTAAAGGCAATGGTGAGTGTTTATTGAAACCAGTTTTGAAATTACCTTTGTTCACAAAGGCACCGTATGAAGAAACCCCAGATAATGGTGGTCCGATTGAAAATCCTGATAATAACGAAGAACCTGTAACTGATGGCGATGATACAAACATCATTGGTGGTGACGGAGAAGACAATCCTACGTTAGGGGAAGGCTTTGATCCTTCAGACCCATCAACATGGCCACCAGGATTTAACGAAGAAGACCTGCATTTATACTTCTAAAAACCAATTACGTTAGATCCAAAAAGGGAATTGATAATATCAATTCCCTTTTTTTATTTATCACTCGTTTTTCTTATTACAAATGGTTCCGCTTCTTTAAAGTTAAAATTCTCATCAATCTCCCAGATGGAAGCCCACATCTCTTGAGATTTGCAAACTTCAGAAAAGTCTGTACTATTATCAAACAAAGCGTCTGCGCAAAGATTTGCGATTTTTACTTGAACGCGACTATCCGGACTATTTATATATTTCAGAGTTGCAATCAAAACCTTATGTGGTCCAACGTTACCCAGCCCTTCCGCAATAACCTTTTTATTTAAACCTAGCATCTGAACGAGAATAATCCCGTCGTCCAAAACACCTTTAAGTGGTCTTAATCTAAAAATCTTTTTCTTTAATTCATCTTTCCATACACCTTTACCATCGTCTTTTGGGAAATCGATAACCTTACCAATTGGAAACGGCATATCTCCGCCAGATGTTCTCTGCGCAAAACTTAGTGAACTCATTAGCGAGATAGCAACAGCAATAATAAACAACTTCATATCATCTCTCCTCTACATTCAATTTTACTCGGGATGCCTTGTTGAAAAAGTATCCACTCTTTGCGCGAAATATATATTTCGGCTTGTTATAGTCTGGCTCAATCATTTTTCTTAATCTTTTAATAGTAACGTAAATTTTATTGTCGTGAATCACTGGAGAATATTCCTGATTCCAAATTTTCTTAACAATGGCTTCTTTAGAGAAAGTCTCACCTGGATATTTCATAAAGAGGTGAAGAAGCTCTAAAAGGATAAATTGGTTATTAAAGTCCACTTTTCCTTTTTTTCTTTCGGTGACCGAATTGCTGATAAGATCAAAAATCAAATCGTATTCATCCTGATTAGGCACGCCGATTTCCAGTAATCTTTTTTCAGTATCCTTGGCTAAACGAACAAAACTGTTTGCATCTATAGATTTTTTAAGAAGTTGCAAATAAATTTTTGCAAGCTCCACGTCGCCTTGCTCCTTGTAAGTCACGCCAATGGCATACAAAAGCTGTAAATAGAAATAGTGATTCTTTTCTGTTTTCAAATATTCATAACAATCCCAGAGAACCTCAAGAGATTGTTCGTGTCTTCCTGTTTTTCTTAAGATTACGCCATTTAAAATTTGAGATGAAATTTTGAGTTCAGGAAGAGATAATACTTCAAAAAATACTTTTAGATTGTAAAGCTCCTGGAGAGCCTCTTGATATTTTCCCAACTGAGAATAAGTAATTGCAAGACCGGCTATAGCATAACACATGTCTTTTTTGTTTTCATATTGAAGGCCCAAGGTCAGTGCCTTTTGGAAATAATCTAAAGCTACGTCGTATTGCCCTTTGTAGGCGCCACAAATGCCCAATGTGTAGTAAGTGTAAGATGACATTTCAAAACCATCATTCAATGCGATATTTTGAAGTTTTTCTTTTGTAGATTGAATTTTTGCCGCATCTTCTTGTTCTGCGTAAATTCTCAATAGGTCATTGAGACATTTTAAATAATCATCGTATCTTTTGGATTCGAAATAAGCCTGAGACAAAGGTTCAATTTTAGAAATAGCATTGTTGAAATCACCGCGATCTCTATATAGCTTTCCTAACTCGTAATCCTGTTCTAAATTTTTAGAGTCTAAAACTTTAGACATCAGTTAGCACCCCACACGCTTTAAACTTACAATCCTGAACTTACTGTCTTTTCCAAATAGGCAAGTCACCTAACTCTTCAGCTGGATTCTTACCCAATAATATAAGATTTTCTTTTTCCGGTTCAAAAAAATCTTCTTGTTCTTCTTGAGCCTGCTCATAAGACAGTTGAGCCCCTCCTTCGCACGGAGAATAAGGATCAAAAGCCGCATCATCGCAAATTGAAAATTGTTTTTCCTCTGGACCCATAAGAGCAGACCATTGCTGAACAGTTAAAAGATTATTAGGCTCAAGGGCAGGGTCAAAAATATAAATCGTTCCCTGGTGACCGTAAGCAACAACAACATGGTACCACCAAGTGACTACACCTTGAGATG
>JANMFM010000006.1:0-30686 GCA_031374125.1 Bdellovibrionales bacterium
AATCTATCTAGTAGGCCTTCAACGGCAAGCATGAGGAATGATGATTGGAAATCTTCTCATTGTGAGTGGCTGAGTACTTACATCAAGTAATATCAATATGTTACAGGTTTAAACTTATAAAAATGGAAGTTTTATGAAGTCTGTTGAACTCAAATACAGCAATCAAAAATATACAATGCGTGTGAGCTTTTAAAGAGTGATCTTGGGTCCAGCAAAAATGACCTAAGCCCTAAATAGTGTTATGCGTATTGTGGGTAAATTCGATCCAAGATGATTTTGCTATAGAGAGAAAGAGATAGACTCGAATTTTTATTACAAAGCCATAGCAAGAGCATACTCTTTGAAAATTCGATGGGCCGGTTCGTAAGAGCAGCCTAGAGTTTTCGCTATCTGATACGGGGTTTTCATTCCTACTTCAATGGCAGTTATAATATCAGCTCTCCATGAAGCACCAAAAAGAAGACGATTGCGATACTGTGGATTTTTTTTAACTAAGAGCTCGGATGTTTGTGCATCTGAAGCACGTACTCTTACAGTTCCAATTGGTACCAAAAAACCATTTTTTCTAAAATGAGGTTCCTCTCCTTTCAATGCGATTGAGCTTAATGCCAAATCAGTACTGACTAAGGCTAAGGGGCCTTTTTGTTTTTTAATCAATCTCTTCCATTGGTGAAAGCCCATATTAAACGCACAAATCGCTAGAGCAACAAGCCAGGGAGAGTTTTTCTTTTTTTGAAGCTTCATCAGTTTTTCAATAATGACGTAATCTCCATGGACGGATACCCAACTGCATAGCAATAAAAATAGACGGCTATCCTGGGGAACTTCTAAGGTTGCTTCATGCAAGGTGTTTTCAATATCAATCCACTGAGAACGTTTTATTTTTTGAACGCCAGCAAGTTGAACGCCAATGTAACTGAGCTTTTGATCAAGAGATAGATTACTCATAGCCCAATGCCTTCCCCAGTATCATGAAGGCTTTCTCCACATGAGTAGGCCAGCCGGGATTGGTATCTCGCTCCATGACCCAGCTGATGGCATTTTTTAGTTCATCAATTGTAGGTTTTAAATTTCTAAGGTCTTCAAAATCAGGAGTCGTTCGGTCACAATACGCAAATAGCTTCGATTTAAGTAGATCATCTCTTCCTAAAGCATGTAAGTGGAGTGCCTGACCATGATATAGTGGTTGTGTTCTATTTCTCCACCCTTTGGGAAGATCAGTTTTTAGTGTTTGCGGGCCGTTGTTCAACCAATTTATATCCAACGCAAGATCTGATCGCTTCGTAGAAAATTCTCTAGAGGCAGTTTTAATCTCTTCTGGAATTTCGGGATCAAGACAATCCACATCTTTTGTTTTTCTAGAGCTTATATCCAAAATATTAAGAGCAGCTCCACCAATAATAATGGCTGCAAATTTGAGACTTCGACTTTCTAAATATTTATCAAACTCAATAATAACATCTTTCATGAACTATATTGTACCATACAATATGAAAAATTCAAAACGAAAGATAGGCAAATTTAAATAATTGATTTTACTATGTTTTTTGATGTGACGGACACAGGTAGATCGCTATCGAGACTTGAGTGTTATGCGTATTGTAGTTAAATCGCAAATAAGCTGATTTGGCTATATGGAGAAGGGGATAGACTCGAACTTAATATTCATTTTCTTGACATTTCATGAATTTTCATGAATAATATATAATTATGAAAGCTAAAAAGTTTGCCACCCAAATAGATGAGAAAGTATTAAAAGATCTTAAGTCTTATACGGCTCAATCAGATCGCAGTATTTCTAGCGTTGTAACTGAAGCTGTTGCTGAGTACTTACAACGCTCTAAAGTTCGTCCTGCTTTTAAATCAGCTATGGATGAAGTTTTAAATGAACATGAAGAGCTTCTCACTAGACTGGCTAAATGAAAATTACTCTTTATCCTACTTTATCTGAAACATTAGAGCTTCACACTCGCCTCATAGACCGCTTTGGCGGTAAAGATGGCGTCAGAGATTTGGGACTACTTGAGAGTGCTCTCTCTCGCCCACAGACAGGTTATTACAAAAGTCTTTCGCTTCAAGCGGCGGCACTCCTGCAAAGTTTAACTCAAAACCATGCCTTTATTGACGGAAATAAGAGGGTCGCTTTTGCTACTACAGCAATCTTCTTAAGAATGAATGGGTATAGGTTAAAAGTTGATGCCGACAATGGAGAGTCGTTTCTAATCAATGAAGTTATTAAGAAAAAAATCTCCATCGAAATTATTTCTCAATGGCTAGAAAAACATATGAAAAAAGTGGAATAGTTGGCGGACACGAGTAGATGATTTTATAACTGAATGCTTCGTCCATGCAGCTTAAATTAAACTATTGGAATCTAGCTGAAAGGCAAAGAGGGGTTTCGAACTATCGATTCTATATCGACTTTACTTTCTGTTCGTCGTCTAAAGGTTTGATTGCTTTTGTTCCAACTAATATAGCTCTTACAATAACAATAGGTATATAGTTAGACAAAACATCAAACATTAAGCCCACGACATCTAATACCGAAATGTAGCCCTTTTGAGAAACGACCTGCCAAGTTCTATTGCCATGATATAAACACATTAAAATCATGTAGCTAATTAACAGCATACTTCCAACTTTAGAATTCGGCCAAAAAATTAAATTTACTTTTTTACCCATGCTTACTCCCTTAACGATGTTAGACTCGAATCTATCTTAATTGCTTTGTTATGCCGCTGGAGTTTGTATCTGGTGATCCACGCTAGGATTACTTAAAACTATAAAGGACCTGACTATGAAAAAAACAAAAGCGGATCTTAGAATGATATGCATGATCATTGCGTACTCTTGAGATGAAGGAGTTTCGGAAAATTGACTAATGTTGTAAGCAAGGGCAACCATTTGAAGAATAATGGCAATAGACCGAAAAATTTTTGAGTGTGGTATCGCTAAAAGCCCTGCTAATACTCCCACCATAAGAAAAAAATCCAGCCAAAGCTCTTCTAATGCGTTATCGGTAAATAAAATACCTATAAGCATCCAAAGCGTCTGAGCTGCGAGTATTGAAAAAGCTATTCGAATTTGTTTGGAGTATTTATGAGCCTTACCTATTTTTGTGATTAAAGACATCGCCATAAAAAACCCTAAACACGGAAGTAAAAGTGTATAACCAAAAGTTTTAAATGCTAAATAACCTAGTGCGTAGCTGGAAACTTGTATTAGAAGATTGCTTTTTACCAACGCAATACACTTATGTCCTAACGCTTGAAAAAAAGATGGGCGTTCCTTTAACACCCCTTGTATAATCCAATTTAATCCCCAAATGAAAAATATTGGAAATATCCCTGCTCCAAAAAATATTTGTGAGTTAAATCCCGTATAACTATCCCAAGAAAAAAAGGCAACTATGGATAGCCAGCAGAGAGGTATGAACAGTAAAACTCTTTGTTTGATTGAGAAATCATTCAAATTCATTAACTTATCTCCATTGTTTATTGCATAAACTATATTTGTTTATCGGATATAAATTTAATGAATTGAGGTCCTGTATCAGGGCGAGACAAATCAATATGTGGTGAGACAAGTAGATTAGTTATAACTCAATATTTCATCCATGGCGCTTAAATCAAATGTGATACTCCATCTTGACATAAGAGTTATAAATCCCATAGTGTTAGAACCAATCAGCGGAAGCTGATTACAAACATGTCTCGGAAGAGACGAAATTTTAACCGAGCGGAAGCTCAAATACAGGAGGAATCCTAATGGTACCATTGTCAGATCTTTCTGCTTTATCTAAGCAGATCAACGAAGCCGCCGAAGAAGCGAATCAAACCCTAAGAGACTTTGAAACAAAGCTTCTTGCACTTAATATCGGCGTTCCTGCAAATACTCTTATTAGCCAAATCGACGTGCCGTTGTCGTTCGCGCAAGGTCTTTTTCCAGGTAGGAAACTTCCTAGCTTGGGCCCTTGCTACGACCAGATGTGGTTGGGCTGGGAGAAGTTGAACGGTAGATGGCAGGTTGTGCTCACAAAAAGACTTTGCCAGAAGGCTGTTGCTTCTGGGGCCCTTGATGAACTTCTTCATGAAGAGGTATTCGGAATCAGCAATATGTCGAGAGAAGCACGAATTAAGGTGCTAAATCACCTCGAAGACCTTGTCGTCGCACTGAAGAAGTCAGGAGAAAAGCTCCTCGGTGTTTTTGCGAAAGCTAAAGAATATACAGCTACAATTTGAGTAAAAAAGGAATATTGTTCGATGGCGGTTCGCCGCCATCGTCGTTATTTCTATTTAATCAGCGTAGGCATGGTTTCATTTTTTTCTAACAATGAGAATGCTTCCCCATACCACTGCAAGAAAATATTGGCTGAGATTAACAACTTATATAACGGACTTTTGTTGTACTTCTCAAAAGCCTCTTCGTCGCTTAAGAATGTTACTGTTCCAGTTTCAACGGAGACCTTTGATCTATATATCAGTCCCAAGTGATTGGGATGCGCTATTTCACTAGTGAAGTTGTAACCACCTGCGAACATATCGACTTCACTTCCTGATTCTCGTAAAAGATCATCCGCATGTTTAATAGTTGTTAAGACGTTGATTGGATCAGGATTGATGTACTTAGATTCTCCGTCAGGTTTTAGTTTAGCTCCGGTAGATAGTTTGGCAAGTGCTTCATCCATTTGGAGCCAATCCATTTCCTTAGTGTAGAATTTCGCTAATTTGCGATGGAAACACAAAAGACTTGCTGTGGTTTCATAATGAGCCCTTACTTGAATATAGAGAGATAGAATTCTCTTAGACTCATAAGCGTTTAAACAATCAATGAGCTGATCTCTTGATCTTTCGAGCAAACGTAGCAAAAAAATAGTGCCGTTATTTCCTAAAAGACGCTCTGGCTTTTTTTCCGGAGAAATCAATTTTTTGAAGCGTAAATTTTCAATTCGTTTAAGTATTTCTTTTAATTCATTAAGCTCTTTTTCCATAAGTACCTGTACTATTCAATGATTGAGAAAGAGTCAATGCGATATACTTCGAGGCGGAGCGACTTGATTACAACTCATTAAGTTCTCATTGGTCATTAATTTTTTAACTTCACTTTTTTTGTTTAATAAAGAAAACTTAGTTCATGATAAACGATGATGACAGCTATGTTGATGAGGCTTTTCAAAAGATCGAATCTTCCTGGGATAGGTTCCAGGAAGCTCATTTTTGGTTACATAGTATGGAAGATGCTTATCACTATGCGAACCGATTCAGATGGTGCTTTAACGCTTTTTTAAGATCTTTAAAAGAGGTGCCGCAATTGCTGACTATGGAAACACAAAAACATGGTGATCTGAAGTCTTGGTACAAACAACATAAGACTCTTTTTTTAAAAGATCCTCTTCTCCAAGTATTATCTAAAAATCGAGATTTTATAGTTCATCAAGCTATGCTTTTACCTGAAAGCACAGGGGCAATTGGAATTACGGAAATGAAGGGAATGAAATTTGGAATGAATATTTCTATCAATGCTCTTGAAGATAGCGATATCGCAATGGATAGCTATTTACTGGCTATTCGAGATAAAAAAGATGTACTTGGAATTTTAGATCATGACGAAGATTCTGTGCCGTGTGTAAAAAGGCAATGGAAAATCAAAGAATTTGATGTGGAGTTGGTTGAGTTAAGTGCAACCGCGTGGCTCAGATTGTCGGAAACAATGAGATTGCTCTTTGAGCAAATGGGCGTTGTTGTTCCGCCGCATATTCTTGAATGTAGACATTCTCTGCAAGATGTTCAGTTTAAAATATATGAAAGAGAAGCTTTGAAAGAAAGAATGAGAAATCTTTAAATAATCAGTCTTTTTATTTCGGGAATAAAGGTGTCTATCCAGACATCGAGTAGATGTGAGTCTAACTCAATGCTTGGAATTTACTGTGTAAAGAATGTATTATTTAGGGTGAGTTGTTTTCTCAGGGAGAGGCAAGTCAGTCACTATTTCAAGTCCACTTAAATCTAATGGAAGATTCTCAAGTTCTTTAGTAAATGTTGGCCAAAGTATATTTGGTGATTCAACATACGCTTTGACTGAAAAGTTCATTTTCTTGTAAGTGTTTTGTAACAAAAGATACCAGGCAATCATGGCTTCATCAAAAGGACGTTTCACTTTTTTCTGAAAGACATGTCCTTTTCTGACTTTCCAAAAATGGAGATTTTGAATTTTATCACTTGGGAAATACATCTCACCCAGTCGTGGCAATATGTAGGGTCTATCCTGCTTTTTTGCATTTTCATCAATTACTTTTGAGGGATTCTCAGCTTCTGCATTTTGTTCTGCCATAGGGTGGTTTTCGACTTTATTATCTTTTCTTTCCTTTTCGTTTTTGAAAGAAAATCTTATGACGCTAGCTAATGATATGCCGGCAAATTTCCCATGTTCCATGAAAAAATCGGTAAATATTCCAGAATAGAGAGAGTCTTGATTATCTAAAATATCAACAATTAAGACTTCGTTCCGATCGTCGTATATTGTTAACTTTGCCATATAATTCAAAATGGAATTAGAAACAAATTCTCCAACTTGAAATCTTAGTTTACTCCAGCCTTTAAAATTATCTACTCCAGCCTCTTGATTAGAGCAGTAGAAATGCCAGAAATAAAATCTAAGCATGCAGAAACAAAATATAGCTACTAAAACTGGAACGATAATAATGGTTGAGCCTATCAAAAAAAGAAGACCGACATCATCATGTAGACTCCTAACAATATAATATGACATGTCTTCTAGATGAGAGGTTACGCTATTAGGAACGATTACCTTAAAAAGGAAATAAAAGGCAGGAAGATTAATAAGGATTGTTAGACTCGTTCCAATTGTTATTGAATAAGAGTCACTGATTCGGATCGCATGTTTCGGAAAGAAATATCTAAAGGCAATTGTGGAACCAACTATAGGAAGTACAAAAATACTTAGAACTAGAACAGAGAAGGTTATCAAATCAATCCATCTTACAGTTAGCGAACTTTTTTCTTATCATCGGTAATCATTTTAATGATCTCTCCAATAGACAGAGCGTTTCCAGTAGATCCAATCCTAACTTCAGTTGTATGTACTGTTGGCACAACAACTCTTCGACCAAGATTGAATCGTGGAGTGTTTGTAGTATCTTTTTCTTGAATGGTTCCTTGTGCTCGCATATTAGTCTGAGGTTTTCTCATAATGCCCTCGCTATTTCAACACTTATACGTTTAATTCTAAGCCTTGAGTTCTAAAATTTAGAATCTTATTTAAAGTTACAACTTATTCTAAACCTTTGTTCTCTTCGGCACTTATCAGACACGTCTTAAGTCTGAGATGGTTAGAATATATAATATTATATAATTAATATATAATATTATATATTAATACCGATAAGCATTAAATGAGACTTTATGCCGGGCAAATAATAAGTGATGAAACGGGTGCTAAGTTTATTCTGGTACCCGTTGAAAATAAGTCATTTAAGAAAATGCCTTCAGATTTTAATGGCTCTAAAGTCAGGGCTGCGCGTAAAAAAAGAGGATGGACTCAAGCCAAACTTGCAGAACAAGCTAAAATTACCCAAGCAACGGTCTCAAGCATAGAGCAAGGGCAAACTCCTCACCACCCGGTAACTCTCGAGGCCATCTGGAATGCCTTAAACTCGTATTAATTATTTCTGGTCTTGATAAGCCTTAATATATTAAAATTGCTTGGTTTTTCCTTATAAAATATGATTCAATTTAAATTCTAAAGTAGAGTAAAATAGAATTAGGAATTAGAAAATGGCATGGTCAAAAGGAAAACCAAGGGGAAGCAAAACCGGCGGTAGAAAAGCCGGAACGCCCAACAAAAACTCCATGGTGTTTCATGAAGCGCTGGAAAAGCATGGGCTCGATCCGGGTGAAGCCCTTATTAATATTTATCGTGAACAAATGAAAATATATGAAACTTATAAAAAGAAAAATGATTCTGAAGGAATGCTATCGTCATTGTCCGCCGCTGAGCGAACGGCCAGCAATATTTGCCAATATGTATATCCAAAGAAAAAGGCTGTTGAACATAAAACTGAAGGTGGAATGACTTTCGCTAGCTTTATGTCAATAGCAACTAATAATTCTCCTACCTCTTCTTGAATTTATTTTTAAACTCTAAATCTTTACCAGTAATAGTTTTCTCTAGAATTACTTTCTGTTCAGCCACCATCACAAGGTCTTGTGGGGTGAGTATCCCATCTGAAGAAGCTTCGCGTGCTGTACGAATAAAGCCTTTGTACTCACTGCACACGTCTATATTACAGTTATTGTAAAATCCGTCTTTGTAATAATCATTTGACTTCAGATGCATCGTAAGAGGGTTGTCGTAAATGATAACATTATTTGAAAAAGACTTAATATATTCTCGATGCTTTTCCCATTGTTCCCAGGTAGTAATTTCTGCCTTTGGTTCCATTTGGTGAGCAAAGAACACCAATAAAATTACTAAGAACAAAAATCCAAAAGATAAGCTTAGACTGATTTTTAACCACTTCGGCCATTTCGTTGTTTTTTCCATATGATACTCCTATTTAACTATTCGGCTTTAAATCACACGACCTAAATAGTACGTGTTTAAAAAAGTTCGACCATAGCATCATTTTGAGATGAGTACTCAGGCCGAATACGATAGATTATTAAAGAAAATTTCTGCCAACATAAAGCGGGCCCGCACAAAAGCCGGCCTGACTCAAATGGATATGGTAGATTATGGATTCAACTATAGGCATTATCAGAGAGTTGAAAGCGGAGAGGCCGGATACAATCTAATGACCTTATTTAGATTATCTAAAGTTTTTAAAATTCCGGTTAAAGAACTGCTCAACGGCTAGTGGGGAACGGAATGAGTACAATCATTGTGCCACCCTGGTTTCCACCAGAGATTAAGAAAGATGCTGAAGAATATTTAACTAATAGAACTGATGACAAGCACTTCGGTATTATAAAAAACTTTATAATTGATGATAGGGCAATAAAAGTTTGGGATAAATTCAATAACTTTGAAAGTGGGAAAGGCAAGTTTTTACTGCCGCTCTTTTTTAGAATGCTTCTACTTATTCCCACTGAAGCTGATAATATTCAGAATAGCGAAGAAAAGAAAGTCGCTGTTGAAAAACTGACCTCAATTTTAAAATCTATACGTCAAATTAAAAAGGATTTAAACCTTAACTCTTTGGATAGAATATTTTCAAAAGAAGAAAAATTAGATGATAAAATTATAGAGCTAGAAACTTTGTTCAATAATACCTTAAATCAAATTCAAGATACAGAGTGGAGCGAAATTCTGTTTGGAGAAAAATATAAAAATGCTGCAAACTTTGCTAGAAAGGGTGCTGATGATGCAAAAGAGGTTTACGCGTTCCGTGTTCTTTCAATTGCATTTAATGATTTTTTTGGTAAACCACATCACCAACTAGCGGGAATAACGGCCGGATTGATGTATAGGCCGAATGAAATTGCCCTAGATGATGAAGCCATTGGAAATCGGGTTCGAAAGCATGTCGAAGAAACAAATCTGTTAGATTAATATCTTTTTAAAAGGGAAGTTTTTCTCCAAAACTATTTTTTACCTCCCTTCCGTATTCTAAATTTAAAATATAAGTTCCGGTTCTATTAATGGACTGGGGTGGTTTGGAATAGTTCTAAATTTCTCCTCCAATTGGAGAATAGATGCAAATAGTGAGCGATATAATTAAAGAGACAAAACTATTACACGATCTTGGCTTTGCCATTCATCTCCTACATAAGAACTCCAAGAGGCCAATCGAATCCGGATGGACTACCGGAGTTAGAAAAACTTGGGCAACACTAGAAAACAATTATCAGAAAGGAATGAATGTAGGGGTGAGGCTGGGCACCACGAGTAAAATTGGTGACCGGGGATACTTAGCCTGCATCGATATTGACATAAAAGATCCTTCTTGCGGAGCGCAGGCTTTCGCAAAGGTTAGAGAAATTGTGGGAAACAAAAAATGTCCGGAGGTAAGATCTGGCAGAGGTAATGGTTCTAGACACCTCTACTGTATAACTTCTGAACCTTTTAAAATGATAACTGTGTCAAAACATGAAGGATGGGAAATCTGTATTTATTCAGATGGACGACAAATGGTTTTACCCCCGTCGATTCATCCCGATACTGGCCGTGCTTACACTTGGAAAGTTCCGCTTTTGGCCATAGATGATTTGCCATTATTTGATTTTTCTCAATATCAGAGTTTACCAGGAAGTAACAAAAATAAGAGGGTTCGCAAAGCCGCAATTTCTAATGTGGTGAATGATATCGAAATTGACGAAACAATAGGCTCATCCTGGACGACAAAAGTTAATCTCAAAATTCAAAAATTAATAGTTAGAGGAGAGTGGGATAGTAAGATTGTAGATGATCGCTCTGCATATCTCTTCTTTGCGGCTAGCGCACTCACTAAAGCCGGCTTCACAAAAAATCAAACTCTAACGATCCTTACAGATACCTCAACTTATTTAGGCCAAACTGCTTACGACAAAAGCCACGCGAATACTAAGTCCAGAGTGAAGGCTGCGAAATGGGTATGGAAATATACACTTAAAAAAGTATTGGAAGAACGTAAGAAGATATTTCCCGAATTAAGAGGTGATGAGAATTGGCGGCTGCAACTAGTGCGTGGGGGCAGCAATGGAGATGGGCCGATTAAGCCGACTATCGAAAATGCCGTACTCATTCTCCAAAATGAAATTGCGCCAAATATTTTTAAACATGATGAGTTTGGTGTCCGTGATATTTATGGCATAGACACTGATTGGGGAAGGAAGAACGCCGCAGTTACTGATGATGCCATTTCTCGTATGCGCCTGTGGTTTGGTCGTAATTTTCGTGTTGAACCCAATAAAGAAATTATTTCGGATGCCGTCACTAATATTGCTAAAGAAAACTCCTTTGATCCTTTAAAGGAATGGTTAGAAGCTTTGCCCGAATGGGATGAGACACCTAGATTAAATAGCTGGCTGGTAAAAAACTTTCAGGCAAAAGGTGACCCTGCGTATCTAGGAGAAATATTTCGTAAGTGGATGGTTGCACTTGTGATGCGACAATTTCAACCGGGAGAAAAATTTGATTGGATGCCAATATTTGAAGGCCGTCAGGGTGTCGGCAAAAGTTCTTTTGGTCGCCTTCTAGTGGGAGAGAAGTATTTTTTAGATTATCTTGGCGATCTATCTAATAAAGATTCAGCCCTTGGTCTTCAAGGTATGTGGGCCGTTGAGATGGGCGAACTTGCCTCGTTGCGAAGAAATGAAATTGAAATAATTAAAGGTTATCTCAGTCGGTCGATTGATAAAGTGCGTCCGCCGTATGGGAAGCGAATGATTGATTACCCAAGACGTTGTGTTTTCTATGGAACCACTAATCGCGACAAGTATTTAAAGGATGAAACAGGGAATCGACGATTTAAACCCATTATTGTTGGTCAGCTTAATTTTGCTGCCTTAGAAAAAGATCGTGAGCAACTTTTTGCCGAAGCCAAATTTCTTTTTATGTCGAAAATAGAAACACCAATAAGTTTGAGCAGTTTGAGTTCAAAAGCTAAGGTCTACGAACTTGAAATTCAAAACACACGACTGATGGAAGATGATTCCAATCTAATGGAGGATTTATTAAAAGAGTATATTTCAAACGAAGATAGTGACTTCTCACATCTTAAAATAACGGAGTTATTTCGAGGACCACTTTCTAAATTTAAGTTAGATCAGAAAAATATGCAGCACGCCGCCAGGGCACTGAAAGCTCTTGGGTATATCAAGACTAAGCATCAAGGCAACTCAGTTTGGAAGTTCACCGCGAGGGATAGGGGATAGGTAAATATAATTAAATTGGTAGGTATATATGTATGTGCATGTAACGGAAGATTCTAATTTATTGCCCATCACCTATCCCCTCCATTTAACGGAATTGGGAAATAGGCGGCGGCAATGGTGAAAGATAATCAAAACGACCCGTCCTTTTTGATGGAAGCTCAAATTATTTTCGAAAACGAAAAAGAAGTTCCGTGCTATTCGGAAGACGAGATTAGAAAGGCAATTGAAGTTTTTAATCTTTTGATTAAAGTACGTGATCGCTGCCGCGCAGAGGGTGTAATTAATTGGTGAAGGGGAGGGAGAGATAACTTTCTAACCACCAATGTATAGATTTATTTAAACAAGTGTTTTAAAAGATAAATAATATGAACGAAATTGATTGGATTGGTAAAAATAAAAAGGCAATAGCTCCTCTTCGCGTGAGTAGTAGCGGGCAAGAGAGCAACACCTCTTGGCTCACCCAAAAGCGTGATTGTGAAGAGTATTGTCGTCGGCATGGACTTGAATTGATTGATACTGTTCAGATTATAGAATCGGCGAGCAACTCAGAGCTTAGAAAAAAATACAGTGAGGTTTTAAATAGGGCATTAAAACAAAATATTCAGCACATTCTTTTTCACAAGACCGATAGAGAAACTCGTAATCTTACGGATAATGAAAGTAACGAAAGATTAGTGCGTCAGGGTAAAATCGTTATTCATTACGTTGTCGAAGGAAAATGTCTTCACAAGAACAGTCCTGATTCTGATTTTCTGATGCGTGATTATCACGCGGTTCAAAACAAACATTACTCTCGTGATCTTTCCACAAAAGTAAGAAAAGCCACTCAAATGAAAGCGGAAACGGGTTGGTGGCCCGGATGCCGCCCACCCGATGGATATATAAATCAAAAGTTCAAATCAGAGAGAGGTTTTGAGCGTCGCCGTGGATCTATAATTGTACAAGACCCTAATCCTAGAACTGTAAAGCGGGTTCAGCGAGAGTTTGAAATTCGTGCTTCAATGCCCACACCGTCACTTCGTGAAGTTAGAAAACGAATAATTGCAGAAGGCTTGGTGTCCATTGGTGAAATAGAAAAATATCATACAGGCACTATCGAGCGCCGTCTTAAAAACATTTTCTACGATGCACGTTTTAGATGGAATGATAATGAGTTTAACGGCAAACATGAGCGAATTATTCCTGCCGTTCTTTTCTGGAAAGTTCAAGAAACATTCGGTATCAAAACGCAATATCATAAAAATCCCAATGCATTATTTGGACGGGGATACTTGAAATGTGCTGATCCTGCCTGTGGATGTTCAATTACGTTTGATCCAAAAACTAAAAAGATTAAAGCAACGGGAGAATTGAAAACTTTCAAATACTATCGTTGTTCAAATGGAAAAAAGATCCATACTAAGCTCAAAAGTGTTCCTGAAGAATCGATTATGGAGCAACTTTCCGGTGCCGTTAGAGAAATCTCTATTCGTGATGATTTTCGGGCGGAACTTATGCGTGCCGTAAATGAAACACTCCATAAGATGAAGAGAGCGGTGAGAGATGACATTGAGCGATTTAAGTTAGCTCTTGCAGGATTACGGGATCGTGAAGACCAAGCATACGATCATTTCGCATCAGAAGTGATTGATCTTGAAACATATAATCACCAACGCAAGCGACTACAGGAAGAGCAAGTTGAATACAGCAATCTTTTAGAGAAGGCACAACTCTCTATTAATGAAGCTGCGGCAGAAACCGTCGAATCCATTATCGAACTCGCCACCAACGCGGAATCACTATGGAAACACATGACCACTGAAGAGCGTAAGTTGTTACTCGACAAGTTACTATCGAACCGGGTGCTAGATGGTGTAAATGTCCGATATGAAATAATAAACCCGTTAAGAACTTTGAGCGAAATGAAGAAAGATTTAAGTTGGCGGAGAGAGTGAGATTCGAACTCACGTTACGTTTAACCGTAAACACGCTTTCCAAGCGTGCGCCTTCAGCCACTCGGCCACCTCTCCGGATCAGGAAACTTCTTGAACTTCATTTTTTATAAAACTATCATAGCAACATCAAGGAGTATTTATGTCGAATCCGTGGATTTTATTAGGTTTTGCGGGCCTGCTCGAAATTGGCTGGGCCGTGGGTCTCAAATACACTTATGGTTTCACAAGACTCCTTCCCAGTCTTCTGGTGGCCCTTTCTTTGGCCGGCAGTATGTATCTTTTGGCTTTGGCGGCAAAAGAAATTCCGATCGGGACGGCGTACGGAGTTTGGATGGGTATTGGTGCGACGGGTGCAGCAATTTTAGGAATAATTCTTTTCCAGGAACCCGTGACTACTTGGAGAATTTTTTTCCTCTTGCTGTTGGTAGCTTCCATCATCGGCCTTAAAATAACGAGTGGAGTTTAAAGATGAAACTTAAAAACGTATTCCAGTGGATGTGGCTCTGGCCGCCTTTCTTAGGTTCAAGTATCAGCATCAAAGAAATGAATAAAGACCTCACGCGCATAGTGGTCCAAATGAAGCGCAGACCGTGGAGTCAAAATTACGTAGGTACACAATATGGAGGTTCTCTCTTCTCGATGACCGATCCGTTTTTCATGTTGATGCTAATCGAACATTTAGGAAAGCAATATATCGTTTGGGATAAGGCAGGCGCCATTCGTTACAAAAAACCAGCCAAGGGCACCGTCTACGCAACATTTGAATTAACCAAAGAAAAAATTGCCGAGATCAAAAAACTTGCCGATGAAAATCCAAAATATGAGCCAACATTTTTAGTAGAGATTAAAGATGATGAAGGCAGTGTGATCGCCGAAGTCGATCGCTTGGTTTATGTAAAGCGAAAAGATAAAATAAAAAAACCCTCTTAAGAAATAGTTGTTCCTCTTTCAAAGTGACTCTTCAAAACCACTGTCGTGAGTGTTCTTTGAAAGCCTGGAGCCTTTCTTACTTTTTGCAACAATTCATCCAATTCACCGGGAGTTCCCACGCGCACTTTCAACAACACACAGTCTTCTCCAGCCACGCTGTGACACTCTTCTATCTCAGGAAATTTTTCTAAAAATTTTGCCGTATCCATGCAAGATTCACTTCCCGCATTCACTCTCACAAAAGCGCAAACAGATTTGTTTGCAGCCTCCGGTCGAATTCGAATGGTGAAATTTTCGATGACGCCTTCTTTTTCTAAGCGCTTCACTCTAGCGTGCACCGCCGGTGCTGAAAGATGTAAAGCTTTCCCTAGGTCTGCGTACTGTTGTCTAGCGTTCTGGTTCAATAAACTTAATAGCTTTTTGTCTACTTGGTCCAACATCATGGGTTTCCCCCTACTTTGCCTAATATGGTTTATATTTAACAGATAACGAATAATCGCTATTTCAGCCGAAGCTCATTAAGTGTATAACATATCTATATTAACTGCATCAAGCTACATCAAGGCAATTCTCAAAGGCACACGGAACATGAATAATCTCTCTACTCCCTCTAGAACCAGCATCATCCTAAATTTCTTAAGCGTCTATATCGTGTGGGGATCGACGTATCTCGCGATCAAGTATGCGGTCCTTTCATTCCCTCCATTATTAATGTCGTCGATGAGATTTTTCTTAGCAGCACTTGTGATGTTTGCAATTGGAAAAATTAGAAAAGAAGAAAAACTTTTACCGGGCGACAAAAAAATTGCTGGCATCAGCGGAATGCTTTTAGTGTTGGGAAATGGTTTTGTGTGTATCGCTGAGATGACAATTCCTTCAGGGTTTGCGGCCATCATTATTGGAACAACTCCTATATTTGTCATGTTATTGAATTGGTTTTTCTTTGAAAAATCCATTCCACAAATTAGACAGGTATTTGGAATTTTAATTTCTTTAGCTGGAATCGTGATGCTCACCAAGGGCGATATGTCTTCTGCGGATTCCACCCAACTTGTAGGCGTAGGACTTTTAGGGATTGCAATTCTCAGTTGGGCTGTAGGAACTCTGATGCAAAGAAAAGCTGGGAAGCTTAGAAATATTTTTACTTTCTCTGGCTATCAACTTTTGATTGGTTCATTTTTAGTGGGAATCCTGGGAGCAACTCGTGGCGAATTGGCTCAGTTCGATGTTTCTAAGATCACATCTACAGGCGTGCTCGCAGTTCTCTATCTGATTTTCTTTGGTTCGGCGGTGGCTTACTCGTCCTATGTTTGGCTGAGCAGAAATGTGGAGCCTTCAAAAGTTACCACTTATGCCGTGGTAAATCCTGTCGTGGCAGTATGGCTGGGCTGGGCCATTGCAGATGAACATGTGGATTTAAATACCATGCTCTATTCCTTAGTTGTTTTGGTGGGATTGTATTTTGTAATCTTCAAGCCAAAAGCATCTACAGACAAAAAAATCGCTACAGTCAAAGTCAGTTAAGGAGAGCCAATGCCATTCAAACATATTCTGATTGCGATTCTCACTGTCGCAGTTTGGGGTTTTAACTTTGTTTCGATAAAGCTAGCCCTCAACGATATTCCGCCGATCACCTTGGGGTTTTTAAGATTTTTATTTACGGCACTTCCGTTTGTTTTCTTTATTCCACGACCCAAAGTAAAATGGATTGCGCTCGCAGGCTATGGTCTCACTATTTTTGCGTTGCAGTTTGGTTTTCTATTTACCGGAATGAGATTGGGAATGTCCGCAGGACTTTCTTCAATGATTTTGCAGGTGCAAGTTTTTTTCACCATCGGACTTGCATCGATTGTATTTAAAGAACGCCCGGGTCCACTCAAAATCATCGGAGCCATCGTGGCCTTCGCCGGCGTGGCAATGATAGGTTTTCACACCAGTAAAGAAGTGAATATTTTGGGATTACTGATGTTGATCTTGGGCGCATTCTCTTGGGCTTCAGGAAATATCATTTCAAAAAGTTTGGGACCGGTGAACTCTTTTGCACTTGTGGTTTGGGGTGGGCTAGTGGCATTTCCATTCTTAGGAATCTTTGCTTACTTTGCGGAAGGAACGGATCAGCTTCTTTTTAAGAACATGTCGGCAATTTCCTCCACAACTTGGTGGGCGCTAGTTTATATTGTTTATATCTCCACGCACGTTGGCTTTTCATTATGGAGTTGGCTATTGGAACGCTACAGTGCTTCTAATGTTGCGCCGTTCACTTTGCTCGTACCGGTGTTTGGATTTTTGGGTTCGGCCATAATTTTGAAAGAAGAAATCACCGACTGGAAAATTCATGCTGGTTTACTGGTGATCACAGGCCTTTGCATGAATATTTACGACATCAGAAGGCGCTTGATTGCAGCTAAAAAAATCGAACTCTCGAGAAGTTAAGTCTTGTTAGGAAAGTTTTCCCCTAAATCAAACGCACCCACTAAGTAAAAAGGTATAATGCCTAGTTTCCCAATGCTTTAATTTCCACACTTTCATATATCCAAGCAATTAGAGGGTATTTATCCGGGGGGATAAAGTGGGGAAAAAACTTAGTTTTTTATTAGTATCATTTTTTGTTATTTTTTCTTTTTCAAAATCATTTGCCGTTGAAAATCACATTACGGAAGCTCTCAAAGCGCTTGCAGAGAAGTGTCGTGATTACGATTGTGTTTATTATCAACAAAATATTTTAAGAGACACAAAGATTTGCCAGCCCAAAAAGGAAATTGCCTTTGGCGATCCTCTTTTAAGCAGAATAAAAAAAATTACCGGACATATTTTATATGAAGGAGTTTGGCCGGCGAAATATTCCTATAGTGTAGTACCTTCTAAAGTTCATGGTTATGAAATTGTAGTTAAAGTCCACTTTAAGAATCAAAATCTATTTGATGCGAAAGTTCTAGATGAAGTTCAAGTAAACCTTAATCTGGCCGCAGAAATTTGGCGCGAAAAAGTACCTAACAATCTTTTTCAATTTAAATTTCTAGTTGTGAAAAATGCAAAGGAAGCCGATTTTTCGGTTCGTTTAACAGGAAAAATTAGTCGCGGTCCTTATTATTCAGAATGGAGCAATCTGTGGCAGCCAGCCATGTATGCTCACGAGATTGGACACATGATGGGTCTTGACGATGAATATGGAACAGTGTTGATACATGATCGTTGCAATGAAAGATCGTTGATGTGCGATGACGTCGAGGGACGTCCTAGAGAATATCACTACTATCAAATTTTAAAGCGCACTCACTGTAACTAAAATAAAAAGAGGATGCATTGTGCATCCTCTTTTATAGTTGCTAAACTAAATATTTCTAAAAAATTATTTCTTAGCTGCTAATTTTAAAGTGAGCTCGATATCATTATTGATTATTTTATCTGCAGTTAACTCTTTAAAGAAATTTCCAGATCCGTATTTTAGATCCCACTTTGTACGATCAATTGTAAATTTGGCATCAGCCGTCGCCGATGTTGCGGTAGTTGTGATTTTTGCTGGGAATTCAATCGGTTTTGTTTTTCCAAGAATAGTTAAATCGCCTTTTATTAGATGCTCTTTACCTTTTTTAGTCACGTTAGTGATCTTGAAAGTAGATGTTGGGTGATTGGCAACGTTAAAAAAATCTGGGCTAGATAGATGACCTACTAATTTTTTTTGTGAGTCAGGATCTGCAGCTAGATCTGTATTTGTGATTTTAGTCATATCCAAAACGAAGTTTCCGCCGGTGATATCGCCTTTTTCGTTTGTTTCTACTTGGCCTTCTTTTACTGCTACGTTACCTTCATGGAAGCTTCCGATCTTCTTTGCGATCTTCTTTTTTGTGCCTTTCCACCCGACGTTGCTAGCGGTTGTGTCTACTTTTAAAACTTCAGCATTTGATTGTACGGCAAAAGCTAATGCAAGTGCGATAAATAATTTCATTTAAAATTCTCCTTAAAGTTGTTCCTTTTCGTTACGAAAAACAGAAGTAATAGTTAAACTTCAATTATTTGTATTTTCAATCAAAAGTAATTCCTTAAAGAAATATTCATACTCTTTTGCGGTCTAGCGGCGTAATCTGTAACTATCACAGTAACGTTATAACAATTAAGGTGAATATTAAATGAAAACGCACAAAATCCTAACCCTCGTCGGTGGTATCAGTAAGGGTTCTATAAACCAAAAGCTTTATCGGGCGCTAAAAAAAGCGGCACCAGAAGGAATTGAGTTCTCAGATTTTATTTAGAGGGGACACTTTAATCTTTAAATAGTCTGCCAGAAATGTCATAAAGTAATTTCTCATCGTCTTGAATCCAGTGTTCCACGTAATCAAGATTTGTTCCGTTAACTTTGATGGATACGTTGATCACCGTACGTTCATTGTATCTTTCAGACCAGGCAAAAGTATTTGCGGTGAATTGGCCGACAGGTTCTCCATCTAGCAAGAGTTTGCCATTTTCTTTTACAAAATGACGCTCAGGAATCTGCATAGCGACAAAGTCACAATCCAAATCACCCATAATCATCGAAAAGTTCTCTGTCGTTTCTTTAAAAATCATGTGAGCTATGCATTTTGGTCCATCGCTGTCATACTTCCAATAAGCCCAACCGCGCCACTTTCCATCCACAGATGCGTTGGCAATGTTTAGAAAACCAAAAACCATCAGAAATAAAATCGTATTAATTTTCACCGAAACCCCCGTGTGTAAATAATCGTAACTTAAAGGAGAACTTTTGCGCAAAGGAAAGTTCAATGCTAAGGTCGACAACTTATGATTCAAGCTAAAAACCTATCTAAAACATTCAAAGTCCACAAGAAGCAACCAGGACTCTTAAATTCTATTAAATCTCTTTTCTGGAGAGAATGGACCGAGAAAGCCGCTTTAAAAAGTGCATCTTTTGAAATCAAACCTGGAGAACTCGTGGGTTTGGTTGGAGCTAACGGAGCCGGTAAGACCACGCTGGTAAAAATTCTTTCAGGAATTATCCACCCATCTGGTGGCGAGGTGAGTGTTCTTGGATTTAAGCCCTGGGAAAGAAAAAATGATTACAGAAAGCAAATTTCTTTGATCATGGGACAAAAGGCTCAACTCTGGTGGGATTTACCCGCAGAGGACTGCTTTGTTTTACTCAAAGAAATTTATCAGCTTCCAGATGATGAATACAAAAAGAATTTAAATGAACTGGTTGAGGCTCTAGATGTCAGACATGTTCTCAATATTCAAATCCGCAGACTTTCATTAGGTGAGAGAATGAAGATGGAGTTAATTGCGGCTCTTCTTCATCAGCCTAAGGTTGTTTTTTTAGATGAGCCCACGATTGGGTTAGACATCACGGCACAAAAAGCGGTGAGAGATTTTTTAGCCGTGTACAGAGAAAAACACAAGCCCGCCATGATTCTCACTTCGCATTACATGGAAGATATCAAAAAGCTTTGCGAAAGAATCATCATCATGAAGAACGGTGAGTTTGTTTACGATGGATCTTTGCAGAAAGTTTTAGACAAGCACAGCCAGTTCAAAGTTCTGAGCGTGCAAATCAATCCTGACACTTTAAAGGATATGGATTTGGAAAATTTTAAAATGAAAAATTCAGACTTTCTAAGTAGAGATGGCTCTACTGCCAAATTTAAAGTTTCTAAAGATGATGTTGGGAGCGCGCTTACGGAAATCGTAAAAAAATTCGATGTCAGCGACGTAAAGATCGAAGAAGAAGATATTGAAAATATTATTGAAGCCTTAATGAAAAGATAAAACCAGATGAAAAGATAAGATCGGATGAAGAGATAAATATGTCTTGGGTACTAGAAGCAGGAAAATTAGAAGCAAAAAGATTTTTATCCTATCGGGTAGACTTCTGGCTGCAATTTGCAGTGAATGTGATGGCAGAAATCACTGTAGCCTATTTTTTGTGGGAAGCGATTTATCAAGGCAGTCTTACGACGGTCATCGGTGGATATACTTTTCACCAAATGCTGATGTATTATCTTTTTGTTCCCTTTGTGGGAAGAATGGTAAAGTCTTTAGAAGATTTCTCACTTGCCACCGAAATTCGAGAGGGCGGGCTCAATAAATTTTTAATTTATCCGCTTTCTTTTATTCAATATAAAATCATGCAGAAGGTTGTGTATACATCACTTGCGATTTTGCAGTCCTTCTTAGGTATTTTTATCGTGGCCTACATCATAGGGATTAAAGTGAACTTTGATATTTCAAATTTTGCTTTAGGCATAGTTGCTGCTTATGCTTCGATGTTACTTTACGGGATGATGCTGATGACTCTCGAAATGATTGCCTTTTGGGCCGACTCTGTTTGGAGTTTAGGTGTTATGTTGAGATTTATTGCAATGTTCTTTGGCGGAGCGTTTATTCCTTTGAATATGTTTCCAGAGTGGTCATTAAAAATCTTAATGATGACTCCTTTTCCATATTTATTTTCAAATACGATTAAAACTTTTATTGGCGAGAACACATTCCATCAATCTCTAGAGGGAATAGGAATCACGTTGCTCTGGGTGATTCCTATGGCTCTTATTATGCTTGGAACTTATCGCAAGGGTCTAAGGCAATATTCGGGCATTGGTATATGATGAGATATTTAAGGCTCTATAAACATTTTGTTAAATTTTCTCTGATGCAAGCAATGCAATTCCGTTTTGATTTCTTTTTTAAAATTGCGATGGATTGCATTTTCTATATCGTGAATATTTTGTTTTACAAAATTCTTTTCGCACATACGGGTGGGCTTGCGGGTTGGTCTGAGCCTCAAGTTATGATTTTCCTAGCCGGATTTCTGATGGTAGATGCCATTCAGATGACAGTTATTTCCAGTGGCTGCTGGATGATTCCGGGTTTGGTGAATAAAGGCGAGTTGGATTATTATTTATTGCGACCTGTTTCATCTTTATTTTTCCTATCGACAAGAAGCTTTGCCTTTGATTCCTTCATCAACGTTCTCGTGGCGGCAGGTATTTTGGTTTGGGCGTTTGTGACCAGTCCTGTCACTTATCCACTTTATAAAATTTTAATATTTTTATTTTTAACTTTGAACGGAACATACTTATTTTTCCAAATGAGAATCATTGCCCTTGCCCCAATCTTTTGGACGCACTCTGGTCGCGGATTAGAAATGATCTATTGGACATTGACAAAATTTGGCGAGCGTCCCGACGGAATTTTCAAAGGAGTTATGAGATTAGTTTTGGTATCAATTATGCCGTTTGCCATTATGAGTTCATTTCCGGCGCGCGCCCTTTTCCAAGAAAATACTTGGGAAGTGGCAGGATATTGTGTAGCTGTTGTTTTGGTTCTGCACTTTGTAATGGTAAAAATTTGGAACTTTGGTCTAAAGAGCTATAGCTCGGCTTCGTCTTAATAATTACGCAAATAAATAAAATTCTTGTACAAAAGTTAACACTAAATCCATTGCTCGAGTCTTGCTTGAGAGAATAAACTTTCTATTCCAATTTAATCAACGAAGGAGATTCATGAAAACACTACTCATTACAGCTATGCTTACATTCGCAGCCTCTATGGCCAATGCTCAAGATTCAACGTCGACATCAACGACAACCACTCAAGCGCCACCAGAATGGATGAAGTACACGCAACCAGGAGAAGCGCACAAAAAAACTTTAGAAAATGTTGTAGGAAGTTTTACTTACACAATCAAAATGTGGATGGACCCTAAGGCCAAACCAGAACAAGAAACTGGAACAAGCGAAAACAAATGGATTTTAGGTGGAAGATTTGTTCAGCAAGAAGTTAAAGGTCGCGCAATGGGACAAGACTTTGAAGGTATAGGAATGACCGGTTACGATAATTTCACGGGCGAATTCCAAAGCACTTGGGTCGACAACATGAGCACGGCGATCATGTTAACAAAAGGAGCTAACTCTCCAACAACCAAAACGATCAAAGAAGAAGGCACAGGTTCTAATCCTTACAAAAACGAAAAGAATCATTGGTTCCGCACAGAATTAAAGATCAAAGATAAAAACGAACACACTTACACCATGTACACCAAGGATGCTGACGGAAAAGAATATAAATCCATGGAAATGATTTATAAACGTAAGAAATAATCCTGTAAATGAATGCCGACCAGAGCGGTCGGCGTCTTTCTTGCTTTTCCGTCTTGTGAATCTATTTCAAAAGCTGTAAAAAATTTGGTCAATTGATTGGAGTATTTTTAATCTAACAGACAGCTTAGAGATCATTGGTTTGATTATATTTGTTTATACATGTGGCCTCGTATTTGCTTAAGTAAAAGTCAGACTTCTCTCGAACAAGATATAAAGAATAAAGGAAAAAGATCATGAGATTGAAAATACTTTTCTTTCTAGGATCAATTTCTTGTTTATTATTTACAAGCCAAGCAAATTCAAATCTCATTAACAGCTGTCAAATGTTGTTTAAAGAGAAAATGTCAGAGGCTCAAATCCAAAATGTCATTCATGAAATGCATGGGCTATTAGTTGAATCTTATTCTAAAGAAAAAAATAAAGCAGAAGTTGCAAGGGAGCTATTCCTTCAGAAAATCAAAGAACTTTCTGAGCATTTATCCGCACAAGAAATAGAACAGCGATTGCAATCCGTTAGAAATTCAATGTCCCAAGCCGAAAATTCAGCTGCCATAACACCTGTGAAAAGATTCGATTTCCAAAGACTAAGCGAAGCTAAATTTTTTTTAAAAGAGAATAATCTTAAAGATGAAAAAGAAGAGGCTAGATTTTTTATAAAAGCGGTGAATAATTCACATTATGCAAATGGACTTATATTGGCTATAGATAAAGAAAGAGTAGATCTGCTAGAGCCTCTGTTGTTATTAGGATCAGATCCTATAATGCGTTTAGGTTATGACAGTAAAACTGTACATTCTCTCGAAATAGCCATCAAATCCAAACAACATGGCGCGCAGATGGTCAGAATTCTTATTGAGCATGGAATAAAAATAGGCGATTTAAGTGAAAGATTATTAGAATTTGCCGTGAATCAGAGTGATATTAAGTTGGTCGAGCTTTTAATTCAAAATGGCGCAATTGCGGACACGGGCCTGAAGTATGCTCTAACAAAAATTACGTCTTTTGTAGACTATCCTGAATACAAAAAAGATACGCTAGAAGAAGATATTGTTATATTCAAAACTCTTGTCGAAAAAACTTCTGATATTAATAAAAAGTACTATTTCGGCGGTGCTCTTCCCACGGAGACATTATTGGAATATCTGTTATCTGGCTACAGGTACAAAGATAAGGAGATTCCAAAGACTATATCTTCTCTGGTGGAGTATCTAGTTGATAAGGGTGCAAATATGTATGAGGTGGACTCTAATGGTTGGCCTATTCTTTGGTCAATTAAACCTGAATTGCTAGAAATTTTATTTCAAAAGGGCTTATCTCCCAATCAGCCTATAGGAAAATATAATCAAACACTTTTGTACTATTTCAGCGATAGAGAATCTATAATTTTGATATTAAAACACTCCGCAAATCCGAATGTTTCTGACTCTAATGGCCTAACCCCGTTGATGCATCACGTACATAAAGCGGCAGATATTTTACTAGATGCAGGAGCCAATATAAATGCAAGAGACAACACTCATAAGACTGCACTAGAACATGCGTTAGATTCTTATTTTTTGGGTATTTCAAACCACCTTGATACGACAACAGCTTTCAATGCTATAAATACGTTATTGGCTCGTGGTGCCGATCCTAAATTATTAACACCACAAATGAAAAAATTAATTAAAGAACAATATAAATACAACATCGAGAAATATCCTTACTTAAAAGAAAATCTTCTAAATAAATTGGAATAGACATATTCAAGCGTATTATCATTTAAAATTTTTTAATACGGAGTTCATGAAAAAAACTTTTGATGAGTTGACTGGATGGATCCGCAAGCCCCCCCGAAGTTAATTTCGCAATGGCGACACCAAAAGGTGCAGAGCACCTTTTGGATCGTTTATAAGCGCAAAAGATAATTCTAAAAATAGAATTCCGACTTAAATAGTTGGTATTTTATTCTAATTATTTACATTTTAGTGTGTATTCATTAAGATGAACTTTACCCATAACGTCTGTAGTTTCTAGTTTGAGATACCCTTCATTTTTTTCATCCAAAGAATATTCAACCTGGATATCCTCTAATCTAGTTTGCCCAGTCGTATGACCCGTAGTTATCCAATTTGGAATCTCTTTCGCCGCAACTGTGAACTTCCCCCAGTCATTAATTTGGGAAACTCCGCTCCATCCTCCTGGGCCTTGTGGATGTCCATCCCAGTAATAATCAGTGTTGATCGTCCAACCGTTGCTGATCTTACATGTGACTTTTGTGTCCGGCTCTACTGCAAATGCAATATTAGAAAAATTTAAAAATACTAAACTCATAATAAATAATTTCATAGGTACTCCTTTGTTGAGGTCCTTATAGAAGCAACAAAAAATAAAATAAACAGAAAAATCAATTGTTTAAATTTGAATAGTTCAGTATTGAACTATTCATGAAAATCACAGCCTTCAGAAAGAAAAGTTATTTTTTTAGAATTATTGTATTATCTCGAGAGCTTGAGTCTCCTTTGGTGAGTGACTTAAGAAAATTTAAACTCTCCGTAGCGGAATCATTAAGTTTAATTGCTCTATATTCAGAGGACGAAAATGAAATACGCTTGGGAGACCTATCGAAAATATTTGGATATCAAAAGTCATTAATAAGCCACGCAATCTCTAAATTGGAAACAGAGGGTTTATTAAAGAGATCAATCAATTTAATAGATAAGCGTAGATATAAGCTAATCATTACAGAAAAGGGCAAAAAAATAGTTCCAAAGCTGGTTTCCATATTTAATAAGCATGATGATCGCTTTGAAACTCTGATGAATACTTCGGAGAGAGACTCTCTGGATAAGATTTTTAAAAAGTCTCTTTTAAATCCTTAAAGTTATTCGAATACACATTTAGGATTTCTTAATACGAAGTTCGTGAAAAAAACTTTTGATGAGTTGACTGGATCGATCCGCAAGCACACCTGAAGTTAGTTTAGGGTAATGATTGAAGTGCGTCGTTTCGGCAAATTTATAAATGGATTCCACCGCACCCGCTTTTTTATCCAAAGCTCCGTACACCAATCGATCTACGCGAGAAGATATCACGGCACCCAAGCACATCAAGCATGGCTCAAGCGTCACATACATCGTGCATTCCGAAAGTCTCCAGCGCCCGAGTTCTTTGCTCGCACGTTGAATCACCAAAACTTCTGCGTGAGCTGTTGAATCTGCATTTTGCTCTTTTTCGTTATAAGCTTCGGCCACGAGTTGATCGCCAGAGATAATCACAGCACCCACAGGGATTTCCCCAAGATATTTGGCTTTTTCCGCCATTTCGAGGGCTCTCGCCATCCAATATTCATCCCGCTGATTCAATTCCATGACAATGCTATGTGTTATTTGCTTATTAAAGTCAATCGAGGTTCCGCTCCATTGACTCAAAGTGCCGATTTTGTTAACAATCTCTATCCACAAATTTGGAAGTAGGTGATTTAAGTGGCAATGGTAAAATCTAGAGAAGGCGAAGGCTTTGAACAACTTTTGAAGAGATTCAAAAAACAATGTGAGAAGGCTGGAATTCTTTCTGATGTTAAAAAGAAAGAACACTTCGAAAAACCAAGCGTACGTTTGAAGAAAAAATCTATCGCGGCTCAAAAAAGACTTTTGAAAAAACAAAAGAAATTTGGCGAACCAAGAAAAGGCGGCGGTTCTTACGACATGAAACCTGATAAAGGCGATAAGCCTGGAAGAGGCGGAGGTCGTGGCGGAAGCGGCGGCGGTTACGGCGGCGGAGGAGGATTCGGCGGAGGCGGCGGATTCGACGACAACGGCGGATACTAAAATTAATCTACAAGGAATTTATGGCACTCAAAGAGAGACTGTTAGAAGATATTAAAGTTGCAATGAAAGCCAAACAACCGGAGCGCCTTGAGGTGCTTCGTTTTTTGAACGCTGCAATCAAGAACAGAGAAATCGAACTTAGACCCAACCCAGTTTCTGATTCAGAAGTTATGGTTGTGATCCAAAAGTTAACTAAGCAAAGAATCGATTCGATCGAGCAATTCCGAGCGGCAAACCGCGAAGACCTAGCATCGAAAGAAGAATCTGAGCTTGTGATTTTGAAGGAATATCTACCGAAGCAACTCTCTGAGGCCGAAGTCAAAGAACTTGTTCAAGCATCTATCACTGAAGCAGGCGCTTCAACGATCAAAGATATGGGCAAAGTTATGAAATTAGCATCAGAGAAAGCGCAAGGCAGAGCCGACAACAAACTTCTAAGCCAGTACATCAAAGAAAAGCTTTCGTAATCATTTTTTAAAAGAACGACGACCACTTTAGTAATAAATAGGCGGAATTTAAATTTGAAGTTTACTCCTGAGTTTGTAGATAAAGTCAGGGATGCGAATAATATTGTCGATGTCTTATCGCAATACTCATCCTTTAAACACACTGGAAGAGACCACGTTGGTCTTTGCCCATTCCCAGATCACAAAGAAAAAACTCCAAGCTTTTCTGTTTCAGAGAATAAACAGGTTTACTATTGTTTCGGATGTAAGAAGTCCGGAAACATCATCAACTTCTTAATGGACTACAATGGAATGAGTTTCCCTGAGTCAGTGGAATATCTCGCAAATCGTGCATCGATTGCGCTGCCTGAGGAAAATTCATACAAGAACGAAAAGAAATCCGATAAGTCTACTTTGCTAAAATTAAATTTAATGGCCGGGGCATATTTCAAAAATGAATTGGCAAAATTACCCGAAACTCATCCAGCAAAAGTGTATTTGAAGAATCGTGGATTAACGAGTGAGATCATCGAGACTTTCAAAATCGGTTTCAGCACAGAAGGTTGGGATAATTTAGTAAAATATTTTGTTTCGAAAAAAGCACCAATGCACTTAGCTCAAGCGCTTGGACTCACGAGACAAAAACCTTATAAAAAAGAATACTACGACATCTTCAGAAGCAGAATCATGTTCCCAATTTTATCTCCGAAAGGGGAAGTTTTGGGCTTTGGCGCAAGAACAATTGCCAATGAAAATCCAAAATATTTAAACTCTCCAGAATCAGAAGTTTTCCATAAAGGAAAAGTTCTCTACGGCCTCAACGAAGCAGCAAAACACATCCGCATCGAAGATCAAGTGATCGTGGTTGAAGGCTACATGGACCTTGTAACGCTTTACCAATACGGTTTTAAAAACGTAGTGGCGTCACTTGGAACAGCACTTACAGTCGACCACGCTAAACTTTTAAAACGCTCTACTAAAAACGTAATAGTACTTTTTGACTCAGACCAAGCGGGACTATTTGCTCAAGAACGAAGTCTTCCAATTCTTTTAAACGAAGGACTTTTGCCAAAGGCAATTTCCCTCGGCGATAAAAAAGATCCGGATGAGTACTTAAGAGCATTGGGTGCAGACTCTTTGAGAGACAAATTGAAGGGTGCTACGGATTTATTCCTCGTAATCTGGAATAGAATTTCAAAAGGTCTTTCTGATAGCCCGACAGACAAGGTGCATAAAATTGAACTCATCGCTCCGTATTTTTTAAGTATCCAAGATCAATCTTTGAAGGAACTTTACATTCAGGAAATTGCAACGGACCTGAATGTGACTCCAGATTGGATTTTAAAGGCTTTAAAGAATACAAAAGTGCAGGATGCTACAAATTCTAAATCAAATTCTGTGCCAGAAGTGCAAAAAGCAATTGATATTCCATTCGAGAAAATCAAAGTTTTGAATCCACTCAAAGAAGAAGTTTTCTTAGTGAATCTTGCGCTTGCCAAACAGGAAATGATGGACGAACTTATCGAATGGGGTTTGGAAGAAAAATTAACTAAGTCAGGTTTGGATATTGTCTTCAAAAAGGCAGCGAATGAGTATAGACAAAATCCGGCAATTTTTGCTACACTGACCAGCAATTTATGTTCCCTCATTAATGATCCTTCGATCATTACAAAGCATTTGGATCAAGACTGGGAGTCGAATTTAGATATCCAAAAGCTAAAAACTGACTGTTTACAGCGAGTTGAAGCTCGTTCTAGCGAAAAACAAGCTCGTTTCCTTGTAAACGAAATAAAGCTAGATAACGATCCCCAAAAGTTGGAACAGTTCATGAATGTAATTCGTAATAGACATGCAATAAAACAGCTCAAGGATTGAGAAATAGACGTATTTGGAGTCCCTAAAAATGGCAAAAAACAAGAAATCTGATACAGAAAATGTTGAGACATCAAAGCTTACAGTTGAAGAGCAAAAGGCGTTAGTTCACGAAGAAATTCAGCGCTTTATCGCTTTAGCGAAGCAAAAAGAGTTCCTCACATTCGAAGAGATCAACGAACTTTTACCACCGGATATTACATCGGCCGAGGCCCTTGATATGTTCATGACTGGTATGGATACTCATAGTGTAAAAATTATTGAGGTATCGGGTATTAAAGACAAAGAATCGGAAGAGTTCTCTCTCGATTCTGGCAAAGACGATGATGATGAAGACGAAGCAGAAGAAAAAGCAGAAGCTACAGATGCTAAGGGTAATGATCCCGTAAGATTGTACCTTAGAAAGATGGGTAGCGTTTCACTTTTAACTCGTGAAGGTGAAGTTGAGATCGCTCAACGTATTGAAGAGGGTGAAAGAAAGATCGTAAGAGCTATTCTTTTATCTCCGTTGGGAACTTTTGAATTGATCCAGTTGGGTGAATATCTCACTAAAGGCAGAATCAAAATTAAAGCTATCTTCCGTGGTCTTGAAGACGAAGAAACTCAATACGACGAAAAAGAATACATCGAAAAAATTCACACGCTAATTGGCGAAGTTAAAAAATTCGAAAAGAAAATGAAGCCTACGTTTGAAGCTTTAAGAGTAGAAAAAATCACTGATGCTGAGTACAAAAAATTAAACGAAGAATTAAACACGCAAGTAGAAAAACTGATGACGAACTTTGAAGAAGTATCTTTCAACAGGAAGATCATCAACAGGATCGTGATCAAGTTCAAAAACATCTCTGGAAGAATGTCGACATTGAAGAAACGCGTAAAAGTCGGCGTAGAAAGAACATTCTCTAAAGATGTTACTGATCTAGTTCAAAAATTCCAATTGGTACAAAAGAGTGACCAAGAGCTAGCAAAAGTAATTCGTGAGACGGGACTCAGCTACGATGCTTTCAGACAGTTTGCGATCCAAGCTGCGGATGCCTCGAAGCGTTTAGAAAGATTATTAGTAGAAACTGAAATGAACCACAGATGGCTACAAGACACTTACACTTCTATTTGGAAGGGTGAGAGAGAAGCAGACAGAGCTAAGTCTGAACTCGTTGAAGCTAACTTGAGACTCGTGGTTTCTATCGCAAAGAAATACACAAACCGTGGTTTACAATTCTTAGATTTGATCCAAGAAGGTAACATTGGTTTAATGAAAGCCGTGGACAAGTTCGAGTATAGAAGAGGATACAAGTTCTCGACTTACGCAACTTGGTGGATTCGTCAGGCGATCACGAGAGCGATTGCCGATCAGGCGAGAACTATCCGTATTCCTGTTCACATGATCGAAACGATCAACAAATTAGTTAGAACTTCGAGATATCTAGTTCAAGAATTGGGTAGAGAACCAACTCCAGAAGAAATTGCTGAGAAGATGGAAATGCCAGTTGAGAAAGCTAGAAAAGTTCTGAAGATTGCAAAAGAACCTATTTCTCTAGAAACTCCAGTGGGTGAAGAAGAAGATTCTCATCTTGGAGATTTTATTGAAGATAAAAAGGTGATCAATCCTTCAGAAGCCATCATCAACTTAAACCTTGCTGAACAAACAAGACGAGTTCTTGCGACTCTCACACCAAGAGAAGAAAAAGTCTTGCGTATGAGATTCGGTATCGGTGAAGAGTCAGATCATACTTTG
>JANMFM010000037.1:0-6846 GCA_031374125.1 Bdellovibrionales bacterium
ACTGCCCAACTGGCGCTCGCGGCGCCACTGAGGTCGCCGGTCCGGGTGACAGTGAAAGTGAAGGCCGCGGTGCCCGACTGGCCCTCCGCCTTGTCGGCGATGGTTGCCACAATCGACAGCGAGGCATCGTCGTTGCGGATAAACTAAGCCTCAATCATGAGATTGGCTATATGCTGATTCATGGAATCCTTCATCTCTTGGGTTACGATCATGAAACTGGTGAAAATGACGCTAAGAAGATGTTTAAGATTCAGGACACTCTTTTTGACAAGCTCTTAGATCTGTAGCAAGCTGTACCCAACGGAGACAGTATGGCATTCGATGCACATGAAGTACGCAAACAATTGAATGAACTCGCAGAGAAGAATAAAGATCTCTGGAGGTATCTTTGAAATAAGCGTTAAAGAAAAACGCCTTGTTGAACTCGAAGCCAAATCTCAAGATCCGTCAGTTTGGGAAAAACCCTCTGAACTTCAAAAAATCAATAAAGAAAAAAGCGTTGTCACCAAAACTGTCGGTGATTGGAAAGCTTTGGATCAAAGAATTCAAGATGCACTTGTTATGTTAGAGATGGCCGTAGATGCTGGTGATGATGACACTTACAATGAAGTGAAGACTGAAGCGCAAAATCTCGTTCCCGTTTCAAAAGAAATGGAAATCAAAACGATGTTGAAGGATCCGATGGATTCAAATTCAACATTCTTATCCATCAACTCGGGCGCTGGCGGAACTGAGGCTTGCGATTGGGCTTCGATGTTGATGAGAATGTATTTGATGTATGCAGATAAACAAGGTTTCAAAACAGATATCTTGGAACAAACGGATGGTGATGGAGCGGGAATCAAATCTGTCACTCTACATATTGAAGGTCCTTATGCCTTTGGTTTCTTAAAAGCCGAGGCAGGCGTGCATAGACTTGTACGCATCAGTCCATTTGATTCGAATGCACGCAGACACACAAGCTTTGCAGCGGTCTTTGCTTGGCCGGAAGTGGATGATGATATCAGCATCGAAATTAAAACTGAAGATTTAAGAATTGAAACCTACAGAGCGGGCGGTGCTGGTGGACAGCACGTGAACAAAACAGATTCAGCGGTAAGGCTGACGCACATTCCGACGGGCGCGGTGGTTCAGTGTCAGAACCAGCGATCTCAGCTTCAAAACCGTGAAAAAGCCATGAAGATGTTAAAGGCCGCACTTTATGAGCTCGAAATGCAAAAGCGAGAAGCAGAGAAAAACAAAATGAACTCCGTAAAGAAAGCCAACGAGTGGGGAAGCCAGATCAGGTCCTACGTGATGCACCCTTATCAATTGGCCAAGGATCACCGCACCGGTCACGAGACAAGTCAGGTGGCCGATGTGATGGATGGTGACATCCAACCTTTTATTGAGGAACAATTGAAATCTCAAGTTCTTAAAACCATAGATAGCAACCCAAAGTCGTGAAAGCTTAAGAATGAAACTGAAACTTCAAATTCTATTAAGATACATGAAAGCTCAGAACAAAACTCTGAAGATGACAGTGTACTTATCAAGTCTCGGCGTCATTTTGGGTGTGACCTGTCTTGTTCTTACAATGTCCGTGGTGAGTGGAGTGCAAAAACTCATTCAAGATTCTATTACGGATCTCACGGGTCATATGCTGGTGATCTATCGTGAAAAGAATTTTGATCCCGAAGAACTCGACTCCAAAATGAAAAAAATCACTCCGGCATACCAAAAACTGACACCTTTTATCAGCCCTCAGGGAATCATCGTCAACAAAGGTGAAATTTTAGGAATTGTGATTCACGGAATTCAGAAGTCTACAGCTCTTGGAGTCATCCATCCGGATAAACGTGTGATCGAAGGAAAATTCAGCATTGGCAAAAAAGACGAGCTCTATGAAGCTGTGGTTGGAAAAGAGATCGCAAAAAAATTAAAGATCAAAGTGGGGGACACCTTTCAGGTCGTTGTGCCCAAACCTTCCGCTGAAAAAATTCAAAGCTTTAATCCCGTGGTACAAAAATTTGTGCTGACTGGAATTTTGGATTTTGGAAAGTACGATTATAATGAAAAAGTAATTCTGACTTCTGATAAAGCGGTACAAACTCTTTTGAAAACTGGCGATGAATATGTTGGCGCCTATTTAAAATTCAAAGACGTTAACGAAGTTCCAAAACTTTCCAAAAAAGTCGCTCAAGAGTTAGGGGCCGATTACCGTGTCAGAGACTGGAGAGAATTGAATTACAATTTCTTCTCCGCCGTTGAATTAGAAAAAATAGTTATCTTTATCGTGGTCTTATTCATCGTGATTGTTGCAAGCTTCAATGTGAGCAGTTCGGTTTTTGTCAGTGTCTTAAGAAAATTTGGAGATATTTCTATTCTCAAAACTCTGGGTGCATCCCCAAGTTTCTTAGTGCAACTCTTTGTATTGCAGGGAACTCTTATGGGAATTGTGAGTTCATTTTTAGGAATTATATTTGGAATTATTTTGGCCATGGTTGTGCGTTACACAGATCTCGTGGACGTTCCGGGTGATGTTTATAAATTTGACCATCTGCCTATCGATATTAGAATTGGTGATTTAAGTGCGATTTTTATTGTGACTGTACTGATATGTTTTGTATCCTCAATTTTACCCGCATTAAGAGGCGCAAAACTTAAGCCTGTCGAAGGACTTAAATATGAATAGATTATTAAAACCTACAAGTACACTTCCTCTTTTAGAGGCGAAGGGCCTGACGAAAACTTTCACTCAAGGTGGAAGAAGCTTAGAAATTCTTAAAGGCGTTGACCTTAAAGTTTATAAAGGCGATGCCATGTGCATTATGGGTTCTTCAGGCGCTGGGAAGAGCACTCTACTACAAATTTTAGGAACTTTGGATCGCCCCACATCAGGTTCATTATTTTTTGATGGAAAATCTTTACTCGATAGATCTGATGATGAATTGAGCTCTTTTAGAAATAAAAGTATGGGATTTGTTTTTCAATTCCATCACCTGATGAATGAGTTCACCGCGCTTGAAAACATTATGATGCCGTGTCAAATTGCGGGCTTTTCACAAAAAGAAAGCGAAAATCTTGCTAAAAAATTACTCACATTTTTGGGATTGAGCCAAAGAATGGGTCACTATCCTCATGAAATGAGCGGCGGGGAGCAGCAAAGAGTTGCGACAGCGCGCGCACTTGTGATGAGCCCTGCGCTTTTATTGGCGGATGAGCCTACAGGAAATTTAGATTCTGTGAATGGCTTGAAAATTCAGGAATTATTTTTTGAATTAAAAGAAAAGCTTGGTCTGACTTTAATTGTTGTCAGTCACGATAGAGATTTCGCTCGTAGATTTCCCAAAATAGTTCAGCTTAAAGATGGTCAATGGATTTGATAGACTGCGCCAAGAATAAAGGATTATATTGAACGGCCGAAATCTTAAATACCTCAAATACAACATCGCAAGTCTAGGCTGCACGCGGCCGAATTAATTTCTTAATAAGAATGAATTTTGATCGGCCTTGTGGTCGGCCGTTCAATATAATCCTTTACTCTCGGCGCACTTTAAAATTGACATATCTAAAGATTCAAGGGAGTCTAACGCTTTGAATTATAAGGGCAAATTAAAATATAATGAAACTAAGAAACACAATTTTTAGCATCGCTTTGTTGTCATTTTCGCTATCATTGGCCGATTTGAGCTCAGCTCAAAACTCTGCCGCGGAATCTCCAGCAGCTCCGGCAACGACTGCGCCCCTCACTAATGCGCCTGCAACAAATACTACAGAAAAAGTAACTACAAAGGCTCCAACGGCGAAAAAGGTTTCACCGAAAAAAGTAAAAACACAAAAAGTTCCCGTCAGCAGTGGCCGTAGAATCTCAGAAATCGTTATCGTCGGAAATAAGAAGATAGAAAAAGATGCGATCTTAAACCGCTTGAAATCAAAAATCGGAGATGGATTCTCAGATGAAGTTGTCAGAGAAGATATCACCTCGATCTTTAAGCTCGGCTACTTTTATGATGTTCAAGTGGATAGGCAAGACACGGGCGCGGGTATTAAGCTCACATATAAAATCGTTGAAAAACCTTCGGTCGTAGAAATCATATATCGTGGAAACGATGAGCTTGAAGAGACGGATCTTAAAGAAGCCGTGGAGCTTAAGCCTTATCAGATTCTGGATATCTCGACGATCCAAAAGGCCCAAGAAAAACTAAATAAGCTTTACGAGGATAAAGGGTTTTTCTTAGCAAAGGTTTCTTATAAATTTGAACAAATCGGAAAAGATGAAGACCGCGTAAGACTCGTTTTTGATATCGAAGAAAACGATAAAGTAAAAGTGAAGAGAATCAACTTCATCGGCAACAGAAAATTATCAGATACAGAATTAAAGACAATGCTTCAAACGAAGGAAGAAGGTCTTTTTAGTTTTATGAGTGGGTCGGGTGCTTATAAGCAAGAGATCTTTGATCGTGACCAACAGATATTAAGCTTCTTATATTTCAACAAAGGTTACGTTCAAGTTAAAATCTCAAAACCTCAGGTGACAGTGAGCCCGGATAAAAAAGGTATCTACATCACCATCCGTATTGAAGAGGGTGAGCAATTTGATGTCGGTGATATTGAATTCCAAGGAGATCTTCTTTACACGAATATTGAGCTTTCAGAAAACATCAAGATCGATGAAGAAACTACTTTCGTAGCGCAAGCTCTTCAGGAAGATATCAATAAACTTCAAGCGAAGTATGGCGATCTTGGATACGCTTACGCGAATATCATTCCGTTAACAACAGTAAGAGAAAAAGAACGTAAGGTGGATATTGTTTTCAGATTTGAAAAAGGCAATAAAGTCTACTTTGGTAACTTCAACGTGGTAGGTAACTCTAGAACGCGCGATAAAGTTGTTCGTAGAGAATTGGAAGTTCTTGAAGGGGAATTGTACAACGAAACAAAGAAGAGAGAATCACTTGCGAACATTCGTCGTTTAGGATTCTTTGATGAAATCACACTCAACCCAAAAACTCCGGAAAATAATCCTGATGTGATGGACCTTGAGATCAATGTGACAGAGAGAAATACGGGAAGCATTCAAATCGGTGCGGGTTATAGCTCTTATTCTAAAACCACATTCCAAGGTAACGTTCAACAATCGAACTTGTTCGGTCGTGGTCAAAGACTTGGATTTGATGTGAGATACTCGGACAAGGAGTCGATCTTCAACGTGAACTTCACAGAGCCGCACTTCTTAGATTCTGATTGGAGCGTGGGTGGTGATTTATATAGACTTCAAAGAACAGTAACGGATGTTTACAAACAAACAAAAAAAGGTGGCGCAATTAGATTGGGTCACCCGCTTGCACCATACTTACGCGGATTCTTAAGATATAAGAACGACGTTACAGATGTAGAACTGGATCCTTCGACAGATCCAAACATTTATCCAGTAGACACTGTGAACGGAAGAACAAGCTCTCTCACATTCACCATAGAATATGACAAGCGCGATGATAGATTATCACCAACAGATGGTATTTACTCGAATGCTTCCGTGGAATACGCAGGCGTTGGCGGTGACAAAGAGTACACGCTGACAACGACGACATTTAGATATTATAAGAAAGTAATTTGGGATCTTGTCTGGAGAAATAATATTTCTTACGGAATCATCACTGCACCTGAGGGTCGCAAGATTCCATATACGGAATTGTTCTTACTGGGTGGTGCGAATAACTTAAGAGGTTATCAGTATTCAAGAGTAGGTAAGAGAGTTAAAGATATCAATGATAAGGATGTTCCATTTGGTGGTGAGCAACAGCTTTTCCTCAATACAGAGATAGAGTTCCCGTTGATTTCAGAAGCCGGTATTAAAGGTGTGGTGTTCTACGATATCGGGGATGCTCAAGACAGTTTAAATCCCGCAGATTTCTTGAGTGATTATGGTTTTGGATTTAGATGGTTCTCGCCAATTGGTCCTCTAAGATTTGAATGGGGTTTCCCAATCGATCGTAGAGATGACGATAGAGCAACCAACTTCGAATTCTCTATCGGAGCACCTTTCTAAAAACTTAAATTCTGCTTAACGGCCGAAAGAATTTAAGGAGACAAAACTATAGATGAGGCGAATAATCCTCACGCGGCCGATGAAGTATATAAGTAAAATAAATTTAAATCGGCCTTGTGTTGGCCGTTAAACAGAATTCAAAATAAGGAGAACAACATGAAAGTATTATTAATGATCATCGCAGTTGCATTAATTGGTGCTAAAGCAAATGCCGATGTAAAAATCGGTTATGTAGATATGCAAAAAGCAATTCAAACGACTAAAGCTGGTCAAAAAGCAAAGAAAGACCTAGAAGCTGAGTTTGAAAAAAGAAAGAAAAGCCTTCAATCTAAAGAAGCGGATCTTAAGAAAATGGGTGAAGAGCTTGAGAAGAAAGCCATGGTTCTTTCTGAAGACGTAAGAGCTAAGAAACAAAAAGAATTCCAAACTAGCATGATGGAATTCCAACAGACAGTGCAAAAGAACCAAAAAGAAATTCAAGACCAAGAAAGAAAGCTGACAGAGCCAATCTTAAAGAAACTTCAAACAGTGATCGAAGACATGGCTAAAAAAGACAATTACACAGTGATCTTAGAAAAAAGAGAGAACGGTGTTCTTTGGGCACAAAAAGAATTGGATATCACAGAACAAGTCGTAAAGGCTTTTGAAAAATAATTTCATAAGGATTATGAAGGATGTTTGATATCAATAAAAAACAGCTCAGCTATAAAGATGTATTCAATACTTTGCCTCACAGATTTCCATTTCTGTTGGTGGATAAAGTATTGGATTTAAAAAGAGGCGATGCTAAGGGACTTGGCGATGAAATCGTGGCG
>JANMFM010000043.1:0-3073 GCA_031374125.1 Bdellovibrionales bacterium
TTCTTATTACGGCAAAGGAAAAAGGATTATTAAAAGAAGTCAACTTTAGACCCTCCATTAGAAATATTTTTCTTACACGCTATGAATCCTTAACCAAAGAAGAACGCGCAGAGTTCTTGGCTTTAAGTAATTCAAGGTCTAGAGAAGTTCCAAAAACCTTCTCTGAAGCTTCGAGAGTTAAAATCATTGATACTCTGATTGATTGGATTGAATACAAACACTCGGGCAAGGTGAATGACGAAAAGACTGACGAGTACCAATGGAAGAAAGATTTACTAGTTAAAAGAGTCGAACTTCCTCCACAAGAGAATGAAATCAAAGTTGCAGAGCCTCTATCAAAACCTCACGACGGTCACGGATCTCAGCGTTTAGGGATTGAGCCGGGCTACAGTGAAATGTTTGAATCCTTCCAACGTTATCACGTAAGATTCGCCCTCCATGACTTACTGGACCCTGATTTCGGTTATCCCGAAAACGCGCAGATCGAGTTCTTCAATACGATCTTTCAATCCAGCAATGACTTTAAAAAATGGGATCTCTATCAGTGGACTCTTGTGAGCGTTCGAAGCATGGCCCCTTTTGAAACTTTTGAAAAGCGTCCTTCATGGGATATGTCTTTTGGGGTGAAGTCCTACCAAGATGATAAGTGCGCTTTCTGCCAAGGCGGATATTTCCAATCCAGTTGGGGGTTAGCAACGAATCTTTCGAAGTTTACTTTGTATGCCATGGGGTCCCTTGATCTTTCTTACTCGCAAAAGTTCGATGACAATAACTTCCGAGCGCAAGTCGGACCGAAAGTTGGAATCCTTTTTAGACCAAAAATTGATTTCAAGGTTCAGCTTGAGGGCCAATGGCTTTGGGATCCGATTGAGGAGTATGATTCATATCAAGGGGAGCTTTCACTGAGAAAATCTATCCGGCGAAAAGCTTTAAGCAAGGAATACGCTATTGGGGCTAGTGGAAAAATCAGAAATGATATTACAGAAGGCTCAGTTCAATTTTTCTACTTCCACTAGAAGCGTCAGCAAACTCGTATTTAATTCTTATGATTTTCCAGCCTTTTGGAATTCTCGAAATATCCATTTTTTGTGACCATTCAATAAAGATCACACCACCTTTAGAGACATCCGGCGATTTGTTAAAGATCTCCCAAAACCCGGTGTTCTCAAGTTCATCATTACTTTCGATGCGGTAAAGATCGACGTGATGGATCACTCCGAGGGCTGATGGGTATTCTTGGATAATTGCGAATGTGGGTGAAGAAACCTCGTTATAGCACCCAAATTGCTCACAAAATAGCTTTACCATCTGAGTCTTCCCGACCCCCATTTCACCTTCCAATAAAACAAGAGTTTTGGGAGTCAGCTGGGCAATCAGATTTTTCTTCAACCATTTCTTTAAATCTTCTAGTGAATTGATAGTCATTTCGTAATGTTACAACAGTTATACAACAAAGCGCAAGGCATGCTTATTGCTCTATATAGCATAGAAATATCATGCGGAAAGTTAGGTTGAGATGAGCTGCCGCAAAAGGTTACTTTGTATTAAACATGGAGTTCTGCAAATGTTGCAAAAAATTAGTCTTATTTTGTTATGCGGTTTAGTAGCCATTCCTACTCAATTACTTTATGCAGAAAATGTCTGCAGATCACTTTTCATTGGAAAATTCGAAGAGAGCAGCCCAGTTCAGTCGAATTTGGAAAGCCTAACAACTCACTATATTAAGCAAGTTGAAACTGGACGTACATTTAAAATCGAAAGAAACTCTTCAGAAATTGTTGAATTAAATAGAGAAGCTCTCACAATCCATAGTCTTTTAACTAAAAACGTTCCAGCTCTACTTATTAAAACTAGAGCTATTTTTGAATACTCACCAGAAATCCCATTCGAAAGAATCGCCGATGGAATCTCAGAAGTCCAATTGGCATTGATTGATGCCCGTGGAAGAACGGCTAGCCAGGAGGCTTTAGCAAAGGATGGTGCTCAAAATCTTATGGAGAAAATCAAAGACGAGATTAGCGAAATTAAAAGAAAAATTATAGAGATAGAGAATTTAGCGTATGAATTAGATATGATTACGGATTTAGTAGGTCAATTACCTAGCCGTAGCTTCCAAAATAATATCAGTATTCATAGCTCTCTTTTAAAAACATCACTTTCAAAAATTACATTACTTAAGATTGAATTAAGTAATATTGAAGCACTCAAACAAGATCTTATTTCAGTTATTGAAACTCAAAAGCTTATACCGACAGAATTAAGTAAGAAATTTTATGATGTCACTGAAGCTCCAATTCAAGCTCAGGACAATTCACCAATTTCCAAAGTCACCGTTCCCGTTCCGGCTCAAAAACCAACTCGTAAATTTATGCCACTAGAAAATCACACTAAAGGAACTATTCCGGTTCAAACTTTCAAACCAACTCGAGTCACTAGCATTCCTGATGCCGAAAGAAATCGCCCTCGCGTCACTGTGCCAGTGCCAAATTACACTCAGATGATTGGCACGAAAGCTGGCACTCCCGCGCTCAGATCCACAAAATCTCGCAATCCTGTGAACTTAAGCAGAAGTGGGGTCTATGTAGCTCAATCTGGAGTGACTGCAAAAGTGGATCTCAATCATGATAGTCGCAATATGATTTTAAATCTTGAATATGAATCTTCTTCGAAAAATTTCCCAGCAAAAGATATTTTAGAAGAGTTAAGATCTTGGGCTCAAAAATACAATATTCAACATCAAATTACATTTAGCCACTCTGGTAGGATAGAAGATCCAATTTTAGTTACTGTAAAAATTAAAGATAAGGGTATGGAGCCGTTCTATTTGCAAAAGTTAAAGGATGAATTTACTTCTCGCGATCCCGTTCTCAGCGAGAACCTAAACCCTCCGACAAGAATTGAACCCAAACTCCCAAAAGCCCCGAGCCACGAAAGCCACTGACTCTTATGCAAAGTGTAATGGGCGTTCTCAATCACACTCCGGGCTTAGATTAAAATCTGCTTCATTCTTGAAACGCTTTCGAACATTCCAACCTCTAGAGCTTCACAAACCAGAAAGTGTCCGATGTTTACT
>JANMFM010000056.1:0-3541 GCA_031374125.1 Bdellovibrionales bacterium
AGGTGATGTATCCCGGTGCGATCATGTACTATTTCTGGACATTCTATAGGCAACCCTTTTAAATCTAGTGCAATATTTTGCATATAAGCAGACCGCAGATTTTTGCATTGAGTGAAATGCAAAATCATTACATCAGACCAAAATCAGACAAAATTGCGTTTTTTTGTAACAGCTCATCACGGGGACTTTAGATAACTTATTAAGATCCTTCACCTTTGGTTTTCGATACTTAGGTTCGGGTTTGCGAGAAATCCAAAAATAAATGGGGCGATCTTTTACGATACATATATCTCATTGATTTTATTAACTATTTTAATTTAAAAGAAGCTAAAAGTAGCACAGCTTTTGTCCAATATATTCTATTATAGTAGAATATGTTGATATTTTATATTCGTCTATAATAGAATATAAACATCATTTATAACCTACTATAAGGTGATATAAAACATGAGAAAAAATAAGAAAGTTTTAAAGACACAACGTCACTCCTTAGACGAAAAACTCAAAGCATTTAGAAGTTTTGATTCTTATCAAAGGCCTAAATATGGATGGATTAAAGCCATCAGGGAAAGTCTTGGAATGACCGTTCAACAATTAGCAAGACGAATGAAGATTAGTCCTTCTGTTGTTAGTGCGCTTGAGGGTCGTGAAATTACAAGTAAAGCAACTTTAGAAAGTATAGAAAAAGCAGCTCATGCTATGAATTGCGAGTTCATATATTTTCTATTGCCCAAAGACAGTCTTGAAAAAATGGTGGATAAACAGTCTATTCAAGCCGCAACTGAGATTTTAAATAAAGTTGGACATCACATGAAATTAGAAAAACAAGGAGTTTCTCCTCAAACAAAAGAAATTCAAATTAAAAGCCTTGCTTATGAAATTAAAGAAAAATTGGATACCCGCCTTTGGAGTAATAAGAAATGAAATTACAATATCCAGAAGGAGCAACTCCGCTTGATTTAGATGAAATTGAAGGACTACTTATTGATACAATCACTACTCAAGCAGAACTCAATACAGCAGAACAAGAAAGTATTTTATCTGAAAGTAAGTGGATATATGAAAAAAACCATAAAGATGTTTTGAGCGACAAGTTCTTTAAAACTCTACATAAAAAAATGTTCAAAAATGTTTGGAAGTGGGCAGGTCAATATAGAAAGTCTGGAAAATCCATCGGAGTAATGTGGGATCAAGTCCCTGTCGAAATTAAAAAACTATGTGATGATACAAAATACTGGATTGATAACAAAACTTTAAATTGGGATGAAACTGCAGCAAGATTCCATCATAGAGTTGTATGGATTCATCCATTCCCAAACGGTAATGGACGCTTCGGCAGAATTATCACTGATCTATTAATGAAAGAATACAAGCAAGAACAGTTCTCCTGGGGTCAAACTCTTAGTCAAAATATGAATGATTTTGCAATCGAATCTCAGCTTCGTAATGAATACATCTCTTCACTCAGAGACCGGTCTGCTGATTTCTAATTACGAGAATTTATAACTTGGTGTAAACAGGATTTGCCGTAAAGTCTTTTAAAACATGAAAGACAGTGAAGAAATGCACTGATGGTTTTATTTTATCAAAATGCTCTTAGAAAGAAAGTTTTAATTTGCTACAGAACTATAGTAATTCTGAATGAAAAAAATGGTTGCTTCAGGACGCGCTAGAGTTGAGCAGAATTTTTTTTGCGAAACCACGTTTCACAGACGTTTTCATTCTTCAAATCACTTATAATCTCGAATAGTGAAGGTTAGAAAAAGAGCTTGCCCTTTTGATTCAAATTCTGACTACGACCATTTGGGGGCCCCGAAAGTAATGAGCCAAGCTGTCTTACCTATTCAAATGTTAGGCTTAAACGTAAGTTCGTTCATTCGTATTTTTGATAAGGAATGCTGCAAAATTTAAAAAAGTGGAGTTACTCAAGAGATCAATCTCGCGTGCGCGATATATATTGCTAGTTCCCTAGTGGTTCCCAGATTGCCTGTTCCCAACGACTAAAATCCTACACTACTCAACAAGTCTTAAATCAGGCTTTCTAAGTAAGCCACTTGATTCACTCGATCCGCTTAATGCCGTTAGGATAAATCCAAAAAATAGAGAATTAATATCGCTAGCACTTACATCAAGATCTTTCGACAAGTCTGACAAATTTTTGTTTTCTGATTTTAACAACTCAATGACTTTTTTCAAAATCAAAGAAGATTCGTGAGGGGAACTCTCTGGCTCAGATTTCCGGAAGCCTCTTTGAGAAATCTCAATAAATAATTGCTTATAATGCCACTCCGTTAAGATGCCAGCCGTACGAAGTCTATGCACCAAAGAAGCAAGAGAGACATTCCAAATTTTTTTCTTCTGAATCAAAGCAGGTATTGAAGGTAATCCTGAACTATTAGCCAAAATGCTAGATCTCGGCATTAAAAAAGCGGACGCAAAACTATCGGCCTCGTGTTCAACAGATCGCCCATTTGGCTGACCGTGCCTGTGCAATACAAGGTGTCCCAGCTCATGTGCGACATCGTGCCTAACTCTCTCTGAAGATTTTGAGATATTCAAAAATATGTATGGAACACTTTGCCTCCAAAAACAAAAAGCATCTATTTCCTCTGCTCCATCAGAAGCTAGTGAATAAACTCTTGCCCCTTTGGATTCTAAAAGATGAATTATGTTTTTAATTGGCTTATCACCGAGAGCCCACTCTCGACGTAATGATTCGGCTGCAAGCTCTGGGTGCATCCCTCGCAAATCTGGTATACTCGACTGTGGCAAATTAAATTTTTCTTCAAGCCAGTCAGCAACCATCATGCCGATTGAAGCGGACGCCAAGGCTTGATCCCGCATCTTTGAAGTCATTTTGGACATAGCTCGAAAGCTAACAAATTCAGTTGGGATAGACTCAACTTCTGTTTTCATAAAAAAATGAATAGGAAATCCAAGCTTCTCAGCAATTAACTTAATCATTGGTTCAGGCGGCACATGAGTGCCCGCTTCGTAAGAATTCAAATGCCTAGGACTTAACCCTAATGCGTGGGCTAAATCCTTTTGAGTAAGGCCTCTTTTTTTTCTTGCGACTGCCAATCTGCTTGGTTCAAATCCCATTTTTACTATGCCTTTCTTGAAACAGTAATCTCTACATCCGCAACTTCTTCAGATTCAGATTTTTTATCCGAATTCTTAGGAGTTACAACTTCATCAAATTTAATTGGATCTAAAATGATTCTCTCTGCCCAACCACAAAGCACTCTTTGCGGATCTAATTTATTTGGCAATGCTAGTTCGTATCTGATTTCTTTGTCTGATGGATAAACTAATAAATACCAAGAAGCTCTACGAGAAGAATCTAAAATCGGAGGCTTTGTCATAAACCCAAGATCATCTTCTGCGCACAACAAACCTTGGTTTACAGCAATAAGTTTTTTTGTAGAACGGCCTTTGCGGTTTTTTGACTTAGGATTTTTATCATCTACGCCTGTAAAGGGATCACCCGCAGATACCAGAATCGCTATTGAATCATCTGGGTTACACGCAAGCTCTAACC